>JBFIJN010000173.1:0-16065 GCA_041600735.1 Nannocystaceae bacterium
GCGGGCCTTGGTGACGCGGATCTGGCGGTTGCCATCGAGCTGGCGCAGGTCCTCGTGGGTGTAGGCGGGAGCGCTTCGAGTGAGGCGCGCGACCGCGTCGACGACGGGCAGCCCCAGCCGAGCGAGCGGCAGCGGGATTGCGACGCGGGGGACGGGCGCGTTGGTCAGCCCGCCCATGCGTCGCAAGAGCGCGGGGATCGAGTGGTGCTCGCCGCCGCCGAGGATGTAGCTCTCGCCCGCGCGACCGCGCTCGGCCGCCGCGATCGCGCCGTCGACGACGTCGGTGACGGCCACGGCATCGAAGCCGCCCGAGAACACGGCGGGCAGGCGGCCCGCGAAGTACTTGAACAAGAGACTCCGCACCACGCCCACGTGGTGGGTCTCGTTGGGGCCGATGACGACGGTGGGGTGGACGACCACCACGTCGAGCCCGGCGTCGAGCTGCTCGCGCACGGTGGCCTCGCCCACGACCTTGCTGCGCACGTAGGGCGAGCCAGCGGCGACGGCCAGCCGGGGTCGCGTCTCGTCGAGCGGCTCCTCCAGTGGATCGGGGTCGAACACCACGATCGACGAGAAGTAGACCATGCGGCGCAGGCCGAGCTCGCGCGCGGCGAGCGAGGCATTGCGGGCACCCTCGACGTTGACCTGCCACATGCGCAGATCGTGAGTCGAGGTGGTGCTGACGATGGCCGCGAGGTGGAAGAGATCGGTGGCGCCCTCGAGCGCGCGCCGCAGCGCGGGCGCGTCGCGAACGTCGGCGTGGGCGATCTCGACGCCGAGTGCCTCCAAGCGGGGCGCCACCGCATCACCGGGCAGCACCACCGCGCGGACCGACCTGCCCGCGGCCCTCAGCCCGCGACACAGCTCTAGCCCCACCTGGCCGGTGGCTCCCGTAACGACGGTGTGGACGAAGCTCACTGCCCGCAATGGTGCCGCGCCGCGCCGGAAAGCGGTAGACCGACCCCCAATGAGCGACCACCAGCCGCTACGTGGAGACGAGACCGGAGTGATCGATGCGGGCGCTCGCCGCAGCTGGGATCTGCACACGGATGTGGTGGTGATCGGCCTGGGGGGCGCGGGCGGCAGTGCGGCCGTCGAGGCGCGCGCCAACGGGGCCGACGTGGTGCTGCTCGATCGCTTCGGCGGCGGAGGAGCCACGGGCAAGAGCGCGGGCGCGGTCTACTTCGGCGGCGGCACCCACCTGCAGCAGCGCTTCGGCTACGAAGACTCGCCCGAGAACATGTACGCGTACCTGCGGCTCGAGACCGGCGACGTGGTGACCGAGGAGGTGCTGCGATCGTTCTGCGAGACCAGCGTGGAGAACTTCGAGTGGCTGCGCGCGATGGGCTGCCCGTTCCCGGTGAGCGGCAGCGTGGTGAAGACCGCGCTGCCCCCCGAGGATTGCACGCTCTACTTCTCGGGCAACGAGCTGTGCCCGCCATACTCCGATCACGCCACGCCGGCGCCGCGCGGGCATCGGCCGCTCGGTCGCGGGCTCACGGGGCACCTGGTGACCACGGCGCTGCGCGGGCGCGCGCACGATCTGGGCGTGGAGCTGCGCCCGTATGCGCGAGCCGAGCGGCTGGTGGTGGACGGCGATGGTGCGGTCATCGGCGTGGTGCTCACCGAGCTGCGCCGCTGGCTGTGGCCGGCGGGCGAGGCCATGCAAGGGTTCGTGCAGTACGGCGGCGGGATGAGCCCGGCCCTCGGGGGCGTGGCCCAGCGCTCGCTGCAGGCGCTCGAGCGCGCGGGTCGGCGTCGGTTCTTGCGGGCGAAGGGGGGCGTGGTGCTGGCGATGGGCGGGTTCGTGTTCGACCCCACGCTGATGAAGCAGAACGCGCCCGACTACGCGCGCTGCAGCCTGCGCCTGGGAACGGCGGGGGACGACGGCACCGGGATCCGCATGGGGCAGGCGGTCGGCGCTGCGGTGGGGCAGATGGATCGATGCAGCGCGCCGCGCTTCATCGATCCCCCGCAGGCGTGGTGGAGCGGCGTGCTGGTCGGGCGCAGCGGCGAGCGCATCTGCAACGAGACGCTCTACGGCGGCAAGGTGGGCGAGCACCTCGTCGAGCGCCACGGCGGGCGCGGGACGCTGGTGGTCGACGCGAGGACGATGGCGCGCGGGCGCGAGCAGGTGCGGCGCGAGCCGCTGCAGCTCTATCAGCGCGCGTTCGGGATCATCAACGGCTACGTCGCGTGCCGCTCGGCGCCCACGCTCGCGGGGCTCGCCGCTGCGATCGGCATCGATGCCGCGGGGCTCGAGCGAACGGTGCGTGCCTACAACGAAGGCGTGCGCGCGGGCCAGGACGCGCTGGGCAAGAAGCCCGAGCACCTCGCGACGATCGAGCAGGGCCCGTTCTATGGGATCCCGCTCGACAACACCTCGCTGATGTACCCCTCGCCGTGCCTCACGCTCGGCGGCCTGCGCACCGAGGGGACGACCGCGCGGGTGCTGTCCACGGATGGCGCGCCGATCGATGGGCTCTACGCCGCAGGGCGCACCGCGGTGGGCGTGGCCTCCAATGGCTACGTGAGCGGGTTGTCGGTCTCCGATGGGATCTTCTCGGGTCGCGCTGCGGGCCGGCATGCGGCGGGTCGGCTGAGGTCGGTTCGCGTGGCCGCAGACTAGTCGATGCGACCTCGTGTGGCGCCCACCTTGGCCGGGCGCCTGTCGACGCCCCGAGTTCACGGTAGAGTCCCGCTGCGGATGAAGACGGACTTCGAGCTGCTCGAGGCGTGGCGCAACGGAGACCGCTGGGCCGGCAATGCACTGTTCGATCGCTACTTCGATGCGTTGTTTCGCTTCTTCCGCAACAAGGTCACCGACGGCGCGGATGATCTCGTGCAGCAGACGTTCCTCGCGTGCGTGCGCAGCCGCGACCGCTTTCGCGGCGACGCCAGCTTTCGCACCTACGCGTTCACGGTGGCGCGCAACAAGCTCTACGACCACCTCGGTCGCCGCCATCGCGAGGGCGCGATCGACTATGGCGTGAGCTCGTGTGTCGATCTCGGGGTCTCGCCGAGCGGGCTCATCGCCGAGGGCGAGCGGCAGCGGCTGCTGCTGGAGGGGCTGCGAGCGCTGCCCGTCGATCTGCAGGTCGCGCTCGAGCTGTACTACTTCGAAGGGATCCGCGGGCCCGAGCTGGCCGAGGTGCTCGACGTCCCCGAGGGCACCGTGCGCAGTCGCCTGCGGCGGGGGCGGGAGCTCCTGCGGGCGCAGCTCGAGCAGCGGTTGCCCAGTCCGGGGGCGGTCGACGACTCGATGACCGATCTCGAGTCGTGGGCGGCCGCGGTTCGCGATCGGGTGCTGGGGCCGCCCAAGCCGTAGCTCGCGGTGCGGCCTCTAGTTCGCGGCGCCCATCGTCGGGTTGCAGCCCGGCATCCATGGATTGCCGGGCCCGTTGGGCAGCCGGCAGTACGAGACCGTCGCTTCGCCGGCGCCGTAGGTGACCTGATCGATGATCGTGATCGGCGAGGGCTCGGCCAGCGTGATCGTGTCGCCCATCAGCCCGAGGCCGAACGGATGCTGGCCGGGGCCGAGGCCGAGCGACACCACGAGATATGCGCCGGGAGCGAGCACGGTGCCCGCGGGGAACACGAGCTCGGCCATGTCGAGGTTGGGGTCGTAGTCCGCACGAACCTCGTCGTCGGTGAGGATCCAGCCCGACATGTCGACCGCTGCGCCGCCGCCGTTGAAGATCTCGATGTCGTCGGTGCTCGCGTTGAGCTCGTTGAGCACGAGGTCGCTGGTGGTCGTGCACGCCTCGGCGTCGAGCCGGCAGGTGGGGGAGCACGAGACCGTGCCTCCGCTGTAGCCGACCCCGAGACCCTCGCAGGTGCCTCCGGCCAGGTCGGCGCCGTCGCACTCCTCGGCGTCCTCGGCCATGCCGTTGCCGCACGCCGTGTCGGCGAGCATGTTGAGCTCCCCGAAGGTCTGCTCGCACTGGAACCACGGCCCGCTGACATCGGGCAAGCGGCAGTACGACACCCGAGCCAGGTAGCCATCGACGAGCACGGAGTCGACGACCCCGCCCGCGTCGTCGGCGAGCGTGAGCGTCTCTTCCCCGCTGTTGTTCAGCCCGAACGGGAGGTCACCCGTCATCGTGGTCGCGTCGACCGAGAGCAGCACCATGAACTCGCCCGCCGCCAGCGTGGTGCCAGCCGGGAACACGTAGGTCTTGGCGGCCGGGAGCGTGGGATCATCGGAGAGCTGCCAGCCCGAGAGGTCGGCGTCGGCGTTGCCGGCGTTGTGCAGCTCGATCGCGTCGTTGGGCCCGGCAAAGCGCCCGCTCTGCACCGAGTCCGAGGTGACCTCGTTGAGGGCCACCAGCGCGGTGCCGGGCGGCAGCTCGCACGCCGAGGCATCGAACGTGCAGCTCGCTCCGCAGGAGAGCGTTCCGCCGGTGTAGGCCGGGTTCACGTCGGTACACGAGGCGCCGCCGAGCTCGGCCCCGTCGCACTGCTCGTCGCCGTCGATGACGTCGTTGCCGCAGTCGCTCGGAGCTCCGTCGGTGCTGTCTGCACTCGTCGTGGGCTCGGTGTCCGTCCCGGAGCCGGCCGTGCCTCCCATGGGCTCGCCCGAGGGGCATCCCGTGAGCAGGGCCAGCACGGTCGCGACGGGAGAGAGACTCGCTCGATTAATCTTCATGATCACGATCCTTCGCAGCTCGAAACATTGACGGGAGGATTGAGGCCCTCTCCGATGGTCAAGATCCCTGCGCCCGAGCGCAGCCAGGTGACCGCCTCGCCTTGCGTCTCATCGGCGAGCTCGAGCTGGCAGGCCTCGCCCGCGAGCGCCTCGGCCACGCTCTGGTCCGGCGTCATCGGCCAGTGGAACAGCCGCGTCTTGGTGCGCAGCAGGATGCCCGTGGCCTCGGGATGGACCGAGCCGCCGGTGAGCTTGCTGCTGCCCTTGGGGGGCTCGACCTCGCCGACCTTGGTGGCCATGAGCATTCCGTCGGGGACGAGCGAGGGCAGCGTGTAGATCGACGCGGGGCCGTCGGCTTCCTTGGTCACGATCGTCACGACACCGGTGAGCGGATGGACCAGCAGCACCTCGGCATCGTGCGGGCCATCGGGATAGGTGAACGAGACCTGCTCGGAGGAGATCGTGTGGGTGCCCGGCTCGATCGACGGAGGCTCGGCCACCAAGTAGAGCGCATACGAGGTGCGGTCGAGCCCGTTGTCGCCGATGTCCGCGATGTAGAGGCAATCACCGAACGCACACTGGGCGCGCGCGATGTCCTCCCAGTCGTCGTTGCGTGCGCCCATCACCTCGAACGTGGCGAGGTGAGCCCCTGCGGTGGTGAGCGCGAAGAAGCGCGAGGAGTCGCTCGAGTCGTTGTGGGCGTACAGCACGTCGTCGAAGCGGGCGCTGGCCGCGACGCCGGAGAGCTCGGTGAGCTCGGGGTTCTCGATCATGCCGCGCGCCTCGGGGCCGGCGCAGGCGGGGCAGGGGTCGTCGCTCGAGCACCCGAGCGTGGTCAAGCCGAGCACGAGCGCGCCGGCGGCGAGGGATGGGCGCAGGTTCATGGGTCGGCCTCTCCGATCACGGTGTCGAGCTCGATCACCGCCTCGCGATGCTCGAGCAGCGCCGCGAGGTGCGTCCGTCGAGCCGTCACGGCGCGGACTTGGATCTCGTTGGCGACGAGCGGGTCGAGGGCCCCGGTGGCGATCGCCGCTTCGGCCTGGCGCGTGGCCTCCTCGACGGCGGGCAGGAGCTCGCGCTCGAGCTCGGCCACGCGCGCGGCCGTGCGCTCCACCCGGCCCACCGCCTCGTCGACCTCGCCGGCGATCGCGACGATGCGGGCCCGCTCCTCGAGCTCGCGCTGGCGCACGGTGGCGCGGCTCGCCTTGATGGCCCCGCGATTCCAGCTGAGGATGGGCAGCGTGAGCGCGACGCCGAAGCCAAACGCGGTGGGGGTTCCGCCAGGGGCCGCGCGGTACTGCAGCTGCGCCCACTCGAACCATGGCCAGGCCTCGCTGCGGGCGAGGTGGACCTGGGCCTGGGCCTCGACCAGCTGCGCGTGGGCGGCGTGAAGCTCCGGTCGCGACTCGAGCGCGCGATCGATCAGCGCATCGCGATCGAGCGCGGCGCTCTCGACCCGCAGCTGCGCGGGGTCGACCTGGAATTTCACCGCCCCGCGCGTGCCCGCCAGGCGAGCGAGCTCTTCCTCCACGTCGGCCAGCTCGATCCGCACCTCGGCCTCGGCTTGCTTGGCCTCGGCGTACAGCACCTCGGCCATCGCGACGTCCACGCTGGTGGCGACCGCCTGCTCGGCTCGCGCGGCCAGCTGCACGCGGCGCTCGTCCCTCAGCGCGACGACCTGGGCCGCCTGCTCGAGCTCGGCCGAGCGCATCGCGAGCCGGGCGTAGAGCTTGAACACGCGCTCACGCAGCAGCCGCCGGGCGTCGGCCGAGAGGCTGCGGCGACCCTCGGCGGCGACCTTGGCCCCCGCCACGCGCGCGCGGATCGTGCCCGGCCGTGGGATCGGCATGCGCAGCCCAATGTTGAGCGCGGGCTGGCTGGAGATCACGTCGTCGACATCGAAGCCGGTCAGGCGCAGCTGCGGGTTCTCGAGCTGGCGTGCGGCCTGGATCTCGGCCGACGAGGTCTCGGCCAGGGCCTCGAGCGCGGCGACCTCGGAGCTGTTGGCGAGCGCGAGCGCATAGGTCTGCTCGGCGGTCAGCCCTGGGCCGGCCGTCGCCGCGTCGGCGTCGATGCCCTCGCGGCCGCGGGGGGCTCGCTCCGCGCTCGCATCGCGCAGCGCTCGCCACTGCTCCTGCGCGGCCGCGGGCGAGTAGGGCGTGGCGTGGAAGCAACCCGAGGCGACCCCCAGCCCGAGCGCGATCACGGCGCGGGCCATGGCTGCTCCATCCACTGCGGGGTGGCGTCGCCAACGTCGAAGACGATGATGATCGAGCGGCCGTCGGCCGAGCGCGAGAGCCCCTCGGGCTTGAGGCCGGCGAACGTACGCACGAGCAGCGGGGCCTGGGTCGCGGAGCCGGCCGGCAGGTGATAGAGCGCGCCGTCCTGCACGTGAGGCTCGCGGGTGCCGGCCGCGGTGGCGGCGACGAGCAGCGAGCCATCGGGGAGCTCGAGCAGATCGGAGATGCCTGCGGGCGCCGCAGCCCCGTCGGCGACGATCGTCAGCGGGATGCGCCCCCACACCGCGAGCCCGCCTTCGCTGAGGTCGCCCGTCGCGAGCAAGCGCTGTGGATCGCGCAGGTGCCACACGATCGCCTGGTGCTGCGGATCGAGCGGGCCCTTGAGGCCGAGGAGCAGCCCGCCCGCGGCGGTGGGCGTGAGCCCCTCGATGTCGAGCTGGGTGGTGTCGGGGAGCCCGAGGCCCGCGAGGATCTCGGGGCCCGCGGCGTCGAGCAGCGCGGCGAGCTGCACCGAAGCGGTCGCGCGCGCGCCCGCGGCCGAGAGCTCGACGTAGGCAAAGCGCTGGCGTGCACTCGAGCGCTTGCCCTTGCGGCTGCGGCTCTGCGACGCCAGCACGTACAGCCCCCCGTCGTCGGCCAGCGCGAGCGACTCCACGTCGTTGAGCGCATCGAGCCCCTCGACCACCAGCGGCTGGGGGTCGACCTGCCCGGAGGTGCTCATCGTGAACAGCCACGGGCGATGCTCGGTCGGGCCCGACAGTCCCGTGTCGTCGCTGGCCACCAGGTAGCGCTCGCGCCCCGGCCACCAGACGACGGCCGAGGGCTCGAAGCGGGAGCGCGCGCGCAGCTCGGCCGGCACCAGGATCGGGACCGGCATCGCGAGCTCGGCCGCGGTTGAGGCGGGCGCGGGCGAGGCGGGCGTGGGCTCGGCGGCGGGGAGCGGAGCGGGGGTCTTGGTCGGCACGGGCGAGGGCTCTCCGGTGAAGTCGATCGAGAACGTCTGCCCGGGCAGCAGCGACACCGGCTCGTCGGTGACGACGTAGACGCCGCGCCCCCACTGCGGCGCTCGGGGATCTCGCCAGCAACGCGGCGGGAGCTGGCCGACCTCGGGGGCGAGCCGCTCCACGTGGGCCAGCAGCACCTGGCCGCCACCTTCGGGGGGACCAAGGCGCACCGCCTCGCCGACCTCGATGCGGGCGGCATCCTCTTCGCTCGCGCACACGAACACGATCGGGCGGCCATCGGCCGAGGCCTGCGCGGGGCCGGCGATCGTGGCGACCACCGCGCCTTCGACCGCCAGCTCTCCGGGGCGCAGGTGCAGGCTCGTGATCTCGCCGGCCCCCGGGGCGCGCAGCGAGAGCGCCTCCTTGTGCTGGGCCAGCAGCGCCTCGCGGCCGCGGATCACCTCGAGGGCGGCACGCAGCGGCTCGACCGCGCGCTCGGTCACGTCACCCGGGACCCCACTTCGACGCGCGCGCGCCGAGGTGGCTTGGCTGTCGAGCTGCCGAATGATGCCGTCATCGACCTGGAGCTGCTTGCGCAGCGCCGCATGCTCGACCTTGAGCTGCGCCAGCTCGCGGCCGTCGGCCATGCGCTTGTCGACGAGCCCGCGCATGGCCTCGACCTGCGCATCGAGCTCGACGAGCTGCGCGGCGCGTACGCTGCGATCGGCCCGGGCCTGCTGGCGGGCGAGCTCGGCCGACTCGACCGACTCTTCGATCTCGCGGCTGTTCTGGCCCACGCGAAAGCTCGTCTCCGAGGCGGCGGCGCGCAGCTGGGCCTCGACCTGGCGGCGCTCCATCGCGAGCAGCTCGAGCTCCTCGACGACCGCTCGATCGTCGAGGGTGGCGATCACCTGGCCGGCCTGCACGTGCTGCCCCGGCCACACCGCGATCGAGGCGATGCGCCCGGTCTGCGGGGCGGCGATGCCATACGAGATCCCCTCGACGTAGCCCCGCGCCGACCCGACGTGCAGGCCGTGCCAGAGCCACGCGGCGGTGCCCATGCTCGCGAGCCACACGGTGAACGGAAGTACCCGTCGCTGCAGGAAGCCCAGCATCGAGATCTCAGAGCTCCACGGTGGGTTCTTGCAAGAGCAACGACACGTCGTGGATCCCCGGCAGCCGCTCGAGCCCCTGGACCAGCTGCGTGCGGCGCTTGGGATCGGTGAGGCGGATCTGATAGGCGTGCTCCATTGCGTGGCCCTGCGCCACCTCGCGGAGGGTCACGAGCGCGACGAAGCTGCTGTGACGACGCAGCAGCTTCATCACCTCGCCGTCGTCGGCGGAGATCGGCAGCTGGAAGCGCAGCAGCCCGTCGAAGCGGCGCTGGCTGCCGAACTCGGACATCGAGAGCGTGAACACGGCCACGCAGAACATCACCGTGCCCAGCACCGCGACCGCGTGGGCGCCGAGGCCCGAGGCGATGCCGACCCCGAGCGAGGCGAACACGAACATCATGTCGCGGGGCTCACGGAGCGCGGTGCGGAAGCGGACGAGCGCCAGACCGCCCGCGATCCCGATGCCCGCCGCGATGCTGTTGCCGATCGCCAGCATCAACATGGCCGCGACGGTGGCCCCGATGATCATCGCGTGCACGAGCCCGGTCGAGTACGACATGCCGCGGAACGTCCACACGTAGACGGCTCCGATCAGCTGCGCGAGCCCGAACGCGAGCAGCAGCGAGAGCGCGGCCAGCTGCGGGGATGCGACGCCGGCCGGGCCCGACACGAAGATCTCGCTCAACGCCAGCCTCCGGCGAACCTCGGCGTGCGCACGGCCGGGGTCTCGTGGAACGCCTTGATCGAGTTGCCGTACTTGGAGAACGCACCACGCGCGAGCCCCAAGCTGCGCGTGAGATTGACCAGCCACAGCGGGATGTGGTTGGTGAACTTCAGCTCCAGCACGATCAGCGACTCGCGGGCGCGCTGCATCATCGCGCCATCGAGCGCCCGCCAGCGCCCCCCGTCGGGTTCGAACGTGAGCGCATCACAGCTGTGGGCCTGGATCCACGTGTCCAGGGTGACTCGCGCGTAGTCGTCGATGGTGCTCACGTAGGGCTCGCGCTGGTAGCGAACGAGCGTGAACGGGCGTACGTGCAGCGTGCGAGCCAGCGCCATGAAGCGCTCGACCGCCACGCGATCGCGACCCACGATCTCCTCGGGGATCGGCGCCGCCCGGTCGGAGAGCAGCTGCGTCCACGCGGTCTGGGCCACGCGACCACGACTCTTGGAGATGACGTCGTTGATGCGCCGCTTGACCTCGAAGTAGAGCGGGCTATTGGGGATGTCGGCGTAGCGCCGAACGCGCATTTTGATGCGGTCGACCTGCTCGTGGTCGTTGGCCCAGAACAGCGAGAGGTCCTCGGTGTCGAAGTACAGGGTCTCGATCGTGTAGGTTCGTGTAGGTGAGGAGGCCGCGAATGGGTCGATCCTGCAAAATGGCAGGATTGCCCCGCGAACGGCCGCTGCCTTCGACCGATCGATCAGGAACTTGTACTCTCGACGCTCGATGGTGTTCGGCGAGGCCTCCAACTCCCGGGCCCTTCCTTGCGGTGTAGACCGCCCCTCATCTTACTTGGAGGGGCGGCCTGTGACACTCTCGTTGCACGAGATTCACCGCCATGACACATGAAAATCATGTGCCCTGGGCTACCGACGGAGGCGAAAATGGTCGCTAGGCCGATTTCCTCGCAGAATGTCGTAGATACTGGATCTTCTGGAAGTAGCCCCGCAGCCGATCGGTGGTGTGGCGCACCAAGTCGGTCTCGATGAGCTGACCCGACTGGATCGCCTGCGCCATCGCCGCGCGGCGTAGCTTGCCGCTGCTCGTCTTCTGCAGCTGCCCGTGGCGCACGAAGTAGACGTCCTCCGGGCGGACCTTCACCCCGGTCTTGCTGAACAGGTGGTCGCAGAGCGCCTGCTGGTACTGGCGGCGGGCAAACAGCACCCGCACATCGCGGAGCTCGGCGAGGACGGTGACTTGCTCGCCGGGCTGCAGCACCGCGACGCGACCCGGGCGCACGAACGGCAGCAGCTCCACGATCTGCTCGAACGCGCTGGCGAAGTAGCTCTGCCCGTTGACCTTCATGCGGTCGCCCACGCGCCCGGCGATGTAGAGCTCGCCCTCGTGGATGCAGCCGAGATCACCGGTCGCATAGAACTGACCCTCGTCGCAGATCGGCGTCTCGGACTCGAAGTAGCGGGCGGCCAGGGTGCCGCCGCGCAGCATGATCTCGCCGAGCTGCCCCGGCTCGAGCGAGCGGCCGTCCTCGTCGACGATGTCGAGCTCGAAGCCGGGGAGGATCTTCCCCACCGAGACCAGCGGAGCGCCGGGCCCCAAGCTGCGCTGGCGCGGGCCGTGCTCGCGCCCCGCACAGGTGACGATCAGCACCGACTCGGCCATGCCGTAGCAGGGCTTGAACACCTCGCGCCGCAGGCCATACGGGCGCAGGCGCTCGCACAGCTCGTCGAGGGTGTCCATGTTGATGGGCTCGCTGCCCAGGTACACCCACTGGAGCGCGCTGAGATCGAGCCCGTCGAGCGCATCGGGCTCGGCATCGCGAAGCCGCCGCAGCGCGTAGTCGATGCCGAAGTTGGGGGTGACGAACACGGTGGAGCGAGTCCGCGACATGTGGTGCAGCCACCCGATCGGATCCATGAGGAACTGCGCGGGGGAGTGCAGGAAGGCCGGGCTCCCCACCATCAGGCACGTCATCAGGCCGATGAGGCCCATGTCGTGATAGAGCGGCAGCCAGGTGGAGCCCGGATCCTCGGGGCGGCGCTCGTCGAGGCTGACGATGAAGCGCATGTTGGCGATGGCGCGGCCGTGGTGCACGGGGACGCCCTTGGGGAACGCCGTCGATCCCGACGAGAACTGCACGAAGGCCAGATCCTCGGGCCCCGCGTCGATGAGCTCGGGGGTCGTGGACCGCGTGGGTCGGGGCAGCGCGAGCGACTCTCCGGCCAGCGCGAGCTCGGCCACGCTCGACGTGCACAGCACGTGACGAACCCGGTAGCGCTCGACCACGGTCTGCACGAACTCGGCGTACGAGGCCCGATCTCCCCCGAACGTGTAGGGCTTGATCGACAGCGGTAGCGCCCCGATCCCGACCAGGGCGAGGAATGCGACGAGCACGTCGCGCTCGCTCTCGAACGGCACGATCACGCGGTCGCCCGCGCCCACGCCGGCCTCGCGCAGCAGCTGCATGCTCTCGCCGATGAGCCCGTGCAGCTCGCGGTAGGCGAGGAAGTGCCCGTCCTCGAGGTCTTCGGGGTAGAAGGTGATGCCGCGCGACGGGGGTAGCTCGGCGAACGCTCGGATCATGTCGATGAGGGTGTTCATGAGCCCTGCCGTCCTTGTTCGATGAAGTCTTGTGCGGTGGAGAGCGTGCCGCTTCGCGTATCGACGAAGGCGACGTGGATGAGGCCGCGCGCGAGCGCCTGGTCGAGGCCCGCGCCCGGGGCGAGCACGGCTTGGCGAAAGCAGACCTTGTAGTTGATCTCGTCGGGCTCGAGCGGCTCGGCGAGCTCGGTGTGGATCTCGACCTCGGGGATCTCGATCGGACGCAAGTAGTCGATCTCGGCGCGCGAGACCACGGCCACGATCTGTGCGCGAGGCCCGAGCGCGTGGTGCTGGGCCCAAGCCCAGCGGCCGGCCTCGAAGTACTCGAGCACGATGGCGTTGTTGACGTGGCGGAGGCTGTCGAGATCGTTGGGCCGCACGCCGAGCCGCGTGCACACGGCGGTGAACGCCCCGCTCATGCCGCTGCTCCCGCGCGCTCGGCCACGACCACGGCCGACGCATAGTCGCCCGCGTGGGAGATCGACAGGTGGATCGAGAGCCCGTGCTCGACGACCGCGCTGTGCAGCGCGCCGTGGAGGCGAAATCGAGGGGCGCCGTGGTGGTCGTGCACGACCTCGACGTCGGTCCAGTAGTTGCCGCGCAGCTGCGGCACCGCCTTGAAGAACGCCTCCTTGGCCGCGAACAGGCCGGCCAGCGAGACGAGCGGCTCGACGGCACGCGTCGCGTGCGAGTGCTCGTACTCGGTGAAGAAGAGATCGGGCTCGCGCAGCGCCTGGGTACCCTCGAGCTCGCGGATGGCGATGAGGTCGTGCCCGAGCCCGCTCAGCATCCCACCAGCTCCATCCATGCGTCCTCGAGCTCGTCGGGGGTGGTCACCGTGATCCCCGTGATCGATTTGAGCATGGAGAAGATCATCGTGCGCTGACGCTCGATGTCGTCGGGCTGGGTGACGCCGTCCTTGGTCTCGATCTGGTCCCACCAATTCACGTGGGACTCGCGCTGCTCGACCTGCTCGCGACGGCTGCCGAACAGCTCGCCGCCCTCGCGCGTGAACAGGTAGACGACCGAGACGGCCTCCTTGGCCTGGTAGTGGCCGCTGTCCACGAGCGCCCGCGCAAAGCTCGAGAAGTAGCGCATGTGCTGGATCTCGTCGGAGGCGACCTGGCGCAGCAGCGCGGCCAGGCCCGGGTCGCGGGCCGCTCGCGAGCACGACACGTACTTGTTGGCGGCCGCGATCTCCGAGATCGCGAGCAGCGTCAGCGTGCGCAGCATGTCGTCGTCGGGGAAGATCTTGCGGAACTCGATGAAGGTGGTGTCCTCCACGACCGGCATCCCCAGGCGCGCCGAGATCTGATTGAAGGCGGTCTCGTGGTGCGCCTCTTCCTCGTTCCAGTAGCGGCTCCACGTGCCGCAGGCCTGCATCACCGCGGCCAGCGCGGGGTCGACGTCGAGCCAGCGGCGGCACTCGTTGTCGGCCAGTCGTGCGACTCTGTCGGCTCCCGGCTTGGTGGTCAGCTCGGCCCTGCCCGCATTCCACACGTAGATGCGGTCTTCGGGTGACATTGCGTCGATGTCGATGTGGCTCAGCATCTCCACCACGCTCCAGCGGCGCGCCTCGTGCAGCTGTTGCTGCGCCCAGCCCATGGAGCTGAGCGTGTGCGCGCCGGAGCGAAACGCCTCGTAGAGGTCGCTGGGGACGGGGGGATAGGACTTGGTGGAGGGCGGGGCCACTTCCACGCGACGGGGGCTCGTATTTGCGGCAAGCATCAGACTGCGTCCGTTCCTTGGGCTAGCTTGGCGGCCACCTGGTCGGTGAGGGCTTCGAGCACCACCGAGGTCCGCGTATCGAGCGGAAACGCGGGCAGGCGCACGCGGACTCCGTGCTCCTTGCGCAGGCCATTGGCCGTACTCGCGAACGCCTCCATGAGATCGACGCTGTTGCGCAGCTTTTCGGAGCGCATCACCACCTCGGCGAGGGTGAGATCGGCGTCGAAGATCTCGGGGGCGCTGAGGCCCACTTTGGCGGCGAACCGCTCGCGAACGAAGTTTTCAACGGACTGGGATTCCATGGCTTTGTCTCCGTGAGGGTCGGAA
Source organism: Nannocystaceae bacterium (assembly GCA_041600735.1). Lineage (GTDB taxonomy): Bacteria > Myxococcota_A > Polyangia > Nannocystales > Nannocystaceae > Paraliomyxa. The sequence continues at coordinate 14,286 of JBFIJN010000173.1, forward strand.
GGCAAGTCGGTGGGGCGAGGGTGAGCCGAAGCTTCCCTCTCGAGCGGGCTGGGGATCGGGCCGTCCTCCGTGGACTGCTTCGCCGGCTCCCCGCCGTCGCCATCTTGACATGTAGGAGTGCGTTGGCTACGGCGTTTTGTTCACTCGGAACAGAATTTCACCGGGCTTACGTCCGCGCGATGTGGCTCGCGGGAATTCCCTGGGAATTTCGGGGCCGTGTGGTGAGTTTAGAGCTTGTCAGGGAATCCCTGTGGGGCCAGTTCGAGCGGTGCTCGAATTCCCAGTGGCCGATTGCGACCATGAATGCATGCGCGCTGGCATGCACTCGCGAGACGATCCGATCGCACGGTGCAACATCGCGCCCACGCGTCGTGGCCCTCGACTGAGGCGCGCAGGCGGGCGATGTGACGCACGAGAGCGGGATCGCGCCGTGATGCGTTAGCCTGGCCACGGTCTCATGCAACGCCTCATCCTCGCGCTCACTCTCCCCCTCGTCGCGGCCTGCCCCGGGGCCTCCGAGCCCGCCTCCAACCAACCGACGAAATCCGATTCTACGCAGGTGAACGCGATCGTCGATCCTCCGCCGGTCTCGCCGCCCGTGGTGACCCCCGCGGCCGAGGCCGCGGTCGCGCGCTCGATCAACGCGTTTGGCGTGGACTTCTATCGCCGCACGGCCAGCCGCCCCGGCAACCTGGTCGTGTCTCCGGCGAGCATCGCCTTCGCGTTCGCGATGACCTACGCGGGAGCGAATGCAGAGACCGCGCAGGAGCTGGCGACGGCGTTCCACTTTGGCCTGGCGGGCGACTCGCTGCACGAGGGCTTCGCCAGCCTGATGGGCGCGTGGAACGAAGCCGCCGAGGTCGAGCTCGCGGTGGCCAATCGCCTGTTCGCAGAGAAGACCTACGCATTCGAGGCCCCGTTCGTGGACCTCACCACCACGCTCTACGGCGCGCCGATGCAGCCGATGGACTTTCGTGGCGATGCCGATGGCTCGCGCGTGGCGATCAACGCGTGGGTGGAGGCACGCACCAAGGACCGGATTCGCGAGCTGCTGCCGCCAGGCTCGATCGGCGAGAGCACGCGGCTGGTGCTGACCAACGCGATCTACTTGAAGGCGGACTGGCAGCTGCCGTTCGAGAAGGAGGCCACCCAGCCCGCCGCGTTCCATGCCGCGGGCGGCGACGTGCAGGCGCCGACGATGGCGATGACCCAGACCCTCGCCTCGAGCGCCGATCCGGAGGTCGGGGTGCGATTGCTGCAGCTGCCGTACGAGGGCTCGCGGCTGGCGATGCTGTTGGTGCTACCCAACGCGGTCGACGGGCTGCCGGCGGTGGAGGCCAAGCTCGACCCGGCGCTGCTCGAGCGCTGGGGCGCGGCGGTCGAGGCTCCGGCCGCGCAGGCGCGGGTGGATGTGCGGCTGCCCAAGTACGTGGTCGACCCCGCCGAGTCGACCTCGCTACGCAGCACGCTCGAGGCGATGGGGGTGCAGCGGGCCTTCCACGCGGAGCAGGCGCAGTTCGAGAAGATGGCCTCGACCCGGCCGCCGCTCTACATCGGCGACGCGTTCCACAAGGCGTTCATCGAGGTCGACGAGAAGGGCACCGAGGCCGCGGCCGCGACCGCGGTGGTGATGGTGGAAGGCGCCATGCCGATGGAGCCGCCGGTCGCCTTCCACGTGGATCGCCCGTTCATGTTCGTGCTGCGCGACCGGAGCTCGGGCGCGGTGCTGTTCATGGGACGGGTGGTGGATCCCACCGCCAAGGGCTGAGCTCGGCTAGCC
>JBFIJN010000174.1:0-15996 GCA_041600735.1 Nannocystaceae bacterium
CGCTGCTGCCCGAGGCCACCACCCCGTGGCGCCTGGGCAAGGAAGCGTTCGAGCGCAAGCTGCAGCTCACCCTCCACACCCAGCTCTCCTCCACCGAGATCCGGCGGCTGGCCATCCTCGAGCACGCCGCGGTGCGCGGGCGCATGGCCACGCTCGCCGCCCCGCTCGCCGAGGTGCTGTTCACGGCCGCCGAGCGCCGCACGATCGCGCGCCGGGCCACCGGCGACCCCCAGGCCGCGCTCGTGGCCGCCGTGCTCGAGGCCCTCTCCGCCGCCCACGTGAGCCCGCCGCAGCTGCGCGACACCATCGAGGCCAGCCTCGCGCGCCTCGACCAGTTCGTCCGCGACCAAGCCCTGGTCACGCTCGACGAGAACGAGGTGCTCGAGGTGATCTGGACGCCCGCGCACCAGCGCGGCGTGGCGATCGCCGGCCTCGCCGCCCCCGGCCCGCTCGACGCCGCAACCCCCGGCCTGCCCAGCTTCTACCTGGTGCAGCCGGTGCCCGAGGACTGGCCCGCCAGCGATCAAGAGTCGTTCCTGCGCGAGTACAACGACTTCATGCTCGAGATCCTCTCGATCCACGAGGCCATCCCCGGCCACTTCGTGCAGGGATACTTCGCCAAGCGCGAGCCCTCCAAGATCCGCCGCGTGCTCGCCAACGGCCCGTTCGTCGAGGGCTGGGCCGTCTACACCGAGCGCACCATGATCGACGCCGGCTACGGCGGGGCCGCCCCCGAGGGCGAGCGCCCCGCCGCGATCAGCCGGCGGCTGTGGAAGGTGATGACCGAGCCCGAGCTGCGCGCCAAGGCGATCGCGCTGCACGGGCTCAAGTTCTACCTGCGCACCATCACCAACGCGATCCTCGACCACTCGATCCACGCCGGCACCATGGACGAGCTCGAGGCGCTCGAGCTGATGGTGTTCCGATCGTTCCAGCAGGAGGGCGAGGCCAAGGCCAAGTGGGTGCGCGCCCAGGTCACCTCGACCCAGCTGTCCACCTACTTCGTGGGCGCGCAGGCGTGGTTCAAGCTGCGCAAGCAGGCCGAGGCCGAGGCCAAGAAGGCCGGCCGCAGCTTCGACGCGCGGGCCTTCCACGACGAGGCGCTCTCGCACGGCGCTCCGCCGGTGCACCTGCTGCCCAAGCTGATGCGAGCGCTCGACGACGCGGCGGCGGAGCCCGCCGAGAGCGAGTCTGCGCCCGACCCCACGGAGTCCGAAGAGCCCTCGTTCGAGGACTCCGCGCCCGAGCAGCCCGCCTCCGAAATTCCGGCCTTCGAAGCCTACTGAGACCTGCAATCATCCCATGAGCCCAGACTTCGACCCCGTCCCCACCCTCGATCCCGTGCTCGCTGCCGTCGCACCGCGACGGGGCCCGGCCGCCACCGCGCTGCTGCGCAGCGTGCTCGAGCGCTGCGCCAAGCCTCGCGCCGTGGTCGTGTTCGATCTCGACTCCACCCTGCTCGACAACAAGCCCCGCCAGGCCCGCATCCTGGCCGAGTACGGGCGCGAGCACGGGGTGAGCGCGCTCGCCGGGAGCCGCCCCGAGCACTGGAAGAGCTGGGACTTTCGCGAGGCCATGCGCAACGCGGGCCTCCCCAGCGCCGAGATCGAGGCCCACGTGGAGCCCTACCGCGAGTGCTGGCGCGATCGCTTCTTCACCTCCGAGTACTGCCGCGTCGACGAGGCCGTGGCGGGTGCCGTCGCCTTCGTGAGCGCGGTGCGCAGCGCAGGCGGCCGCGTGCTCTACGTGACCGGGCGCCACGAGGGCATGCGCGCGGGCAGCGTGGATTGCTTCGCGCGGGTCGGCCTGCCGGTCCCCGACGGCGAGGCGGTGCAGCTATGGATGAAGCCCACGCTCGAAGAGGACGACGACGACTTCAAGGCGCGCGTCCACGCCGAGCTGCCGCGCGCGGGCGTGGTGCAGGCCGTGTTCGACAACGAGCCCACCCACGTCAACGACTACCAGCGCAGCCTGCCCGACGCGCTGGTGATCCACCTGGCCACCGATCACTCGATGCGCGAAGTATTCGTCGCACCCGGCATTCCCTCGATCGTAGACTTCACCGGCTGGCCGCCGGCCTAGGCGCGAGAGACCAGCGAGAGACCACCATGCACGCGCCGCCGCTCGCCCTCCCCCGCCTGCTCGTGCTGGCGGTGGCGGCCTGCGGTGCGCCCGAAGAAGATGGCGAGCCCGACCCCGAGCCGCGCGCGCTCGTGGTCGCGAGCGCATGGGTGCTGGCGCCGCCCGCTCGCGATCTCTTCGTCGCGGCCAAGCCCAGTGCCATCGAGTGCGCCCCCGAAGACGGCTACGACGTGACCGACTTCGGCGGCTCTCCGGCGTTCGAAGTCCACACCGACCGCTGCAACTACCTCACGGTCGAGCAGCCGCTCCTCGACGACGTCGCCGCGGGCGAGCTCGTGAAGGTGCGAATGTGGCACTTCGAGCTGCGCGCCCCCGAGCCCGCCGTGGGCCACGCTGGGGTCGGAATCGAGGGCGAGGTCCACTGGGCGTACGAGGTCGAGATTCCCGCCGACGCGGCGCTGGTCGCTTCGGGGTGGATCACCGATCGCGAGCTCGCCGCGGGCACGCTCATCCAGTTCCACGTGGACAACCACGGGGTCAATAGCTGGAACCTGCTCGAGATCACGGCCGAGCCGGGCTGATCGCGGCTAGCCGTAGATCATGTCGAAGATCACGACGAAGGACATGTCCTCGCCCGCGATGATCTCGAACGCCTGCGTGGGCAGCGTGACGGGATCTCCCGGGTCGGGGAGCTCGTCGCTCTGCTCGAAGTTCCCGTCGAGGTCGAGCATCGCGAGGACCGTGTAGCGATCGGCGGGCAGCGGCGCGCTCGTCCACGTCACCTCGGCGACCTCGACGGTGCTGAGGTCGACCTCGTCGAGCTCGATCGCCACGATCGGCACCGCCCCCTCGGCCGGGCCGGTAATGGTGACCTCGGAGGTGAGGTACAGCGCCCCGTAGACCGGGCCGACCAGCGCATCTTGGAGATTGGGGCCCATGCGCACGCCGTTGGACACCGAGAAGCCGAGCGTGACGGTGCCGGTGGCCTCGGCTCCGCTCGACGCCTCGCCCGAGGACGAGCCCGTGGCGCCGTCAGCGTCGCTGCCCGGCGCACAAGCGACCGCCGCCAGCGCGCACGCGAAGGTCGCGAGACCGAGCAGGCGCGGCCTCATTGCGCTCACCCGCCCACCCGGCACTCGATCGGATCACGAGGACCCGCCACGATCCCCACGGTGATGCACATCTCCCCCGGGAACACGAGCGTCTCCGCCTGGTCGCTGGCCCAGGCACACGAGGTGCGCAGGATCGTGCCCTTGGCGAGCGGCTTGGGATCTTGGAGGTAGAGCGTGACTGGCGGAACGTCGCGGAACTCGGCCCGCCACGGGTCGACCAGGTAGAGCAGCTCGAGCTCGTCGGTCGATGGCCCCACGTCGACCTGAAAGCGCGTGCCCCACTCGTGCATGTGGCCGGTGAGCAGCAAGAGCTCGAGATCCTGCTCGAGCACGCAATCGAAGCTGGTCTCGGCGGTCTGGTGGGGCGGGACCGCGAGATCGAGCGTTCCGAGCAAGATGGGGGCCGCCCACGTCTCGACGTCTTCCATCGGCATGGTGTCGAACTGCACGAAGTCTCGCACCAAGATCGGCCGATCCGTAGTGTTGATGTAGTGCGACTGGATCACCATGTTGCGCCCCCCGGGCAGCCGCGTGCCGTAGCCCGGCGGCAGCGCCTGCGGGATCATCAGCACTTCATACTTCGCCATGTCGGCACTATTGCTGCAGTCCTCCACAGTGCCGGCCGGCTGCGGCTCTCTTGCGCCCAGCAGCACCACATGGTGGCCGCCCCGGCCCTGCAAGCTCCGTGCATCGTGATAGGCGATGTCCTCGCCGTCGTAGTCCACGGACATGCACATGACCTTGTCCTCGCCGGGCTCCACGAGGAACTCGGCGCCGGCGAAGCTCAGCACGCCGGGCTCATCGGCCGGGATCGCAACGCGCTCGTCGATCACTTCGTCCATTGCGCTCGGCTCGTCGATGACGCCGTCGGCGCAGCCCAGCGACCCGCATAGCGCGATCGATGCCACAATTGCTCGTTTCATGACTCTCTCCTCGGGTCGCTTCAAGCGCCCACGCAGGCTTGCGGGCGGTGGCCATGCGACGTCGGGGGACAACCTAGCCACCCAGCGCCGGTCCGCACGCGGCCACTCGTCGTCAATGTGCGATCCAAGTTTCACTGACAAGTCGCATGCGGTGCAGATCGGCGCCGCCGGGCGCTCCGGCGCGAACGACGACGGGCCACGCGGCCGAGCTCGCGAGCCGATCGCGATCGAACACGTCGAGGACCCGAACGCCGCGCAGGTTTGACAGCGGCGCGTGCCGCTTCATACCGTCCGAGAAGGATCGCCCATGAGGCTCGCTCCGCAAATTCTGCTGCTGGGGCTCGTCTTGACCGCATGCGGGGGCAGCGAGCCCTCCGACGCGCCGCCCTCGTTCACCGAGATCCACGAGCGCGTGCTGCAGCCGAGCTGCGTGTTCGCGACCTGTCACGAGTCGGGCCCCTCGCCGGCGGGCATGCTCTCGCTCGCGGCCAACGACGCCTACGCCGGCCTCGTCGAGGTGCGCTCGAGTGTGGTCACCGCGAAGGTCCGGGTGGTGCCTGGGGACCCCAGTGCCTCGTACTTGATGGAGAAGCTCACCGAGGCGATGCCGACCGCGGGCGACCCGATGCCGCCCGGCGCTCCGCTCGAGGACGATCGCATCGAGCTCGTGCGCGCGTGGATCGAAGCCGGCGCCGCCGACGACTGACCGCGGGCCCGCCCCGCTACGACTCGGGCTCCGCCGCGGCCTCGCCCACCCACAGCCCCACGCGTGCGCCACCGCCCTCGCGATCCTCCGCAAACGCCCCGCCCCCGTGGGCGACCGCGATGCGCTGGACCAGCGCCAGCCCCAGGCCGAGCTTGCCGCCCGTCCCGCCGCGCACGAACGACTCGAACAGCCGCTCGCGCGCCGCCGCGGGCAGGCCCGGGCCGGCATCCTCGGCCACGAAGCACAGCTGCCCGTCGCGTCGCAGCACCCGCAGCGCCACCAGCCCGCCGCCGTGCGTCTGTGCATTGCCGATCAGGTTGGCCAGCGCCTGTCCGAGCAGCGTGGCGTCGCCCTCGAGCTCGAGCGCATCGCTCTCGATCACCATGCGCTCCGCGGGCAGCTCGGCGCGCACCAGCGCCCGAGCCGCGAGCGCATCGGCCTGGAGCGGCCGCCGATCGACCTGTTCGAACTCGAGCCGCGAGCTCGCCAGCAGCCGGTCGACCAGGCGATCGACCTCGAGCAGCTCGCGCTCGATCTCGTCGAGCGTGGCCAGCTCACCCTCTCCCTCGCGCTCCCGCGCGAGATCGAGGAGCACCCGCATGTGCCCCAGCGGGGTGCGGATCTCGTGGCTCACCACCGCGAGCAGCTCGCGCTGATCGGCGAGCTGCTTCTGGATCCGATCGGCCATGTCGTTGACCGCGCGAGCCAGCACCGCCAGCTCGCCCGACCCGCGCGGCTGAGCCACGCGCGTGGAGAGCTTGCCCTCGCCGATCGCCCGCGTGACCTGCACGAGCTGCGCGAGCGGCCGCGTCAGCCGCCACGCGATCGCGCCCGAGGCCGCCCACAGCACGGCCAGCGCGGCCAGCATCCCCAGCACTCGCGGCATGCGCCCGCCCGACGCATGCCACTCGCCGCTACCCGAGAGCGCGCCCACCAGCGTGCCGCCCACCAGCCCCGAGAGCAGGATCGTCACCCCGAACCACAAGAAGATGCGGCGGCGCAGCTGGCTGCGCACGTAGTACGTCAGCGGGTTCCCGCGCCAGCGCCGCTGCGGCCCGCCCCGCGGCGGCCCGCACGGGGGCGGTCCGTGATGCTGCCCGTGAGGATGGGATCGCCTCATGGCTCGCGCGCCAGCACGTAGCCCACGCCGCGGACGGTCTGGATCCGCCGTGGGGTCTTGGGGTCGTCGCCCAGCTTCTTGCGCAGCCGCGAGATGTGCACGTCGATCGTGCGCTCGCCGACCGCCACGTCGTCGCGACCGGCCTCGGACAGCAGCGAGGCGCGGGGCACCACGCGCCCGGCCCGACGCATCAGCGCCACCAGCAGATCGAGCTCGAGCCCGGTCAGCTCCACGCGGCGCCCGTCGACTTGCACGTCGCGCGCCGACACGTCGACCGTGATCCCTCCCGCCGACAGGTGCTCGCCCAGCGCCTCGGGTCGGCTGCGCCGCAGCACCGCCCGCACCCGCGCCAGTAGCTCGCGCGGGCTGAACGGCTTGGGCACGTAGTCATCGGCCCCGAGCTCGAGCCCCACCACGCGATCGGTCTCGTCGCCGCGCGCGGTGAGCATCAGCACCGGCACCGGGGTGCGCTCGCGGATCCGTCGCAGCGTCTCCAGCCCGTCGATGCCGGGCATCATCACGTCGAGCAGCACCGCGTCGAAGCTCGCCTGCTGCAGCTCCCGCAGCCCCGCGAGGCCATCGGCCGCGTGCTGCAGCACCACCCCCTGCTCACCGAGATAGCGCGCGAGCAGCTCGTAGAGCCGCGCGTCATCATCGATGAGCAGGATTCGGATCGACACGTCGACCTCAACGGTAGCAGCCCGCGGGGAGCTGGACCGAGCTCACGCCATGTCGCCGCGGAACGGGTGCCACGGGCCCGAGCCGCGATCGAGCAGCTCGACCAGGCGCTGACGCTGGGTCTCGTCGAGCACCGCGTGGATCTTGCCCAGCGCCTGCATCACCGCTTTACGCACCTCGGTGAGGCGCTCGTCGTGGCGGCCGAACAGCTCGCCCATCATCGTGGCATCGAAGCTCTCGCCGCGCAGCGCCTCGGCCACGTCGCGACGCGTCGCGCCCCACTCTTGGCGGTGCTCGCGGAGGCTCGCGCCGAGCTGCTCGAGCTCCGCGCGGACTACCGTCTGCTGATCCGGGGTGAGCTGGAGGCGATGCATCATCGCGTACAGCCCGCCGCGCCACCAGCGGCCGCCCAAGCCTCCGCCCGCGCCCGGACCGGCCCAACCCCCGCCTTCGGGCTCGCCCCAGCCGCGGAACGGACCATGCCCGCCCCAATGACCGTGATGACCGTGGTGACCGCCGTAGGCGTGCCCAACCCCGCAGCCCGGGCCACCACCGTAGCCGCAAGCCTGCGCGTACCAGCGCCGTCGACGTTTGGCCATCATGCCGAGGCCTACCAAACACACTGCTCCAAGAACGAATCCGAACATCTGGGTCGTTGCTCCTGCAGCCCAACATGCGCGGCGAGTGTTAAGGCCCAAGACCCGCGATCATGAAGAAGTGTGAAGTCGGGTGCGGCGGGGCTCGGCCCAGCACCGCCCCCGGTCGGGCACGGCTGCGCAAACACCGCAGCTCCGCGCCGCGAATGAGGCGGTTGCCAGCGGGCGCTGACGCGATATGGTTGACCGCAACGATGCACGCGCTCGTTCACGTCACGACCACCACTACCGACTCGGCCTAGCCGACCGGTGTGGTGTTTCGCGTGCGAGAGACCCCCGGCCCCCCGGGGGTTTTTCGTTGGTTTACCCTGCGCCGCCCACCCGCTTCTCGAGGACACCATGAGCATCTCCGTTTCGCTTCCCGATGGCTCGGCCAAGGCACTGCCGCAAGGCAGCACGGTCTTCGACCTGGCCAAGTCGATCTCGCCCAAGCTCGCCAAGGTGGCCGTGCTGGGGGTGGTCGACGACCGTCCCGTAGACCTCTCGCACGTGCTGGCCGACGGCGCCCAGGTGAAGATCGTGACGACCTCCGATCCGCTGGGGCTCGAGACGCTGCGCCACTCGGCCGCGCACCTCATGGCCGCCGCGATCCTGAAGGAAGTCCCCGGGGCCCAGCTCACGATCGGCCCCACCACGGAGGACGGGTTCTACTACGACATCCACCTCCCGGCCGACACGACCCTGTCGGAGACCGACTTCCCGCGCATCGAGGCGCGCATGAAGAAGCTCGCCGATGCCGCCGCGCCGTTCGTGCGCTGCGAGGCCAGCAGCAAGGAGTCCGAGATCTACCGCGAGTACGTGGCGATCGACGGCGGGGCCAACCCGTTCAAGCAGGAGATCATCGCCGGGCTCGAGGCCCACGGCGCGTTCTCGGCCGCCGCCGACGCGCCCAAGGTCAGCTTCTACCGCACGGGTGACTTCATCGATCTGTGCCGCGGGCCCCACGTGCCCAGCAGCAAGTGGCTCAAGCACACCAAGCTGATGAAGATCGCCGGCGCCTACTGGCGCGCCGACGCCACGCGCGAGCAGCTCGTGCGCGTCTACGGCACGGCCTTCTTCACCAAGGAGGAGCTCGAGCAGTACCTGCACATGCTCGAGGAGGCCAAGAAGCGCGACCACCGGGTGCTGGGCGAGAAGCTGGATCTGTTCCACTTCATCGACGAGGCCCCCGGGTTCCCGTTCCTGCACCCGCGCGGCACCACGATCTACAACGCGCTCATCGAGTTCATGCGCGCGCAGCTCGAGCGCCACGACTACCAAGAGGTCCGCACGCCGCTCATCCTTCCCGAGAGCACCTGGCACACGTCGGGGCACTACGATCACTACATGGAGAACATGTTCTTCACGCGGCGCAAGCTGCGAGACAAGAACGACCCCACGCAGGTGATCAACGATCCCGAGGAAGAGCGGGCCATGGCGGTCAAGCCGATGAACTGCCCCGGCCACCTGATGATCTACAAGCACCGCATGCACAGCCACCACGAGCTGCCGCTGCGCATCGCCGAGATGGGTCAGGTGCACCGCCGCGAGCTCAGCGGGGTGCGCCACGGCATGTTCCGCGTGCAGGCGTTCGTGCAGGACGACGCCCACCACTTTTGCACCCCCGACCAGCTCGAGGCCGAGATCAGCATGCTGATCGCGTTCTACTTCGAGGTCTACGGCGTGTTCGGCCTCGACGACGTGCGCCTCGAGCTCAGCACGCGCCCCGAGAAGTCGATCGGCTCCGACGAGATGTGGGCCAAGGCCGAGGGTGCGCTCACCGGTGCGCTCGAGGCCGGCGGTCGCCCCTACCAGCTCAACGCCGGCGACGGGGCGTTCTACGGGCCCAAGATCGACTTCCACATCCGCGACTCGCTGGGTCGCACGTGGCAGTGCGGCACGATCCAGGTCGACTTCTCCATGCCCGAGCGCTTTGGCCTCGAGTACGTGGGCGCCGACGGTGGCCGCCACACCCCGGTGATGGTGCACAAGGCCTGCTACGGCTCGCTCGAGCGCTTCTTCGGCATCATCACCGAGCACTTTGCGGGCGCGTTCCCGCTGTGGCTCGCGCCCGAGCAGGTGCGGGTGCTGCCCGTGTCCGAGAAGGTCCGCGACTACGCGCAGGAGGTGCAGCTGCAGCTGCGCGAGGCCGGCCTGCGCGTGGAGATCGACGACAGCGACGAGCGCCTTGGCTACAAGATCCGCAACGCCACGATGATGAAGGTGCCGTACCTGCTGGTCGTGGGCGCCAAGGAGGCGGAGGAGGGCACGATCAACGTGCGCTGCCGCGATGGCGAGGATCTCGGCGAGACCCGCGTGCCCGCGTTCGTGGCCGGGCTGCCGCCGTTCACCGTGCCGCGGCTGGTCGCCTCGCTCGTGCGTGCGGGGCGGGCACAGGCGGCGCAGTAGCTAGCGCGAGCGTCGGCGTCGGCCGAGCCCGAGCAACCCGAGGCTTGCGAGCAGGATCCAGGGTGATCCTGCTCGCGAGTCGGCCGCGCATGCGCAGCCGCCCGCGTCGTCTTCACCGAAGCCGTGGGGCAGCGCGGGGTCCACGGTGTCGACCGCCGTCTCGCCCTCGCCGCCCGTGCCGGCGGTGCCTCCGTCTCCGCTCGCGCCCCCCGAGCCGCCGCCGTCCGAGGTCGCGCCGTCGTCTGGGCAGCCCTCGTCGATCATGCCGTCGCAGTCGTCGTCCTCGCCGTTGCAGCTCTCCTCGACCACACAGCGTCGCATCGGTCGCACCGCGCGGAGCGTCTCGTACACGCCGGGCTCGTCGAAGCCGGCCTCGTCGGACCACGCGGGGCCGACCCACGGCTCACCGAATGCACCGTCTTGGGCCGGCCAGCAGCGCAGACCGGAGGCTGCGCGTGCGCACAGATCCGCGTCGCCATCACCATCGACGTCGGCCATGCGGATCGTCGAGTAGAAGCGCACGTTGCCCCAGCCGCTGTCGTTCGAGAGCTCGGGTCCCACGATTGCCGCTTCGGCGAAGCCCGTGCCCTCCCAGGCAAAGCAGCGGATCCCCGCGTTGGCGCGGCCGCACACGTCAGCGTCGCCGTCGCCGTCGATGTCCGCGAAGCGGATCGTGGAGTAGTTGTCGTAGTCGCCCCAGCCCGAGTCATCGGACCACCCGGGGCCCTCGATCGCCTCCGCGAAGCCATCGCCCTCGGAGAGGTGACAGCGCAGCCCCGCGGCCGCGCGGGCGCACAGATCCGCCCGCCCGTCGCCATCCACATCGACCAGGCGGATCGTGCTCCAGTACTCGGGACGGCTCCACCCCGAGGCATCGCTCCAGCTCGGTCCCTCGATCGGCGGCCCGAAGCCCGCACCCGTCGAGGCCCAGCAGCGCATGCCCTCGGCCGCGCGCGCGCATAGATCGATGCGGGCATCGCCATCGATGTCGGCCATGCGGATCGAGCCATAGCGGGAGGGCACTGCCCAGCCCAGCCCATCGCCGAGATCGGGCAGCGTCCACGGATCGCCGAAGCCGGTCCCCGTCGAGGGGTAGCAGCGAAAGTCCGCGGCCGAGCGCACGCACAGATCATCGCGACCATCGCCATCGACGTCGGCCATGCGCAGCGTGCCGTGGTACGCCGGATCCGCCCAGCCGACCTCGTCGGCGAGCGCGGGGCCCTCGATCGCCGCCGCGGCGAAGGCATCGCCCTCGGAGAGCCAGCAGCGGATCCCCGCGTTGGCGCGCGCGCATAGATCCGCGCGCCCATCTCCGTCGATGTCGCCCATGCGCAGCGTCGACCAGTTGCTCGCATCGGCCCAGCCCGTGTCGTCGGAGAGCCCGGGTCCTGCGACCGAGGCCACCAGCGCGCCGCCCTCGGCCAGCGCACACGCCACGCCCGTGCTCGCGCGCACGCACACGTCTGCATCGCCGTCGCCGTCGATGTCGCTGGTCGTGCTCGCGTCGTAGGCCTCGCCGTGGATCGCGGCTTCTTCCCAGCTGCGATCGCACGAGCCGGGATCCCCCGCCCCGCCCGCAAACACGCCCAGGTGATTGGCCACGACCCGCTGGCCGCCGTCCGAGGGCGAGTTGACCACGCCATCGCCGCGCACCCACATCGTCGTGGACCCGCCCCCGTCGAGGTTGATGGCCGACCACGCGCCGAGCTCCGCCATCAGCGTGCCGAGCTCCGGGCACGTCATCCCCACGCTCTGCGTCGTGCGCCCGTCGACCACCGCCAGGTAGAGCGTGCGCCCATCCTTCGACAGCCCCGCCGCCGTGCGAGGGTGACGAGCCGTGCAGAGCTCGGTCCCATCGGACGCCATGGGCACGCCCTCGTCGACCATGCGTCGCCGCCCCGAGACCAGCTGCTCCATCCACTCGTCGGCCGCGGCGAGGCTCGTGCCCGGCAGCTTGATCTCCGCGCGATCGTTGCCGAACACCACGAAGCCAAAGCCGTTGTCATCCGACGTATCTGCCCACGGCTGCCCTGCTCCCACCGCCAGCCCCGAGGTCGCGTAGGTGGAGAACGAGAAGAAGTCGCCGTTGATCGCCGCGTCGGCGCTCACCAGCCCCGCAAACGAGCTCACCGTGCGCTGTCGCTCTCCGCTGCGGGTCGCGCGAATCGAGACTCCCGACGCGCACAGATCGATCTCGAGCGCCCAGATCCGCCAGGGCGTGTTCGTGGTGCGCGTCAGCATGCGCATCCCCGGATGCGGCTCGCTCCACGCATCGGCCGCGTGTGCGGCCGTCGGAAGCCCGAGGACGAGCCCCACCAATACCCCGATCCCCCTGCCCCTCACCCCACGACTCTACCACTCGCGTTCGTCGCCAAGGTGGCGAACACGAGCCCGGAGCGGCCGTTCGCTGCCCTCGGGTGCGCGCTCAGCCCTCGCGGGCTTCTTGGCAGCGTCGGCACAGCGACGTCTCTGGCCGCGCCCGTAAGCGGGCATAGCCGATCGGCTCCTCGCACTCCAAGCACACCCCGTACGTCCCCGCGGCGACCCGCGCGAGCGCGGCCCGTAGCAGCTGCTGCTGCACGCCCATGTGCTTGCGGCGAGCCAGCGCGACCTGCTGGTGCTGCATGGCGTCGACCCGGCTCAGCCGACCGATCGACAGCTCGAGGTCGACCGGCTTTGCGTCGTCCGACGAGGCCTCGAGACCCTGCTGCGCCTCCGCCTCGTGCGCCAGCAGCAGCGCGTGCAGCTCCTCGAGCTGCGCGGTCGCGAGGTTGGCCTCGTCTTGGTGGATCGCGCTCATGGGGCAGCACGATAGCACTCGGCTCGGCGCGCGCACCCGCAGCATGCGAACGCGCGAGCCCGAGCCGGATCGGTGGCTGATGGGATCGAGGAGGTCGGTGGGTGCGATCGTTCTTGGACGTGCAGCGAGAGGATCTCGCGCATGCATGGGATCCGGACGCTCGCTTCAGCATGACGTGCCAGTGAGTCGGCACCTCGCGGCAGCGTCGGCACTGCCGCCGGGGATCGACGTCGAGCTCGCCGTCGATCCCCTGGCCTGCTCCTCAGCAGTCCTCCTGGTAGCAGTGCGCGGCGCCGTCCTCCATGATGAGTAGATCGCCGGAGCAGTAGCCGATCCAGCCGCCGCCGCCCTCACAGCCGGCCACGAAGATCGTGCAGCCGTTGTCGGTGCAGCACAGCTGCTGCTCGCCCGCGGCGGGCGGCGGATCGCCTGCATTCACCTGGTAGGTCTCGAAGAAGCAGTGGACCTCGCCGCTGGCGGCGTCGACCTGACCGTAGTCGCAGTAGTAGGTCTCCTGGCCTCGCGTGCAGCCCAGCGGCCCCTCTTCGACGCACCAGCCTTCGCTCGAGTCGCAGCAGATGTCGGCCGAATACACGGGCGGCGGGCCCAGGTACGGGTCGCACAGCGTGTTGAAGCACGCATCGGGCGCGTTGCCGTTCGTGCAGGTCGGGGTGGCCTGCACGGAGGTCGCGGCGAGGAGGAGAACAGGGGCGACGAGGGCGAGAATGATGCGTTGCATGATGGGCTCTGACCGTCCCGTGCCCCATGCGCTCGGGGTGGATCACGGGAACCCGGTTGTTCAAGGTTCCCCCCACGTGGTCATCCCCTTGCGCACAGCACGTCGACCATTGCGTCCGTGAGCGCTCCCCCAGCCGCGCGGTCGAAGGCCGCGAACATCGGTGCGGTGTTGATCTCGAGGAAGCGCGGCCGCTGGTCGACGGGCGAGGTCTTGAAGTCTGCGGCGGCGAAGTCGAGCCCCATGCGCTGGGCGAGCGCGAGCAGCTTGTCCGAGAGCTCCGGGTCGACGGCGGTCGGGACCACGCGAGCGTCGTGGTGCTCGCGGTAGTCCAGGTGAGGCGACTCCACCAAGAAACCGAGCACACGCGATCCGACCACGTAGAGGCGTAGCTCGGGGGGAACCAGGCGCTCCTGCACCAGCGCGGGGCTCGCGAGCGCCCCCTGTCGCGCTTGCGCAGCGGCGAGCGCGTCCTCGAGCCCACGACACAGCCCGCCTCCAGCGACGGGCTTGGCCACACTGGGTTGGCCTTGCCCGAACGCCAACGCCCGCTCCGGGGCATTGGTCACGAGCGTGCGTGGGATGGCCAGCCCCAGCTGCCGCGCCACGTGGAGCACGTGGGGCTTGTTGGCCGCCCCGCGATGCTCCCGATTGAACGTACGCACCTCGGGGTGGCACGACACCCAGCCCTCCAGCGCGCAGTACCAAGCCAGCGCGCGCTGAGCCGTGGCCGCCCGACCGTCGCCGAGGTGCGAGAACACGTCATGGCGAAGGAACACCGCCTGCGGTGCCAGCCACCGCCCATCCACCACGAGCTCGTCCCGCTCGAGGTCCCACGCAATCCACGGATCGACGCCCGGGCCCACCAACAGGCGACAGGTCTCGATGCCGCCGCGCGCGAGCGCATCGCACAAGGCATGCACGTTCGGATCGTCGGTACCCCCCACGACCAGCGCCAGACCAGCGGCACGCGGTGTCATCGCGGTTGCCAAGGGATCAGTAGGATCCGAACGGAGACCCGCCGCCGCCGTACCCGGGGCCTTCCTCGCCCATCGCCAGTGTGGTGACGACCTCCTCGCCGATCGCGAGCGTGGTGGGGCCTCCCCCCGGGCCTTCTTCGCCGATCGCCAGCGTCGTGGGCTGTGGGCCTTCTTCGCCGATCATGCGGGTCGTGGGCTGCGGGCCTTCCTCGCCGATCGCGAGGGTCGTGGGCTGCGGATCTTCTTCACCGATCGCGAGGGTCGTGGGCTGCGGGCCTTCTTCGCCGATCGCGAGGGTCGTGGGCTGCGGGCCTTCTTCGCCGACCGCGAGGGTCGTGGGCTGCGGCCCTTCTTCGCCGACCGCGAGCGTCGTGAGCGTCGGCCCGTGCTCGCCGACCGCTTGGGTCGTGGGCATGGCGTGCTCCTCGACGCGGCGGAACGTGATGAGGCCCTCGAAGCGGTGCGTACGGACCACGTGCTGGGGATGGGTGAGCGCGTTGGTCACCGGGCCATCTGCGCGTTGGAGGCGGTAGAGCACCTGCCACTGGACCCCGACGAAGCCGCCTACGATCTCGGCGATACCGATGATCTGCAGCTTCCAGCCGCCCGTCGGCCGCTGGCCCGCACCGACCGCGACGAGCATCTGGGTCTCGAAGTCGAAGTCCGCGGGGAAGGCGTCGCGGTCCGCTACGCATGAAGTGATCCAATCGTCGTACTCCTCGCGAGTGTCGATCACCTCCTCGAGGGCGCGCGCAGGGCCGCTGTCGTTGGCCACCAACGTCTTGAACTTCACCCGCTTCGCATGGGGCACATTGCCGTTGCTCATGGGCTTGCACAGTAGCGGGTGTGCCCGAACGGTTCAATGCCATACTGAGCGGCGCAGACGGCACGAGTCGAGCAAGTCCGCGAGGGATGTCGGCGACGGCCCGGATTGGGACGAAGCCGTCGTCGGCCTCATGCTTGATCGAGGCATCGGAACAACGTACCTCCGGGATGTCTGCCGACGTGTGGCTCCGGCCTGGACGCTCGCGGTCGCGCTACGGCAGCAGCCTCGCATCACGGGTCTACATTCACACAAGCCCGCGGCGACCAAGCCGTGAAGTCGCGGCGATGATCGCTGCTCGGCAGTCGCGGTGCGTCGCGGTGCGTCGCGGTCGCTATAATCCGGCCGCGAGTTGCTGCTCGACGATCCCGACGCGTCGGTTGCGTTCTGCGCGAGCGGGTGGCGGTGCACGGTGGAGCTCGGGGAGCTCGTCGTAACAGCGACCCTCGAGCTCGCGACCTGCGACCTTCTTGCGCACGCCGCCCCACTGCTTGAAGAAGAACGGAACGCCGGCGTCGCGGCATTGGTCGCGAATCGAGAGCGCCCAGCCAGGCTCCATGGGCCGCGCGCCGAGGCCACTCTCCCCGCCGACGATCACCCAGTCGATACCCGAGAGGTCGAGCACGCCGAGGTCTTCGAGCAAGGGCTCGACGGAAAGAAACTTCACCCCCGCGCTTGCCTCACGAAGCTCGTCGATCCGCGGGAGACCCCAACGCCGGTCCTCCACGCTCACGCCGAGCCAGATGTGCTTGTGCTCGGCAAGCCGAGGCAGCTCTCGTCGAGTGAACTCGCGAAGCCTCCGGGCGCGCTTGGTCAGCAGCTGGTAGACGTGCCAGTTGGCGAGCAACATCGTGTCGAATACGGCGGACACGTAAGCGTCCGGCACCCCTTTTTGGAAGAGGTCGCTCATCGAGTTGACGAAGATCATCCTAGATCTCGCCCAGCGCAGCGGGTCGGCCAACTTGTCGGGCACGAGCCGGAGGTCGAAGCCC
>JBFIJN010000175.1:0-15908 GCA_041600735.1 Nannocystaceae bacterium
CTTCCAGCGCACCCTCGTGAAGCCATCCCGGCGTGGTGGGAGCCCTCGGTCGAAGCGTCCGTCATCCTCGAGATCCGCGGGCGTGGGGTTCTTGCCAGTCGCAAGAGCGCTCCACTCGATGTCGTCTGCCCTCCCCTTGGGCCGGTAGTGCTCGATGGGTGCCGCCTCGGCACGGGAAGTCAGCTCGCAGTATGCACACTTGTAGATCTGGCGTTCCGAGAGCATTTCGCGGGAGCCCTGGTAGCCTTGGATCTCGACGGGTGGGCCGCCGCGCAGGCGAGCGCGAGCGAGCTGTTCGTCGCGCGCAAGCGTGAGAGCGTCGGGCTCGGGGCCCCGGTCGATGCGGATCATCTCGCTACCCGGCCTGGTCGCTGATCCTGCGTGGGGACAGCGGGATCCCCGGTTCGACGTCGTCCCGGCGCAGCTCGTCGAGCAACCGCAGCGCGGTCGCTTCCTCTTCCTCGGTGCGATGCGGATCCGTCGCAATTCGGACGTAGCGCTCGAGACGCTCACCGAGGTCCACCGGATACAGCCTGTCGATGCCAAAGAACAGCTCGTAGAGCTCCGAGCCGGTCAGCAGCCGCGGATCGCGAGGCGTCTCCACCTGGACCACGTTGCCCTCGTCGTCGAAGTCGAGCATCACCACTTCATCACGATGGAATGCGCTCAGCAGGATCGGCGAGTGGGTCGTCGCGATGAACTGCATGTTCGGAAGCGTCTCGCGTAGCGCCTGGATCAGGCCGACCTGCCACTTGGGATGGAGGTAGAGGTCGATCTCGTCGATGAGCACGAGCCCCTCCATGTCCTCGCGTTCCACGCCCGGTCCACTCTCCAGCATCACCTGCCCTACGAGGTCGGCGACCCAGGCGAGCGAGGACTGGTAGCCGTGGGAGAGCCAGCGAGCGGGGAGCTTGAGGGGCGCTTCGTCTCTCACGCGCTGGGCAACACGATGCCCTTGGGTGAGGTCCTCGTTCGTGGTGACCCCACTACGTTCACGCAGCTCGATGTCCTCGACGCCGGGCATGAGCTGCCCGGTATGCATGAGCACATCCCGCAAGAGCTCCGTGTACTTCTTCGCCATCTCGCCGTTGAACAGCGCTTGAAAGTTGAGCCCGATGAGCTGGTGCGGTTCGAAGAGTGCCTTCAACCGATCGATCGATGCCCGCTCGGGGCGAGTGACGGTGAGCGCGTCCTCGGGGAGATCACGCTGCACTCCGTAGCCAACGACGAACCAATGCGGAAGGTCGTCTTCACGCGCGGCGACCAGTGGGTCGGTGTCACGGTCGCCGCTCTTGTCGCGCCCGGCCGTAGGATCTACGGCGCCCCCCGTCGTATCGAAATAGCCAGCGTTGCCCGCGACAGCACGATCGGGGCTGATCCTGATCCGGCTGCGCAGCACCTCGGCCGAGCCGAGCGGGCCCTCCTCACCATGAAAAGGGTGCACGGCGGCCAAAGCACTCCCCATCGGTCCAAACGAGAAGTCCGCCGAGATGTCGACCTCGGCATACTGCTTTCGGCGAAGCGAGGACCCCGCCTTCATCCCGACGCTCAACGGCACAACTCGCTCTTGCCGCTTGTCGGGCAGCGACGCTCGAATGTCCTTCACCAGGTCGTCAGCGCGAAAATTCCCCGCCGCCGCCAACGCAGCCGCCTGCAGCAGCGAGGTCTTCCCCGTACCATTGGGCCCAATGATCACCGTCCACTTTCGCGGCTGACCGTCCGCGCCTCGCAGATCCAACGCGAAGTCGCGGAGGCGCTTGAGGTTCTTCACCCGGAGCTCGCGCAGCCACATGGTGAGAGGAAGGTAGCCCGTACGCACGTGCGCCGTCGAGCCCCGCGGCGTAGCCCGCGAGGGTGACGCCGACCTCACCGCGGGCCATGATCACCGCATGTCGCTGCGCGTCGCTGCGGTCCAGGCGTTCTGCGTTCCCTTCGACGTCGAGGCGAGCCTCGAGCGTGCGCGCTCGCTGGTCGCCGATGCGGCGCGCCAGGGGGCGAGGCTGGTCGCGTTCGGCGAGACGTGGCTGACGGGCTACCCGGCGTGGATCGACGCTTGGCCGCGCCTGGGGCTGTGGGAGGACGCGGAGGTGAAGGCGCTCCACGCCCGCTTCCGCCGCGCGGCGATCACCGTGCCCGGGCCCCACGCGACCACGCTGGGGCGGATCGCGGCCGAGCATGGGGTGACGCTGGTGATGGGGATCAACGAGCGCGTCGACGCGGGCCCGGGGCACGGCACGCTGTTCAACACGCTGCTGATCTTCGACGCCGATGGGCGCCTGCTCGTGCACCACCGCAAGCTCGTGCCGACGCACACCGAGCGCCTCGTGTGGGGGCCGGGCGATGCCCACGGGCTGCGCGTGGCCGAGACCGCCGCAGGGCGCGTGGGCGGGCTGGTGTGCTGGGAGCACTGGATGCCGCTGGCTCGACAGGCGCTCCACGAGCAGCACGAGCTGGTGCACGTCGCGCAGTGGCCCACGGTCAAGCCGATGGCTCGGATCGCGAGCCAGCACTATGCGTTCGAGGCGCGCTGCTTCGTGCTGGCGGTGGGCAGCCTGCTCCACCGCGACGCGCTGCCGCCCGCGCTCGGCGACGCGCTCGTGGGAGTCCCCGACGACGGGCTGCTGCTGCGCGGCGGCAGCGGGATCGTAGGGCCCGATGGCGCGTGGATCGTGGAGCCAGCGCTCGACCACGAGCAGATCCTCGTGGCCGACCTCGACCCCCGGCGCTGCGACGAGGAAGCGATGGCGCTCGACGTGACCGGGCACTACGCCCGCCCCGACCTGCTCTCGCTGACCGTACGGCCCGGCCCCCCGCGCTGATGCCTCCGCGCACTTCAGGCATGGCCAAGCGGGTCGGCTGCTCGTACGCTCTGGCGAAGGTCGATGGGGTTCGCGCGAGTAGCCGGCCGAGCGAGCGTGGGGTTGTTCCCCCTGGCGGGCATGCTCGCGTGCAGCGACCCGAGCCCCAGCGCCACCACGGGGGGCACCGACGAGAGCACGTCGACCTCGACGAGTGGTACCACCGCCGAGGCCGAGGCGGAGGGCGAGGCCGAGTCCGCCCCCGAGCCACCGGGTCGCAACCCCGTGCACGACGAGAGCGGCGAGCCTCCCGACCCCAACCCGCTGCCCGACCTCGGGGCCGTGCTCCCGCCGCCCTCACCCACGCCGCCGCAGCAGTACTTCGTAGACGTGACCGCGGCTGCGGGCCTCGACCTCGA
This sequence comes from Nannocystaceae bacterium, assembly GCA_041600735.1. GTDB lineage: Bacteria > Myxococcota_A > Polyangia > Nannocystales > Nannocystaceae > Paraliomyxa. The sequence continues at coordinate 3,218 of JBFIJN010000175.1, forward strand.
TCCGGGGGACTTCATGATCCCCCCATTTTGCATGCTGCAAGGGATCCACGATCCGCCGCACCAGTTCAACTACTGCCTCCCCGAGCGCTTCTTGGGCGCAGCCGCGGTGGGTGACTACGACGGCGACGGCTGGCCCGATGTCTATCTGACCCGCATGAACGGCCCGGGTCGGTTGATGCGCAACCGGGGCGACGGAAGCTTCGACGACCAAGCGCAGAGCGCAGGCCTGGACCTCGAGGAGTCCGTGGGCGCGGCGGCGTGGCTCGACATCGAGGGCGACGGTGACCTCGATCTGATGCTCACGAGCGTCGGGGGCCTGCGCCACCACCTCTACGTCAACGATGGCCGCGGTCAATTCAGCGAGCAGGCGCGCGAGCGCGGCGCGGCGGTCGAGACCAATGACGTGCACGTGGGCATGAGCATCGCGGTGGGCGACTACGATCTCGACGGCTACGTCGACATGTTCGTGTCCGACTGGCGCAACCCGTACATGCTGGGCCCGGGAGAGCAGCACAACCGGCTGCTCCACAACCTCGGCGCGGAGGCCCCCGGGTACTTCGAGGACGTGAGCGCGGCGATGGGCATCGACGTCGAGGCCGTGACGCAAGCCGTCGCGGAGACCGCCGGCGCGTATGGCTTTGCGCCCGCGTTCGTCGACCTCGACGACGACGGCTGGCCCGAGCTCGTGCTGACCAACGACTTTGGCACGAGCCGCCTGTACTGGAACGACGGCTTGGGCGGCTTCCACGACGGCACCGAGCTCGCGGGCGTGGGCACCGACGACAACGGCATGGGCTCCACGTTCGGCGACATCGACGGTGATGGCGACCTCGACTGGTTCGTGACCTCGATCTTCATGAACGGCTGGAACCACGACGGCAACCGCATGTACCGCAACGAGGGTGATCGCAGCTTCACCGACGTGACCGATGCGGTGGGCGTGCGCGAGGCGGGCTGGGGCTGGGGCACGGCCTTCTTCGACGTCGATCTCGACGGCGACCTCGATCTGGCGGCGGCCGCGGGCTGGCCGGCGGGACCGTTCTCCGCGGACCCGGCGCGGCTGTGGATCAATCCGGGGCTCGAAGGTCAGGCGTGGCCCGACGAGGCGGTCGCGCGCGGGCTCGACTTCGACCGCCAAGGTCGCGGGCTCGTGCCGTTCGACTTCGACCGCGACGGCGATCTCGACCTGCTCGTGCTCGCCAACACCGAGCGCCCCGGGCTCTATCGCAACGACGTCGAGAGCGGCGACTGGCTCGAGGTCCGCGCCCGCGAAGCCGGCGGCAACTCGCAGGGCGTGGGGGTGCGCGTGCGCGTGCAGGCCAAGCCGGGAGCGCCGTGGCAGGTGCGCATCATCGGCGTCGGCACCCACTTGTTCGGCCAGGCCGAAGCCACCGCACACTTCGGCCTGCCCCCGGGCGAGGAGCCGCTCGGCACCGTCGAGCTCACATGGCCCGCGTCGGGGCACACGGTGACCCTGACCGACGTGGCCCGCAACCAGCGGCTCGAGGTGAGCGAGTGAGCGAGCCCGTGAGCATCGAGATCCCGGTCGCCTGGGGCGACATGGATGCATTTGGGCACGTCAACAACACCATCTATCTGCGGTGGTTCGAGTCGGCCCGCATCGCGTTCTTCTACGCGGCGAAGGTGCCCCATCAGCGCATGGTGATGACCCAGGCGCCGATCCTCGCGCACACGAGCTGCACGTTCGAGCTCCCGCTCGCGTTCCCCGACACCGTGCGGGTCACCGCCGCGACGACCCGCGTGGGCACCAAGAGCTTCACGATGCGCTACGAGGTGCACAGCCAGCAGCACCAGCGTCGCGCCGCGCATGGCGACGGCGTCGTCGTCTGGTACGACTATCCGAGCCAGTCCTCGGCGGCGCTGCCGGCCGACCTACGCGAGCGGCTCGCGGCGTTCTTGGTCGAGTGATCAGCGCCAGCTGAGCGAGTAGCTCATCGAGTGGCCCACCCGTGCGGAGAACTTTCGCACGGATCTGGCGGCCATCTTCTCGCTGATGCCCACCGGGATCTTCGTGGTGAGCCAGCGCCCGAGGTCGAGCGGCTCGCCGGTGAGCTCGCGCCCCGGGGGGCTGGGCTCGTAGTCGAGCTTGGCCGAGCGCTTCCCCGCCCGGCCCAGCAGGTCGTAGAGGTCGCGAAAGACGATGAAGGCGGTGTCGTTCTGGTGCACCGACCAGTTGGCGACCGGCAGGAAGTCGATGAGGTGGATGAGCTGGAAGTTCAGCTGTACCCACAGGTCCTCGGCGCTCATCGTGAGCGGCTCGTTGTCGATCACGCGATGGAAGCGGATCGACTCGAGGGCATCGAGGCGCGCCACGTTGGCCCGCAGCTCCCGCCGCAGCGGGAGATCGTAGAGCAGCCGCAGCAGCGAGGGGAACGCCTCCACGTGAGTCCACTCGAATGGCGTCATCAGCTCGCGCAGCGCCGGGATCTTGTCGGCCGTCATCGCGAACGTGTTGGTGCCGGTGCCCAGGATCGAGTGCAGCAACAGCACGACGGGTGAGTAGTCGGCAAAGTGGTGTGTGCCGTACTCGAAGCAGAAATAGAGGTGATCGAGGAACGAGCCGTCGGCGTGCTCCACGTCGAAGTCACACTCGTCCACCATGAAGCGCAGCAGCGCGGGATCGATCGAGGGCAGCGGGTACTTGGCGCGGGCGGCCTCGTACTCGTCTTGCACCCGCTTGGCCGCCTCCCCGTCCCAGTGGGCCTCCTTGGCCACGCGGGAGCGCATCACGAACCTCGCGGCGGCGCCCTCGAGCGTCTTGAAGATCGTGCGATCGAGATCGAAGTTGGGAATCGGCTCGATGCGTACGCGGCCGGCGTGGTCGAAGGCGCGCCCCGTCGCGATGGCGGCTTTGCGATGGAGGCTCGGATCCGGGCGGGTTGCTGCGTTCTGCTTCATGTCTCGTCCTCGACGTTGAGTGCGGCACCTGGCCGCAGCTGGCGACCCAGCGCCCACGCGGCGGCGGGCATGCGGCGCTTCCCGGCCGGCTGCACCTCTGCGATGCAGACCACGCCGTCGAGCGCGGCGACGTGCACGCCGTCCTCATCCACGGCGACCACGGTGCCCGGCGGGTGCTCGCCCCGGGCGTGCGCAGAGGGTCGCGCGGCGAACAGCTTGAGCGGCCCGCCCTCGCGCTCGACGAAGGCCACCGGCCACGGATCCATGCCGCGCACGTGATCGACCAGCGCCTTCACGCTGCGCGCCCACTCGACGCGGCCTTCTTCCTTGCGCAGCATCGCCGCGTGGGTGAGGCCTTCGCTGGCCTGCGGTCGCGGCGGCGGGACCTCGGGGAACGCGGCCAACAGCTCGTCGAGCGCCGCGGCCCCCAGCCCCGCCAGGCGCTCGAACAGCTCGCCGCTGGTCTCGAGCGGCTCGATGGGCGTCTCGACCATGCGGTAGACCGGCCCCGTGTCGAGCCCCTCGTCCATCTGCATGAGCGCCACCGCGGTCGTCGGATCGCCGGCCAGCACCGCGCGCTGGATCGGCGCCGCGCCACGCCAGCGCGGCAGCTTGGAGGTGTGCACGTTGATGCAGCCGTAGCGCGGCGCGGCCAGGATCTCGGGGGGCAAGATGCGCCCGAACGCGACCACCACGATCACGTCGAGCTCGAGCTCGCGCAGGCGCGCCGCGAGGCGGCCGTCCTTCATCTTGGTGGGCTGATCGACCGCGATCCCGAGCGCCTCGGCGGCCAGCTTGACGGCGGGCGCGGTGAGCTTGCGTCCGCGCCCGGCGGGTCGATCGGGCTGGCACACCACGAGCTGCAGATCGCAGCGTTGGTGCACGGCGTGCAGGCTCGGCACGGAGAACTCGGGCGAGCCCATGAAGGCGGCGCGCAGGCGGCTCATTCTTCCTCCAGCTGGGCCAGGTACGCGCTGCGGAGGCCTTCGTCGGCCAGCACGTCACGGGCTTCGTCGAGCAGGTCGCGCAGCTCCTCGAGCTCGGCACGCAGCCGCTGCGCGACGGTGCGCTCGAGGTTGGCTTCGTCGAACGTGAGCAGGAGATCGGCGTGGGCCCGGCGCACCTCGAGCCGCGCGGCATCGCGGGGCACGCCCAGCACGGCGAAGTAGTCGCCCTCGCGGCCGAGCTGGAGGCGCTCGTCGATCCTCGCCATGTCGAGCCCGACGGGATCGAGCGGCGCGGCGACGGCCGCCGGCTCCTCGACCTGGGCCGCGAGCTCCACGTGCTCGAGCACGTGCAGCGTGTACACCAAGCCCAGCAGCTCGAGCTCGTCGGTCTCGGGGCGCGCGAGCAGCTCGCGCAGCGTGGCGGTGCCGTCCAGCCGCCCCAGCCATGCCTCTTCGGAGGCAGACATCAGCAGTCGCTCGGCGAGGCCGCGCGTGCCCCCCTCGGTCGCGGACTCGACCACGAAGCGGGGGCGCAGCTCCACGCCGCCGAGCAGCGCGAGCAGCTGAGCGCTCTCCATGCGATGGCGTACGCCCTCGGCCACCACGAGCGACACGGGGGTGCCCGCGAGACCCTCCTCCTCGCTGGCCTCGCCCGGCGCGAGCCGCCACTGGCCCTCCGTCCAAGGAAACGTGGAGTCGATGATGCGGATGAAGTGGGCCCGCAGCACCCGCGAGAGCTCGGCGGGCTTGAGCATCCCCGCCTCCACCAGCCGCGCCCCGCTGGGCCCCGACCCGCTGGCCACCAGCCGCCGCGCGTGTGCGTACTGCTCGCGCGTGAGCAGGCCGCGGCGCAGCAGCCCATCGATCAGGCGATCGTGTCCCACGTTGCTGGTGGCGCTGGTGATCTCGCCGTCTTGCCAGCGCAGCCGCTTTTCTACCCGCCCTTGCTCGATCACCAGCGACCCGCTGTAGCGCGCGCGGTGGAGGGTCCACAGCAAGCGCGGCACCTCCATGCGGTCGAGCGAGCCGCGCTCCGCCACGGGCGGCTGCACGCCGCTCGGAGGGCCATCGTGGGTGCTCGTGGCGCGCGAGCTCGTGCCCTCCTCGCGTCGAGCCTCGCCGTGGCCGAGGCGCTCGGTCCGATCGCGACGCGCCGGGGCCCGGGCGCGGGGCGCCGAGGTCGACGGCAGCTCGAGCGAGTCCGAGGCGGCGCCCGACGTTCCGCTGCCCTCGTCCACTTCGGGGAGCGCGGGCACCCCCAGCGCATCGAGGTCGAGCTCGTCGGATTCCACGTCCTCACGGTCGCGCAGCCGCGCCTCGAGGATGTCGAGGGTGCGATGCAGCTGGCCCATCACGATGTCGGTGTCGGCATCGCTGCGCCCGTTCGAAGGCACCGCGAGGTGCGAGCCCGAGCTCGCGCTGGTCGCCGCAGGCCGTCCGCTGGGGCCCAGCAGCTCGTCGAGCGCGGCCGCCAAGGCATCGTCGGTCGCCGGGGCCTCGAGGAAGTGATCGGCCCCGAGGTCGAGCACATCGGCCAGATCACCCGAGCGCCCGCCGAGCGGACCGTAGAGGGTGACCGGCACCCCCGATCCGCGTCGCGTCGCCCGCAGCGCCGTCATCAGCGCGCGCGGATCGACGTCCTCGGTGCACACCACCACCGCGCCCGGGACATCGACCCGTGCGATGCGCTGCTCGAGCGCCGTACGCGTGCACACCGCGGCCTCGTAGCCCAGCCCCACGATCCGCTCGAGCAGGTCCGCCCTGCGCGACGCCTCGCCGACGATGAGCACCTCGGGAGCCACGGCCGGCGAAGTCTACAGCATGGTCTGGGGATCTACGTCGACCATCGCCGTGGTCTGCGCAGCGCCGCTCCCCTCGGCCCCCAGCCACGGGCGCAGCTCGCCCAACAGCCAGCGCAGCGGACCGCGCTCGCGCGCGCGCAGCAACAACTGCCAGCGTACGCGCCGGTTGATGCGCTCGATCGGCGAGGGCATCGGCCCCAGCATCATCAGTACGGGGCGCGGGGACGGGTCGGTCGATCCCTCAGGAACCTCGGCGGACGCGCGCGAGCCCTCGTCCCGCCGTGCATGAGCCGTGCGTACCTGCTCGATGCGGGGGCGCAGCTGGGCGGCGAGCTGCTTGGCGCGCGCCTCGACGGCCGCGGCATCGGGCCCCTGCACCCGCACGAGCGCGAGGTGCCCTGCGGGCGGGTTGCCGATCGCCTCGCGACGCACGAGCTCTTCGTCGGCAAAGCCCAAGTAGTCGTGGGTGGACGCATGCACGATCGCGGGGTGATCCACCTGCCACGCCTGCACGAGCACCTGCCCGGTCTGCTCGCCGCGCCCGGCTCGCCCCGCCACCTGGGTGAGCAGCTGGAACGTGCGCTCGCCCGCGCGCAGATCGGGCAGCCCGAGGCCGTGGTCGCCTTGCAGCACGCCGACCAGCGTCACCCCGGGAAAGTCGTGCCCCTTGGACAGCATCTGGGTGCCAACGAGCACGTCGGCCCGCCCCGCGCGAAACTCGGCCAGGGTCTCGAGCAACCGACGACCACGCGCGGCATCGCGATCGAGCCGCAGCACCCGCAGCCCGGGCAGCGCCTTGGCCAGCGCCAGCTCCACGCGCTCGGTCCCCACGCCCCCGTGCACCAGCTTGGTCGAGGCGCACGAGTGGCACTGCTGCGGCGCCGCCTCGATGTGCCCGCACAAGTGGCACATCAAGCGGTGGCGCGACAGGTGGTAGGTCATCGAGGGCGCGCTGCAGTCGGGGCACTGCTGGCGCGAGCCACAGTCTTCGCACAGCAGATCGGTGGTGAAGCCGCGGCGGTTCAAGAACAAGATCGCCTGCCCGCCCCGCCGCACCGCCCCCTCCACGGCATCGCGCATGCGCGAGGTGAGGAGCGACGCGGGGTCGGGTCGGTGGATCGCGAGCGAGATGATCTCGACCTCGGGGAGCGGTCGCGGCGTGGGCCGCGAGCTGAGGCGCAGCCAGCGATGACGACCCGCCCGCGCGAGCGCGAACGTCTCGAGCGCGGGCGTGGCCGAGCCGAGCACGACCGGGATCCCGAGCCCCTTGGCGCGCACGAGCGCCACATCGCGCGCGTGGTAGCGCACCCCGTCTTCTTGCTTGAACGAGGCGTCGTGCTCCTCGTCGACCACGATCACGCCCAGGCGCGGCACCGGGGCGAACACGGCGGAGCGCGCCCCGATCGCGATGGGCCGCTGCCCCGCGCGGATCTGCTGCCATGCGTCGAGGCGCTGGTGCGGCGTGAGGCCGCTGTGCAGCACCGCCACCTCGTCGCCGAAGCGGGCGCGGAAGCGATCGGCGAGCTGGGGCGTGAGCGCGATCTCGGGCACGAGCACGATCGCCCCCTGCCCCTTCGCCCGCACGTGCGCGATGAGCTGGAGATACACCTCGGTCTTGCCGCTGCCGGTGATCCCGTGGAGCAGCGCGCTGCGGAACTGGCCTTCGTCCACGTCGGCACATAGCGCCGCGAGGGCCTGGGCCTGATCGTCGGTGGGCGCCTGCGGACGGTCGGGTGCGGGCACGGTGGCAAACGGATCGAGCCTTCGCGGTCGCTCTTGCTGCGCCACGAGATCGGCGACGACCAGCGGGGCCAACAGCGTGCGCGCGCGCGAGAACGGACCGCGCAGCTCTCCGATCGGCACCCAGCCGTCCTCGCCCGCGAGCTCGGCTGCGTCGCGCTGGCCCTCGAGGTAGTCGAGCAGCGCGCGGCGCTGCTTGCTGCGGCCGATGAGCAGCTTGAGCCGCTCTTCATCGGCCCCCGCGCCCCACATGAGATCGGTGCGGCGGTAGCAGGTCTCGGTGCGCAGCGGCGAGGCCTCGGCATCGGCCCACCCGAGCGCGACCAACCCCGCGGCCTCGAGCTCGCCGAGTCGCCGCAGCGCCGCGGGCACGCGCGGACGCAGCTGGGAGATCCGCGACACCGCCAGCCCAGCCGGACCGGCCTCGAGCAGCGCCTCGAGCAAGCGGCGCGAGGGCGCGTCGAGAGCCGGCGCCCCGCCCGACAAGAGCGGCCCCTCGGCGAGCAGCGCGGGCTGCCCGGCCTCGGTGATCGTCGCGGTACGAGCATCGGCATTGCCCAGCAGCCCCGGCAGCGCCAGCCGATAGGCCTCGCCCAGCGGCGCCACGTAGTAGTCGGCCATCCACTCGCACAGCTCCACGAGCTCGGGCGTCAGCGTGGGCGCATCGTCGTCGAGGTCGGCCAGCACCGCGCGCACCTTCTCGGGCGGCGAGGGATCGCTCTGCGCTCGCACCACGCCCACGAGCACGCGATTGCCGAGCGGCACCAGCACGCGGCGCCCGGGAGCGGGTGGCTGCGGCCAGTCGTCGGGGACCCCGTAGGTGAGCGCACGATCGAGAGCGACGGGCACGGCCACCGACACGCGGCGGGCGCTCACCGAGAGCGACCCCCCGCGGCCCGGGCTTCGTCGCGGGCTTGCGCGTGGCTCTGCCACAGCCGGGCCCCGCGCTCGCGCCCATCGAGCCACAGCTCGACGAGCGCCCCGAGGCCGAGCCCCAGCGACAACGCCGCCGCCGCGCGGCCCAGCCAGGCGATCCAGAGCACCCGCAGCCCCGCCTCGCTGGCATCCACCGATCGCGCGCTTCCCGCAATTCCCCCATCGAGCGCCAGGACCACGCCCACGCCCACGGCCACGCACAGCAGCAACCGCATGAGGATGGCGGCGCGCGGCGGTGCAGCCCGTAGGCGCTGCTCCTCGATCGCGGAGACGAAGCCGAGCTGGCGCGACGCCAGGGCGACCATCACCACCAGTACCCCGGCCGCGACGAGCACGAGGGCGAGCAGGCCGGTGACCGTGCTCAGCCAGAGCTCGGGCGCGAGTGCACCGGGGCGGAGATCGATCCACGCCGCTGTGCCGGAGGAGCCCAATTCGTCGACCAGCATCGCCAGCACGCCGCAGGCCACCGCGGGCACCAGCCACGCCGACCGCGGCCGCAGCCCCGCCGCCCACGCGCGTCGCCAGCGGGACGGACCCGGTGCGATGGTCCGATCGTCGGGCATGGTCCAGCGATCTAGCGCAACGCGGCGGATCTCGCCAACAACCCGCCCAGCGTCGCGCGCCGCCCCATCGCTCGCACGCGGCGAGGGTATCCTGCTGCGCGCATGCCCACCGCTTCCCCGCAGACTCCTCGCTCTCTCGTGGGCCGATGGGTGGTTGCGCTCTTCGCCCTGCTCGCGCTCGCGAGCGGCTGCGTCACCTCGGGCCCGCGCCCCTCGGGCGGCACCCCACCGCCCGGTGGCTCGGGTCAGGGTGGCGGCGGCACTGCAACCCCCACCGCCAGCATCGTCGTCGAGGTCGCAGCCGGAGCCGGCCATGCCTGCGCGCGTCGATCGTCGGGGACCCTCTCGTGCTGGGGTCGCAACGACTTCGGCCAGCTCGGCGACGGCACGACCACCGACAGCCTGCGCCCCGTGGCGGTGATCAACATCAAGGACGCGATCGGCCTCGCGCTCGGCGAGGACCACTCGTGCGCCCTGCTCAGCTCGGGGCAGCCGATCTGCTGGGGGCGCAACGACCTCGGTCAGCTCGGTGACGGCCGCGGCGGCCCCCAGAGCCCTCGCGCCGCTCGGCCCGTCTCGGTGCGCAACCTCGTCGACGTGACCGCGCTCGTCAGCGGCTCGCACCACGTCTGCGGGCTGCGCAAGACCGGCGGGCTCGCGTGCTGGGGCGACAACCGTCGCCGTCAGCTCGGCAACGAGGGCCGCAGCAGCTGGGTGGCCCCGGTCGCGATGCAGGATCTCCCCGGCATCGTCCAAGTCGCCGCCGGCGAGGGCCACACCTGCGTGCGTCGCCAGCAGGGCAACGTGCTGTGCTGGGGCGACGATCGCCAGGGCCAGCTCGGCGACGACGGCGATGGCTCGAGCGCGACCCCTCGCGCCGCCAACGGCACCGAGGGCGCCAGCGACCTGGCCGCGGGCAAGAGCCACACCTGCATCGCTCGCCCCTCGGGCGAGGTCGCATGCTGGGGCGCCAACGGGGCCGGCCAGATCGACGGCAAGCCCGGCGATACGCTGCGGCGCCCCACCAAGGTCCCCGTGGGTGGCGTCACCCAGCTCGCCGCCGGCGAGGCCCACACCTGCGGGCGCGCGGGCGATGGCACCGTGCGCTGCTGGGGCAGCAACCAACAAGGGCGCCTCGGCGACGGCAGCACCCACGCGCGCGCGGGTGTGATCGCGGTGGCGGGGCTCTCGGATGCCGCCCAGATCGCCGTCGGTCGCGGTCACACCTGCGCCGTCCGCCGCGGCGGCGCCGTGGTGTGTTGGGGTCGGAACGAGGGCGGAGCGCTCGGCACCGGCGCCCCCGGCCCGGCCGCCACCGGCGGAGCCTTGCTCGCCCTCGACGTGAACGAAGCGGTGGAGATCCACACCACCGCCAGTGCCTCGTGCGCGCGCCTGCGATCCGGTCGCGTGAGCTGCTGGGGCGCCAACGATCGCGGCCAGCTCGGCAACGGCAGCATGGGCGACGTGCGGCGCCCGGTCGAGGTCAGCGGCCTCGAGCACGTGACCAGCCTCGCGATGGGCGGAGCGCATGCCTGCGCCGTGACCAGCCAGGGTGCCGTGCTGTGCTGGGGCGACAACGGCAAGGGTCAGCTCGGCGACGGCACCAAGGCGCTCAACCGTCGCACCCCGGTTGCAGTGTCCGGCCTGCGCGACGCCGTCGAGGTGGCCAGCGGCCGCGATCACACCTGTGCGCGCCGCAAGACCGGCGAGGTCGCGTGCTGGGGCGACAACGAGTTTGGTCAAGCCGGCGCCGCGGCGGGCAGTGTGCAGCGCAGCCCCACCGTCGTCCCCAACCTACGCGACGCCCGGCAGCTCGCCGCCGGCGGTGCCCACAGCTGCGCCGTGCGAGCCAGCGGCAGCGTGGCCTGCTGGGGGCACAACCGCTACGGCCAGCTCGGCAACGGTGCGGGTGCGGCCGAGCTCAACACCCCGCGCCCCGATCCGGTCACCGTCGCCAAGCTCACCGACGCCGCCGAGGTGCAGCTCGGCGAAGCCAGCTCCTGCGCCCGTCGCCAGACCGGCCAAGTGGTGTGCTGGGGTCGCAACAACGTCGGCCAGCTGGGCGGCGGTACCGAGAGCGACTGGAGCACCCGCATCCCGGTGAAGGACGTCACCTCCGCCACCAAGCTCGGCCTGGGCCCGCTGCAGGGCTGCGTGGCCACCACCGCCGGCCTCGTGCAGTGCTGGGGTCGCGACGAGACCGGCGCGGGGCGAACGCTGCGCGTGCCGGTGGTGGTTCCGGGGCTGTCGAAGATCGTGGATGTCTCGCCCGCGCCTGATCATGCGTGCGCGCGGCTCTCCGACGGGCGGGTGGCGTGCTGGGGGGACAATGATCGCGGGCAGCTTGGGGACGGCGGGGTGGATCACGAGCCGCGACCGGTCGCGGTGGCGGGACTCGGCTGACCTGTAATCGGGGTGCGGTCGGTGGCGACCGTGCATGCGAGCATCCTGCATGATTCCGCTGTCCATCCTCGACCTCGCGACGATCGTCTCCGGCGGCACCGCGGCCGATGCGTTCCGCAACACGGTCGACCTCGCGCGCCACGCCGAGGCGTGGAGCTACCGGCGGCTGTGGCTCGCCGAGCACCACGGCATGCCCGGGGTCGCGAGCGCCGCCACGGCCGTCCTCATCGGGCATGTGGCGGGCGCGACCTCGACGATTCGCGTGGGTGCCGGCGGCATCATGCTGCCCAACCACTCGCCCCTGGTCATCGCCGAGCAGTTCGGCACCCTCGCCACGCTCCATCCGGGCCGCATCGATCTCGGCCTCGGTCGCGCGCCCGGATCGGACATGGTCACGGCCCGCGCGCTGCGACGCAACCTCGATACGGATCCCGAGGCCTTCCCGCACGACGTGGTCGAGCTGATGCGCTACTTCGCGGGCCGCTCGGAGAACGGCGTGCAGGCCATACCGGGCGCGGGGGTGGACGTGCCGATCTGGATCCTCGGCTCGAGTCTGTTCGGCGCCCAAGTGGCGGCCGCGCTCGGCCTGCCCTACGCGTTCGCGTCGCACTTCGCCCCGGCGCAGCTCACCCAGGCGCTCGCGGTCTACCGCTCGCGGTTCGAGCCCTCCGAGCGGCTGCGCGAGCCCTACGTGATGCTCGGCTACAACGTGATCGCGGCCGACACCGACGACGAGGCGCGCTACTTGTCGAGCACGCTGCAGCAGGTCTTCGTCAACCTCCGCCGCGGTCGCCCCACGACCCTTCCGCCGCCCGTTCGCGACTATGCCCAGCAAGTGGGTCCGCAGGACCTCGCGTTGTTGGAGTCGGTGCTCGGGTGCTCGGCCATCGGATCGGCCGACACCGTGCGGCGAGCGATGCATGCATTCGTGGCGCGCACCGGGGCAGACGAGCTGATGGTCAGCTCGATGGCGTTCGAGCACGACGCTAGACTGCGCTCGCTGGAGATCACCGCCGACATCGCGCGGGGTGCGTGCGCGTGAGTGGGGCGTCGGCCGCGGCGGAGTGGATCACGAGGCGCGACCGGTTGCTGTAGCTGGGCTGTTACGCTCGACCTCGCGATGGATCGTCCCAGAGCAGACCTCTCGCCCCGCGAAATACGCTGGCGACGCGTGGCGAGCGACTCCAGCGAAGAGCTCACCGCCGTCGAGGTCGATCGAGCGTCCCGGGTGTGGATCGGGGGCGCGGAAGGGGGCCTGCTGCGCTCCGACGACGGTGGGCGAGCGTTCGCGCAGGTGGCTCGCTCACCGCGGCTCATCAGGGGCTTGTGGAGTGACGGCGAGCGCAGGCTCGTCGTGTGTGCCGGTGGGGAGATCGTTGCA
>JBFIJN010000176.1:0-15907 GCA_041600735.1 Nannocystaceae bacterium
CGAGGAGTCCTCGAGCCGGCCCGCACGCAGCGCGAGGTCGAAGCCCTCGGCCACCAGGTCCACGCGGCGCTGGCTGAGATCCACCTCGAGCTGGATGCGTGGGTACAGCGCGCTGAACTCCGCGACCAGCTGCCCCATGGCCTCGTTCATGTCGGCCGGCGCACTGATGCGCAGGTGCCCGCGGGGCTCACCCTGGAACTCCGAGACCGATCGCGCGGCCTCGGCCAGCTGCTCCACGGCCCCGGTCACGTGCGAGTGGTAGGTCTCGCCGACCTCCGTGAGCCGCAGCCTTCGTGTGGTGCGCTCGAGCAAGCGCGCGCCGAGCAGCTCCTCGAGCCGCGCCACCCGGCGGCTCACGTTGGACTTGGCGAGGCCGAGCCGTCGTGCGGCCGCCGTGAACGTGCCCGTGTCGACCACCGCGAGAAAGGCGGTCACGTCTTGGAGATCGAGGGGCTCTTCCATTGTTGCAAGGCATAGAACAACAAGTTCTGGATCTGCCGTCTACCCCCCGCTGGGCCCGCGACCCATGCTCTGTCCACGAGCCCCAAGGAGGACCCCATGACCGACACCATCCGCGCCAAGCTTCCCTTCATTGCCCGCACGCTGCTCGGGTTGATCTTCTTCGTCTTCGGCCTCAACGGCTTTCTGAATTTCTTGCCCGCGCCGCCGCTGCCCGAGCCCGCAGGCGCGTTCATGGGAGCGCTGGCCGCCACCGGCTACATGTTCCCGCTGATCAAGGGCACCGAGATCGTCGCGGGAGCGCTGCTGCTCGGCGGCCGCTTCGTGCCGCTGGCGCTCCTGCTGCTCGCGCCCATCATCGTGAACATCACCTTCTTCCACCTCGTGCTCGCACCCGGCCTGGGGATGGTGGTGCTACTGCTCGCGCTCGAGGGCTACCTCGCTTGGTCCTACCGCGATGCGTTCGCCCGCGTGCTCCAAGTCAATGCTCGACCCGTGGTCGGTCGTGACTCGGCCAGCTTCGCGCGGCCCGCTACCGCCGGCTCTCGCTAGCCCTCGCCAACCCTCGCGCTCGCGCTCGCGAGCGCACCGAGGCCGTCCACCGCGCGTGGGCGGCCTCGCTTGCGATCGGCGACTAGAACGTGTCGTTCAGCCACGCGAGCACGTCGGCCATCTGCTGATCGTTCAGGTTCTGCGGCGGCATCCCGCCCTTGCCGTCGAGCACCGAGTCGATGATCTGATCGTCGCTGAGCGAACTGACGCGGCTGCTGAGCGCCGGCGCCGAGCCGGAGTTGCCGTCGGGCCCGTGACACGCCGTCGAGGCGCAGCCGGTCGAGTTGAACACGGTCTCGCCCGCCGCCGGATCGCCGGTGAGATCGAGGATGGCGGAGTTGTCGTCGCCGCCGCCCCCGTCCCCGTCCCCGCCCGAGTCACAGGCGAGCGAAGGGAGGAGCAGCGCAGGAATGGCCAGGAAGAGCAGGCGTCGCATCGGCTGCAGAGGATACCTCGGTCGCAGACCCCCGCGAGCACCCCGCCGCTCGATGCGAGCCGGGGGCGCTCTCGTCGAAGAATCTCGGCCTTTCGCCACCCGACCGGGCTACCGTGCGCCCCGCCGTGCCGCTGCCCATCCTCCATCGCGACCCCTGGCTCGTGGCCGTCGCCAAGCCACCCGGGCTGGCGGTGCACCGCAGCGAGCAGGTCCGCGACCGCGCCCCCGCGCTCCAGCAGCTGCGCGACCAGCTCGGCTGCTGGGTGTACCCGGTGCACCGTCTCGATCGCGGCACCTCGGGCGTGCTCGTGTTCGCGCTCGATCCCGACACCGCTCGCGCCATGGGCGAAGCGCTCACGCAGCGCGAGGTGGACAAGCGCTACCTCGCCGTCGTGCGCGGGTGGACCCCCGAGCACGCCGACATCGACTACGCCCTGCAAGAGCACCCCGACGGCCCCGCCCAGCCCGCGCACACCACCCTGCGCCGGCTGGGTACCGTCACGCTTCCGATCGCCGTGGGCCGCTACCCCGAGGCCCGCTACTCACTCGTCGAGCTGCGGCCGCACACCGGTCGCACGCACCAGCTGCGCAAGCACATGGCCCACCTGCGGCACCCGATCGTGGGCGACGTACGCCACGGCGAGGGTCGCCACAACCGACTGTTTCGCGCGCGCTTTGGTGCGGCGAGGATGCTGCTGCATGCGCACGCGATGTCGCTGACGCACCCGGTGACGGACGAGCCGCTGCGCTTGCATGCGCCGCTCGATGAGGAGCTCGCGGGGATGCTGGGTGCGCTCGGGTGGGGCGAGCTTCTTCGTTAGCGCAACGACTCGTTCAGCCACGGGATCAACCGCTCCGCCATCGCCGCATGCGTGGCCGCCGAGGGGTGCCAGTCGCAGCCCCAGCCCCGCGCCTCCTCGTGCAGGTCGATGCGCTCGAGCTCCACGTCCCCCGCGTACCGTCGCAGCGCGAGCGCTTGATCGATGTATGCCTCCACCAGCGCGCGCTCGTCATCCTTCAGCAGCGGCGCCACCGTGCACAGCACCCTCGCGTGCGGATGGCGAGCCCGCACCGCCGCGAGCAGCTCCACGTAGGCCGTCACGAACCCCTCGGCGGTGGGATCCTCATCGGTCGAGAAGTCGTTGGTGCCCAGGTTCACCAGCACCACGTCGACGGGCTCCTCGTCGACCCAGCGCGACCCCGGCTCGGTGGGCACGCTGCGCGCGTACACGGCCGGCAGCGGCTCCTCGCGATCCTCTCCATAGTTGTGCACGACCCCCTTGCCCGACCATGCGATCGCGCTCAGCTCCGCCCCCACCTCCGCGGCGGCCAGCGCCACGTAGCTGCGCAGGTGGTTCTCGGTCGACGGCGTGAACGTGCACCACTGGTCGTTACCCTCGTTGCCGTAGCCGGCGGTGATCGAGTCGCCCAGCGTCTCGATGCGAGCCGCGGGCAGCGGGGCCGGCAGCAAGCGACCATCGACCTCCACCCCCAGCACCTCGGTTGGTCCCAGGTGCCCCTCGGTCCGCCGGCGCAGCACCACCGTGTGCTCGCCCGCCGCCAGGCCCTCGACCACGAGCTGACGCCGCTCACCGGGCTCGGTGCGCAGCAGCTCCGCCTCGTGGCCATCGATCTCCACGGCGTGGAACCCCGCCCGATCATCGAGCCTGAGCCACAGCGCCGTGCCTTCGAAGCGCACCACCATGCCGGTGCCGGGCCAGCCGTAGCGCACATGATCCGGCGCGACTCGCTCGTAGCGCCCGACCATGTGCACGTCGTCGGTCCACGGGCGAGTCACCGGCTCGGAGCCCACGGCTCGCCGATCCTCGCAGGCTCCCAAGGCGATCCCGAGCATCAGGCTCCATGCCACCGCGCGCCTTGGCACCAGCCGCGAGGATACGCCGACCCGCGCGCCACGCGAGCGCCAACGCCCCTCACAGCCGTGACGACGCGCGCAGACGCCGTTTCACGCGGCGCCGCTCGTGGGTTCTCGCGAAGTTTCTCGAGGGGCCTATGATCGTTGGCTTGCCGCTGAGCACTAACCCCTTCGCGAGACGAGCATGACCATGGACCCACGATTCCTCGCCTTTCTCTCCATCGCAGTGGGTCTTGGTGCCACGAGCCTCGGGTGCGGAGCGTCTTCGGCCGATGGCGGATACGGGGGCGCCACCGATGGGCTCTCCGACAGCGGCAACGGGGGCCCCGGGGACGGCGGCGCCGACGATGGCAACGGCGGGACCGACGGCGAGCCGCCGCCCGAGATGGAGGACGAGGGCGACTTCCGCGTTCCTCGCGCAAGCGGTCGCTTCGTCTACAGCGCCAGCGAGACCACCGACTCGGTCGCCGTGATCGACTCGGTGACCCTCGCGATCGACGTGGTGGGCGTGGGCCGGGGCCCCACGGTCGTGGCCCCGCTGAGCACCGAGGGCTTCGTCGCGGTGCTCGATCAGGGCAGCAACGACGTGGCCATGCTGCGCACCGACGACCAGGGCCGCACCACGGTCTCGATCATTCACGCATCGCCCGGCGCGAACAACCTCGCGGTGGCCCCCGATGGCGCGCTGCTCTACGTCTATCACGATGTCGATGGCCCCGAGCAGCAGGGCCCCGGCAGCGACCAAGAGCTCACCGTCATCGATGTGACCACCAGCGAGGCGTTCGAGATGACGGTGGGGGCTCATCCCCGCGACGTGGTGTTCGACGCGACCGGCAGCGTGGCCTACGTGATCACCGACGACGGCGTCAACGTGGTGCCCTCGGCCGATCTCGCGATGATCGGCAAGCCGGATCTGATCCCGGTGGTCGACGATCCAGCGATCGATCCCTCCACCCTGGAGATCCAAGTCGCGGCCGACCAGGGCACCGCGCTCGCCCGCGTGGCCGGCGATGCGCGCCTGTTCGCCACCAACCTCGCCTCCGGCGAGCGCTTCGCCTACACGCTGCCCGGCCCCTCCACCGACCTCGACGTGTCCGAGGACGGGACCTTCGCGATCGTGACCTTGCCCTCCATCGCGGGTAGCCGCTTCGTGGAGGTCACGCTGCCCGTGAGCCCCGGCCAGACCCCGGTGGTGCACGACGTGGCTGGCGAGTACGTGGGCTTGGCCCGGCTCTCGCCCGATGGCGAGACGATGCTGCTCTACACCACGGTCGATCCGTTCATGGCGGCCCCGTTCCGGCCCGGCCCCGCCTACGCGGGCGAGTTCGAGCCGTTCGCGGCCACCGGCACGGGCACCGGCACCGGAGGCTCGAGCTCCGGCGGAGAGGCGAGCACCAGCGGCACCACCGGCGGCTCCGAGGGCGGCGACGACGGTCCCGGCAGCGTGCCGCCCGACCAGGATCCTCGCCAGCGCATCACCATCGCACGGCGCGGCGACGGGAGCTGGAGCGAGCGCATCACCCTGTTCGTCGACCACCCGATCGTCTCGGTAGGCATGGCCCCCGATGGCGCCAACGCGATGCTCTTGCACGCGGCCGACCCCGAGCAGTCGTCGACGCCGTGGTCGTACACGCTGCTCGATCTGAGCAAGCAGTTCCCGGTCAAGAAGCTACAGATGGTCGAGACCCAGCCGCGCTCGGTGCTGTTCACCGCCGATTCCGACCGCGCGGTGGTGCTGCTGCGGGACGACGCGGCCGGCGTGCGGCGCGTGGATCTCATCGATCTGCGCAGCTTCATCGTCGATGGCCTGGGCCTGGGCTCACCCCCCGAGGGCGCGGGCTACGTCGAGGCCACCCAGAAGATCTTCGTGTCGCAAGAGCACCCGACCGGGCGCATCACCTTCCTCGACCGCGACGGCAATGTCGAGACCGTGACCGGCTACCGCCTCAACGACGCGGTCAAGGACTAATCCTGCCATGACCTACCGCAACCTCCTGCTTCCTAGCCTAGTGCTCGCGCAGGCGCTCACCGCCTGCGCTCCCCCGGATCCCTACGCCGAAGCGCCGAACATCCTGCCCCCGGTGGGCACCCGCGCGAGCCTCACCTACGTCGATCGAGACGAGCACGAATTGTTGTTCGTGCTGCCCGAGGACGAGCGCATTCGCCTGGTGCGGCGCCGACTGGGAGACGACCGCACCACCGTGCTGTGGACGCGCGCCACGATCGACCGCGATCGCGTGATGGCCCTCGTCGCGCCCGCCTCGGACAAGACCGAGGACATCGACGAGCAGCTGTACCTGTTTCCCGCCAGCGGCGACGGCGACCCTCGCGTCTACGACGTGCTGGCACCGTTCACCGGCGTGGCCCTGTCCCCCGACGGCCGCCGCGCGGTGCTGCACTTCGCCGACGGCGTGGGCACCGGTGCGCTGCAGAACGCCAACCAGGTCGCGATCGTGCGGCTCGACAGCAGCGAGGTCCGCAACCTCACCCTCAACGGGTTTGGCGGGCGCTTGCGCTCGATCGAGTTCCCCACCCCGCCGGGTGTGGTCGGCCCCACCGCGGTCGACGTGGGCGGGCGTCCGCTCGAGCTCGTGGCCTTCCTCGCCGACGGCGAGGTGGTGCTCGTCGACGCGGGCAACGAGGCCACCGACCAGGTCGCGGTGCGCTTCGGCGCCGAGGTGGGCTTCTCCCCCGAAGCCACGCTGCTGCGCGCCGGCAACGCGGTGTTCGGCAAGCCAGCCTTGTTCCTGCGCCCCAGCGCGGGCTCCGACGTCGCCATGCTCACCCTGGTCGACAAGTCCGACGAAGCCACCGGCGAGGCGGGCTTCTCGACCCAGGTGAGCCTGATCCCGGTGGGCGAGCACGCCACCGACATGAGCGCCTACGACAGCGAGGAGACCCCGTATCTCGTGACCGTGGGCGGCAGCGCGTTCGTGTTCACCGACATCCGCACGCAGCAGAGCTTCACGGTGGGCACCGGATCGGCCGTACAGAAGCTGTTCATGCGCGACGCCGAGACCGCGGCCGGCACGATCCGTCAGGCCGTCGGCTGGGCGCCGGGGGGCGCGGCGCTCTACGCCCTCGACCTCGACGACCTCGAGGCCTCGATCGGGCGCACCCCCGAGGCGCTCGCGATCGAGACCGGCATCCAAGACCTGGTGGTGCTCGACAACGACCGCGTGCTGGTGAGCTCGGGCATCAACCTCTACGTCGTGGACCTGCCCCGCTCGCAGGTGACCCCGCTGTCGGCCATGACCCCCTACGACGCACGCAGCTCGGCGCTCGAGGGCAACCAACTGTTACTGGGAACTCCGGGCCAGACCTGGGTGAGCACCGTCGATCTGCTCACGCTCAACCCCGAGTCGATGGTCCTCGACGATCCCATCACCAGCTTCCACTACCTGCCCGACGCCGCGAAATTGGTGCTCGTGCACGGCGATCCGGTGGGCCACCTCACCGTGACCGATGCCGCATCGCCGTCGCGCTCGACCAGCTTCGTCGCGTGGGGCTACTTGGTCGAAGGCCTGCTCGACCCCTAGGGACTCGCCATGACTTTCTCTTCCATCGTACCCATCGTGCTCGTGCTCGCGGCTCCCGCGGCGAGCCCCGTCGGGCCCGGCGATCGGGCGCCCACTGCCGAGGAGCCCGCGCCCGAGGGGCTCGAGGCCGACGAGGCCCAGCCTGCCCCCGACGAGGCCGACGAGGCCGACGAGGCCCAGCCCGCACCCGGCGAGGCCGACGAGGCCGACGAGGCCGAGCCCGCACCCGAGACGATCCCCAACCCGTTCGCCGCCCCGCCCACGACCGCCGTCGTGCGAGCTCCGCCGCCCGTGGCAGCCCCGACGCGACCGCCACGCCCGATCCGCTGGCGCCTGGACTTCGGCCTCGGCGTCGGAACCACCGTCGCCCGCGATCCCGGCGTGCGGGCGTTCTCCCGGGGACGCAGCCTGCCCGACACCGGCGCCTCGGCCCTGTTCGACTTTCGCCTCGCCGAGGGCCGCTTCTTCCTCGGCGGCGGCGTGTCCTACCAGAACGTCAACCGCCGCGGCGACGCCAACGCAGCGCAGATCACCTCCAAGCTCGGCGTGCACGAGCCGCAGGTGCTGGGCCGGGTGAGCTTCATGGTGCTCGAGGGCCTCGATGCATTCGCCCGCGTGGGCGTGGGGCCCTCGATCGTCGACATGCGTGTGCAAAGCGAGGCGTACGAGACGGCCAGCCAGCGCGCGATCATTCCGCGCGTCGACGGGCGCGCGGGCCTGAGCCTCTACCTGCCCAAGAAGTGGCTGCCCAGCAAGCAGGCCTCGCGCGTCACCGCGGGTCTCGACCTCGGGCTCGGCTACACGTGGCGCGGCAAGATCGAGGTGCGGCCCACGCTCGAGCAAGACGACGAGCCGCTGCGCGCCACCACCTCGCCGTGGGGCACGCTGTCGATGCACGGGCTCTCGTTCGGCATGGGCCTGTTCCTGCGCGTCATGTGAGGACTTTGGGGTTATGCTGACCAAGATCATGCCGAGCGCGCGTCTTCGAGGGTCCCTCTGCCTGCTCGGCGTGCTGCTGCTGGGCTGCGGACGCACCGGATTCGATCTCCCCCTCGACGAGGTCGCCGACGACGGCGCCGATGGAGAGCAAGAGATCGGCCCCGGAATGGACGGGGGCGCCGCCTTCATCGACCCCGAGGATCCCGATCAGCCCCCGCCCGACGCGCCGCTGCCCGAGAGCTGCGGCGACGGCATCGTGCAGCCGGGCGAGCTGTGCCTGCGCCCGCAGATCGAATTCTGGTCGCGCATCGACCCCTGTGCGCTCGACGTGGGCGACATCGACGGCGACGGCCACCTCGACGTCATCACGCCCAACTCCGACTTCGAACACCTGGAGTCGCCGCTCAACTACACCTCCGTGCTCTACGGCAATGGCCAGGGCCAGCTGTCCGAGCCGGTGCCCTACGTCTCGGGCGATGACATCCCCGTGGGCGTGCGGCTCGGCGACCTCGATGGCAGCGGTGAGCTCGATGTCGTCGTGGTGAACCTCGACG
The DNA here is from genome assembly GCA_041600735.1 of Nannocystaceae bacterium. GTDB lineage: Bacteria > Myxococcota_A > Polyangia > Nannocystales > Nannocystaceae > Paraliomyxa. Next base: position 8,356 of record JBFIJN010000176.1, read on the forward strand.
CGGGAACGATCAGCGTGCTGCTCAACTTCGGCGCCCAGCAGCTCGGCGACGCGGGTCGCATCGAGGCCGGCACGATGCCGGTGATCGCCGATCTGGGCGACGTGAACGGCGACGGCGTGCTCGACGTGGCCGTGACCGCCACCGACGAGGTGCGGGTCGCGCTTGGCCGCGGCGACGGCAACTTCGAAGCCCCGCGACGATTCCCTCAGCCCGGCATGCTGTGGGCCACCCGCCTGCTCGACCTCGACGGCAACGGCACGATCGACATGCTCGCCTCGAACACCACCGAGGCCAAGATCCACGTGTGGATCGGCGACGGGCACGGCGAGCTGTCCGAGCGCGGCAGCATCGCCATGCCGGGCCTTCCGCTCGGCATCTCCGACGCCGACGTCGATGGTGACGGTCACGTCGACCTGCTCGTCGCGCACTCGTTCGGCATGGCCGTGCTGCTCGGCAATGGCGACGGGAGCTTCGAGGCCAAGGCCGACGTCGAGGCCGGCGCGGGCCCCCGCGACGTGGCCGTAGCCGACTACGACCAGGATGGGCGCCTCGACGTTGCGATCGTGAACTCCAGCTCCCAAGACATCACGCTGGCCCGCGGGCGCGGCGACGGCCGCTTCGTCTACGCCGCCACCTACGCGGTGGGCTCGCTGCCCTCGGGCATCGAGGCCGGCGACTTCAACGGCGATGGTGTCCCTGATCTGGCCGTTTCGAATCAGCTTTCGAATTCCATCGGGCTGATACTGTCCGATCCATAGCTCCGATCCATAGCTCCGAATCCGAGCCTGGCCCAATGGTGCCTTGCTGGCGCAGGATTTGCAGTCACCACCCGCACGCCGGTGCGCGTGACACTCGGGCAGCGCGTGCGCTAGCGTCGACGGCAGACGCACGCTGGCCCCTCCATGCCCCGGCAGGACGATCACTCGCGGCCCACGCGACCGCAGAGCCTCGAGCCCGACGCAGGGAGCCCCGACGTCGCGGCCACCGCATGGGTGGGTCAACGCTTTGGGCGCTTCGAGATCCGCGACGTCCTCGGCACCGGGGGCATGGGCACCGTCTTCGAGGCCCACGATCCCACCCTCGATCGCGCGGTAGCGCTCAAGCTGCTGCACCCCGAGCTCGCCGCGCGGGCCGAGCGTCGCTTGCTCCGCGAGGCGCAGGCGCTGGCCAGGCTCTCACACCCCAACGTCGTGCAGGTGTTCGAGGCGGGCGTCGCGGGAGGCCGGCCGTTCATCGCGATGGAGCTGCTGCGCGGCTCCACGTTGGCCGGGTGGCAGGCGAGCCGCCCCCCATGGCGAGCGTGCCTCGAGGTCTATCTCCAAGCCGGTCGTGGGCTCGCGGCCGCCCACGCCTGCGGGCTGCTGCACCGCGACTTCAAGCCGAGCAACTGCATCCTCGACGACGAAGGTCGCGTGCGCGTGCTCGACTTCGGGCTCGCGCGCCCCATCGACACCGAGCTGGTCCAAGATGCGCGTGCGAGTCGAACCAGTGACTCGTCCACGACCGCGCGCCGCCGCGTCGGCGCGCCGTCGCAGGATCGCGGCGCTCCCGGCACGCTCGGCTACATGCCGCTCGAGCAGCTGTGGGGTCGGCCGCTCGACGCCAAGAGCGATCAGTTCTCGTTCTGCGTGTCGTTGTTCGAGGCGATCCACGGGCGCCGCCCGTTCACCGGCGAGTCCATCGACGCGCTCGTCAACGCCATGATGGAGGGTGAGCTCGACGTCCCTCGCGACGCGCCCAGGCTCCCCGCACGCCTGCGCCGCCTGCTGGTCCGCGGGCTGCTGGCGACCCCGAGCGCGCGCTGGCCTGCGATGGACGACGTGCTCTACGAGCTCGAGCAGCTGCTCGCCCCGCGCCGCGACCGTCGCCTCGCGTGGACTCTGGGGATCGGGGGGCTCGCGCTGGCCTCTGCGGGCGCGGCGTGGTGGAGCACCCGCGTGCCCGCCTGCGAGGACCCGCAGCTCGAGCTTCGACGCGTGTGGAACGAGGAGGGCCGCGCGCGCGTGTGGACCGTGATCTCGAGCAGCGCCATCGACGTCCCCGCCGAGATCCTGCCGCGCCTCGACGACTACGCAAACCAGTGGGCCGAGGCTCGCCAGGCCGCCTGCGCCGCCGAGCGCGACGGGCTCGTGGATCCCGCCACGGCCACCGTGCAGCGCGAGTGCCTCGCGGAGGCCCTCGACGCGCTGGGTGAGGCCGCGGTCTTGCTGGGCGAGGGCAACGAAGACGTGCTCGCGCTCGCTCCCATGTGGACCGACCAGCTGCCCCGCCTCGAGCGCTGCCGCGAGACCGAGCGCTTCTCTCCGCTGCGCCCGCTGCCCCCCGATCCCGAGCTCGCGACCCAGGTGCGCGCGCTTCGACGCGAGGGATCGGTGGCGCAGGCCTCGTACCGCGCAGGTCACTTCGAGGCCGCGCTCGCCGTCGTCGAGCCGGCGATCGCCGAGGCCACCGCGCTGGGCTTCCCGCCGCTGTTGACCGAGCTCGAGCTCGTGCGTGGCGAGCTGTGGACCGAGCAGGGTCGCTATGAGGCCGCCGAGCACGACTTCGAGCAGGCCTATGCGCGCGCGGTGGAGCACGGGCTCCCGCAGCTGGCGCTCCAGGCTGCGGTCGCGCTCGCGTATGTCGAGGGCGACCTGCGCGAGCACCACGACGTGGGCTTCAAGTGGGGCCTCACCGCAGAAGCGCTGGCGCGCCAGCCGTGGAGCGACCCCACGCGGCTCGCCGGCGTGATGGAGGTGATGGGCAACGTGCTCTACGAGCAGGGGCGCTACGCGGAGGCCTACGAGCGCTATCGCGAGGCGCTCGAGACCCGCGCCAGCATGGAGCCCGACAGCCCGATGGAATCCATCACCATGACCAACATGGCCTTGGTGCTCTACGAGCAGGGGCGCTACGAAGAGGCGCTGCCGCTGGTCCACCAGGTGCTCGAGCGCCGCAGAGCCGAGCTCGATCCGATGCATCCCGCGCTCGCCGTCTCGCTCGTCTCGCTCGGCACCACGGTCCACCAGCTCGGTCGCTACGCGGAGGCGCGGGCCTGCTACGAGCAGGCGCTCGCGATCCGCGAGCACACGCTCGGCCCCGCGCACCCCGAGGTCGTGATCGTGCTCAACGAGCTCGCGCGCCTGTACGTCGACGAGGGTGAGCTCGCGCGAGCCCTCGGCGCCTTCCAGCGCGCGCTCGCGATCGCGGGCGTGTCGCTGCAGCCGATCCACTCCCACGTGGCCGAGGCCTGGATCGGGCTGGGGCGGGTGCTCCACGCGCACGGCCAGCTCGAGGCCGCGGCCCGACACATGGGCCACGGCGCGCGCACGCTGGAGCAGGCGCTCGGCCCCCGTCACGTGCGCGTGGGGGCGGCGCTCACCCGCAGGGGCGAGCTCGAGCACGCGCTCGGTCGGCGAGAAGCCGCGCGCGATCACCTCGAGCGTGCGGTCGAGATCCTGACGCACGCCGAGGGCCCGCCCGCGCTGCTCGCCGCCGCGGCGTTCGGCCTGGCGCAGCTGCTGTGGTCCTGGCCGGGCGAGCGCGAGGGCGCGGTGACGCGAGCGAGGCGGGCCCTCGACATCTATCGCGAGGTCGGCGAGCTACGGGCAAGCGAAGCCGAGGAGGTGCGGCAGTGGCTGGTCGCACGCGGCGAGGAGTGAGCGCCCCCCGCTACTCGCACAGCCCCAGCCGCTGCCCTTGCGCGCTGCGCAGGCGCCCCTCGGGATCGTAGCGGCGGCGGATCGCGTCCCACTCCTCCCAGCGCGGGTACATCTGGCGAAACTGCTCCGCGGTCGCGAACGCGTCCTTGGCCAGGTACACGCGCCCGCCGTTGGCCACGACCATCTCGATCATCGCGGCGCACAATTTCTCGGTGCCGCCGTCCTTGCGCATGGGCACGTCGACCGCGAGCGTGGTGCCGCGCTGCGGGAACGACAGCATGCCCTCGCCCGCCTCGCCGCAATCCTTGAACACGGTCACGAACGAGCACCCGCCCAGCTCCCGGAAGCGCTCGAGCAGCTCGCGAAACAGCTTGGCCGATGAGGGCAGCACGCACTGCACCTGGGTGAAGCCGCGGCGCCCGAACCCGCGGTTCCACAGATCGAGCGCATCGAGCTGCCAGAAGAACACCTCGGGGCTCACCACGTGCTTGCGCATGCGCCGGGGGTGCATGCGGTAGTACGCCGCGTTGAGCAGCTTGATGGTGAACGGATTCACCAGCCCGCTGGGAAAGTCGAACGGCACGCGGATCCCCCGCTTGACCGGCGGCGCTCCAGCCGGCGCCTCTTCCTTGGTGGCCCAGCGCCCGCGCATCACGATCCCGCGCCCCACCTTCGCCCCGCGCGCCGACGTGTCGATCCACGCCACCGTCATCGGCCACTGCTCCCGCGCCTCGGCGAGGCCCTCGATCACCGCCTCGAGGTTCGGCCTGCGCTCGGTCTCCTCGTAGATCCACGGGGTGGGCACGCGCTCCAGCGCCAGCTCCACCTCGAGCACGTGCCCGGTGAGGCCCATGCCGCCGGTCGTGGCGTGGAACAGCTCGGGCTCGCGCGTGGGACCGATCTCGCGCACCTCGCCGTCGCCCGTGCGGATCCGCAGCGCGCGTACGTGTCGCCCAAGACAGCCCGCGACGTGGTGGTTCTTGCCGTGCACATCGGCCGCGACCATGCCGCCGAGCGTCACGTGGCGCGTGCCCGTGGAGACCGGGGTGAACCACCCGCGGGACAGGAACACCTCGCGCAGCGTGCCCAGGCTCAGCCCCGCCTCGGCGCGCACCACCCCGGTGGACTCGTCGAACGCGAGGATGCGATCGGCGAGCGGAGTGATCGCCACCGGCTGCGTGCTCCCGCGCGGTGGCAGGGCCGAGTCGGCGTACGCACGACCGAGCCCGCGGCTCAGCTGGGCGCGCGTCGTGAGCCGCTCGAGATCCTCGCCGCGGAGGGTGCGTGCATCGATCGCGGGGTAGCGACCCCACCCGGTGAGGCGCTCGGGGGATCCATCACGCATCTTCGCAACGTCGTTCGTGTTTGGTGTAGCGCTCGTCACCGGGGCGCACACCGTGACGCGCATTGCCACGATCGACAAGCCGACCGCGCCGTGACCCCACAAAACCCGCGTCCATCCAGGTACTTGGGGTTATCCTCCTGCGGTGCCCCCCCACTCGGAGACGCCGACGCGCGACGACGAGGAGCTGACGCCGCGGTCCGGGCACCCCCCCCTCTCGCGCAAGACCAAGCCCCTGGTCTTGTCGCGCTACATCTTGCTCGGGCAGCTCGGCAGCGGCGGCACGTCGATGGTCTACAAGGCCTACGACCCCGAGCTCGATCGGAAGGTCGCGCTCAAGCTGCTGCAGCCGCGCAAGAACGGAGGCGACCGCGGTCGCAAGCGCCTGTATCGCGAGGCGCAGGCGATGGCCAAGCTCACCCATCCCAACGTGCTGACCGTGCACGACGTGTCGATGTACGAGGAGCTCGACCTCGGGCTCGAGGCCGCGTTCCTCGGCGAGTCGCTCGAGATTCCGCCGGCCGGCGTGTTCATCGTGATGGAGCTGGTCGAGGGCGGCGACCTGCGGCACTGGCTCAATCGCCGCCAGCGCCCGTGGCGAGCGGTGCTCGAGGTGATGATCGCAGCCGGCCGCGGGCTGGCGGCGGCGCACGAGGTCGGGATCGTCCATCGCGACTTCAAGCCAGGCAACGTGCTCATCGGGGACGCAGGGCGCGTGATGGTCTCCGACTTCGGCCTCGCGCGCCCGGCCACCGTCTCGGGTACGCCCTCGGTCGACGGAGTGCCGGCGCTGCCGAGCTGGGACGACTCGAGCATGGAGGTCATCACCCGCGAGGGCACGGTGCTCGGCACGCCGCCCTATATGTCGCCCGAGCAGCACGGTGGCGACGGCTCCGATCCTCGCTCCGATCAGTTCGGGTTCGGCGTCACGCTCTACGAGTCCTTGTTCGGCGCGCGCCCGTTCGCGGGCTCGATGATGGAGATGCTGCAGGCCAAGCAGGCCGCACGCCTGCGTCCGGTGCCCGCGCGCACCGAGGTCCCCACCCGCGTGATCGCGGTGATCGAGCGCGCGCTACGGCCCGACCCCAAGGATCGCTATGCCTCGATGGGCGACCTGCTCGAGGCGCTCGAGCGCGCCGGTCGACCGCGCGTGTCGCCCTACCTCGTGGTCGGGATCGGCAGCGTCGCGCTGGGCATCGCGCTGCCGGTGGTGCTGCTGAACCGCAACGATGAGCCCTGCTCGGCGGGCGTGACCCATGTGGAGCGAGTGTGGGGGGCCGACGAGCAGATCGGGGTCCAAGCGGCCTTCGAAGGCGCGGCCGCGCCCTACGCCCGGGCCGCCGCCCAGCGCGTGCAGGTGGAGCTCGACGGATGGACCCAAGAGTGGCTCGGGGCCTATCGCGACGCGTGCGAGGCCACCCACGTGCGCCGCGAGCAATCGCAAGAGGCCCTCGATCTACGCGTGTCGTGCCTCGGTCGGCAGCTGCGCGAGCTCGAGGCGATGGTCGACCTCATGGCGGGCGGCGAGCCGCGAGTCGTCGAGAACGCGGTGGTCTCGGTGCAGTCGCTGCCCGACGTGCGTGCGTGCGACGACGTGGCCGCGCTGTCCGCCCGCATCGAGCCGCCCGCCACCCCCGAGGCACGCTCGCGCGCGGAGGCTGGCTACGGGCGCCTGGCCGAGGCCCGCGCGCTCGAGCTCGCCGGCCGCTACGAGGAGGCCGTGGCGCTCGCGTACGAGGTCTCCAACGAGGGCGAGGCGCTCGGCTACTCACCGCTGCTGGCCGCGGCCCGCCACCGCATGGCCGCCGCCGAGAGCCTCATCGGCGACTTCAAGGCCGCCGAGGACCACCTGCTGACCGCCGTGCTCGCGGCCGAGCGCAGCCGCGACGAGGCCACCGCCGCCGACGCTTGGATCGATCTCGTGTGGGTGGTGGGGGTCGAAGCGCTGCGCCCCAAGGAGGCGCTGCTGTGGATCCGCTTTGCCGAGGCCGCGCTCGATCGGCTGGGCAACGATCGCCTGCGTCGCGCTGCCCTCGACCACAACCGCGGCGGCGTGCTCTACCGGCTCGGGCGCTTCGACGAGGCGCTGGCCGGCTATCAGCACGCCTACGAGGTCCAGCGCGAGCTGCTCGGCGAGCAGCACCCGCTGGTCGCCCAGACCCTCAACCATATCGGCAACGTGCTCATCATGCAGGAGCGCTACGCCGAGGCGCGGATCAAGTGCGAGCAGGCGCTCGCGATCCGCCGCGACACGCTCGGCGCTCGTCACCCCCGCGTGGCCGCCCCGCTCAACAACCTCGCCGAGCTACTGGGCCGCCAGGGCGAGCACGAGGCCGCGCTGGCCCACGCCGAGCGAGCGCTCGAGATCGTGCGCAGCAGCGGTCGACCCGAGGAGCTCGTCGCGTGGATCCTCGCCGCGCGCGAGCACGAGGCGCTCGGCCATGCGGCGCAGGAGCTCGCGGCCCGTCGCCACGTGCTCACTCTGCTCGATGCTCACCCCAGCTTCGACCAGAGCATCCGCGAAGAACATCGAGCCCGCATCGCGAGCTTGAGCCGGCCGGCCGCGCCC
>JBFIJN010000177.1:0-15902 GCA_041600735.1 Nannocystaceae bacterium
AACGAGCGCGAACGCGGTGGCTGCAAGGGAGAGGTTCCAGCGCAGGGATCGTGCAGTATTCATGATAGGTCTCGTGGGGCGCACTAGGCATGGGCACGCCAGTGATGAGCCGAGACCTCGTTGCGCAACGGCCTCATCCATTACAGCCGTCGGTGGATCTTCGTCGATCGCCGCGGGACAGCGATGTCCGTCGCCCTTCGACACCTCGCCCCTCGTGAACCCTCGCCCGCGGCGTGGGCCCGGGTTGGCGCCGCGCTGCTTGCGGGTCCGGAGCCCAGCGCCTCCGAGCGCGCGGTGCTGATCGAGGTCGTCTCGAGCGAGCGCGACTCCGGGCTCGGTCGCCGCCGCGCGCGCGGTGGATTGGGCTCGTCGGCGACCGGTCCGAGACGAGCGCCCCCGGGCCGGATGGTCGCTCGTTGGGATCTTGCCTATTCTGCCCACGTGTCCTCGACTCCCCGGCCCATCAACCGGCGTTGGTCCGCGCTGGTCGGCTTCATCGGGCACGCGCCCGGACTCAAGTTGTTGGTGCCGTGCACGTTCAGCTCCCGCTTGGTTGGGGCGAACGTGATCGCTGTCGTTGCCACGGTAGCGGCGATGCTCATCGCCTGGTTCGTTGCGCCCGAGGGCTCGGGTCGGTGGTGGTTGTTCATCGCCTGGGTCGTGGGTCATTTTTGCTGGAGTAGTGTCCTTGCCACGTGGATCTTGCTCGGGCGGGGGCTCAGTCCGAAGGAGTAGGCCGAGGAGGGAAGGTCCACGACTCGAGCTCGGGGGTCCGGGGTGTCGGGATCGCCCGCGGGTCGTCGTGATAGATTCGCCGCATGCTTGGCCCGAGGACCCGCGGGTGAATTGGTGAGCACACTCGACATCACCGCGATCCGGCGCATCCTCGCCGAGCTCTCCGACGCCGAGCTCGAGCGCCTCACGGTGCTCGCGCTCGAGGACCGCGATGCGACGTGCGCGTCGTGGTCGGAGGCTGCGGCGCGCTACGAGGTGCGCTACAGCGAGAGCCGGGCGCTGTCCGGCAAGGACCTCGTGCCGCTGCGCGACAAGCTGCTCGCGACGGGCTTGCTCTCCCCGAGCTACAGCGCGGCTCGCTTCGAGCTGCCCGCCTATGCCTCGCTCGAGGTGCTCACGGCCTGCCATGCGCGCGGGCGGCTCGACCCGCTCGCGGAGGTCCTCGATCGTCGGGAGCGACGCTCACGCTTCGTGGGGTACGGACCCGAGGTGCAGACCACCCGCCTGCGCCTGGCGGCGCTGCTGGGGCGCGCGCCTCGGGCCAAGGAGGCGATCGACCACGCCTTCATCCGCGATCGTGACACGCTGGCGCGCTTCCTCGTCCAGGCGCTCGGCCTCGCACCGCAGCCGGCGTGGCTCGAGGTGCTGCCCCGCGCGGCCCGCAGCGTCCTCCTCTTGGAGATCGTGAACATCGTCGGGGCCTTCTTGCTCCCGATCGAGCCGGCGCTCATCGAGCTCGCGCTCGCGGATGAAGACAAGAAGATCCACCTCGGCGTGGCCCGGCTGCTCGCGGTGCGCGGTGACGTTCGCCCGCTGACCGCGCTCGGGCCCCTGCCTCGCTGGGGCGCCGAAGGGGTCGCGCTGCTGCAGGCATTCTGGAGCGGGCGCCATGCCGATGCGGCCGCGCTCGGCCGCGCCGCGCTCGCCAAGATGACGTCGCGCAAGCACAAGCTCTTGCCCGACCTGGAAGGCGCGTGCCACCTGCTGGCGCTGGCCGCCACGAGCTCCGGCAATCCGCGCGCCACCACTGCGCTCGGGGCCACGCTGTCGACCGCGATGGAGGCGAGCACGTCGACGGTGGCCGACGACGTCGTGATGCTGCTCGAAGACGTCCACCGCGTGCTGACCGGTGGCTCCTCCCGCCCCTTCGAGCGCCGCCCCGACCCCGCCCGCGTTTCGGCGTTTGCGTCGATCCTCACGTGGTTGCTGCACGTGCTGTGGGTGCCCGACGAGCCCAAGGGCCGCGCCAAGCCCAAGCCCGACGAGTTCCCGCTCGTGGTCGCACGCTCCTGGTTGGAGCGGGCTCGTGCCAACGGGTACGAGCCCGCGGCCCGCGAGCTGTCGGCGATCGTGACCGCGCTCGAGGGCGGCCCCCGTACGCACCTCGCGGGTGCGTTCGCGGCCCCCGAGCGCTGGCAGGCGGCGCTGGCCAGCCTCGAGGCTGCGGTCGAGATTTCGTCGCTGGCCGCGTCCGGGGAGGTGCCGGCGCGGCGGCTCGTGTGGGAGGTCGATGCCTCCAGGGTCAACAGTATCCTGCTCCAGCCCCGCATCATCGAGTCGACCCGCTCCAAGCGGGGGCGCGCGGTGTCGGTGCGTCAGCTGCTCGACGGCAGCGAGGACGCGCTGCTCGACGCTGCGGACCGAGCCGTGCTCTCGGGGTTCGGGGTGGCGGCCGATCAGTGGCCCGCGCAGCCGCTGCAGGGTCCTCGCGCCCTCGTGGCGCTCATCGGTCACCCCCGCGTGATCTCGAAGAGCGGCGAGCCGCTCACGGTGGAGCGCGGCACGCCGTCGATCGTCACGAACCGTCGCAAGGGACACACGCACGTCGAGCTGCGCCCCGCGAGCCTCGTACACCACCCGGTGGTGCTCGAGCTCACCAGCCCGCGCCACGCGTTCGTCTACGAGCGCCCCGCTACGCTCGAGCCGCTGGTCTCGGTGCTCGCCGATGGGTCGGACCTCGCGGTCCCCGATGCCGCGCACGATCGCTTGGTGCGTACGCTGACCCAGCTGGGTGCGGTCGCCCCCGTGAACATGGAGGGCGACGTGCCGGTCGCGATCGAGACCCGCGAGGCCGATCCGCGCCCGCTCGTGCAGCTGCGCTGGGATGGCGCGACGCTCGACGTGCGCCTGCGGGTCGCGCCGCTCGGTCCCACCGGTCCGTGCCTGCGGCCGGGGATCGGAGCCGAGACGTGCGTCGGCGAGGTGAGCGATGGCGAGGCGGGCGGCGGCGCGTCCAAGCCCGACGGTACGAGCCCCCGCATCGCGCGATGCGAGCGCGAGCTGCCGCTCGAGCGGGCGCGGGCGCGGGCCGTGCTCGACGCGTGCCCCGTGCTGGAGGGCTTCTCCGTGGAGCCGCTGCACTGCCGCGTGCCCACGCTGCCCGACGCGCTCGACGTGCTGCTCGAGATCGATGCGCTCGGCGAGAGCGTGGCGCTCGCGTGGGCCGGCAAGCAGCGCCTCGCGCTACCGCGCCTCGTGGAGCTCGACGGGCTCACGATGGAGGTCGGCGCGCGGCCGGACTGGCTCGCGCTCACCGCGAGCTTCGCCGTCGAAGAGGGCGAGGTGCTGCGCTTCGCCCAGCTGCTCGGCAAGCGCATCGGCGAGCGCTATCTCCCGATCGGACCCGACCGCTTCCTCGCGCTCTCGGACGCGCTGCGCCGCCGCCTCGACGCGCTCGCGAGCCTCGGCACCGTCACCGGCGAGGAGCTGCGGGCGAGCCCGGCCCTGCTGTCGGTCCTCGAGGATCTCACCGCCGGCACCGACGTCACCTTCGACCCTGCCGTGCGCACGCGGCTCGACGCGCTGGAGGAGATCGGCCGCTGGAGTCCGCGGCTCCCTCGCGGCTTCCAAGCCACGCTGCGCGACTACCAGCGCGAGGGCTACACCTGGCTCTCGCGCCTGGCCCGGGCTGGTCTCGGGGCGTGCCTCGCCGACGACATGGGGCTCGGCAAGACGGTGCAGGCGCTCGCGCTCCTGTGTCAGCGCGCGCGGCTCGGGCCCGCCATGGTGGTGTGCCCCACCTCCGTCGTCCACAACTGGGCCGCCGAGACCGAGCGCTTCACCTCCGTGCTGCGAGTTCACGTGCTCGCCGATCATGAGGATCGAGCGCAGCTGCTGCGCGCGCTTCGTTCCCGCGACCTCGTGCTGTGCAGCTACGGCCTGCTCAGCAGCGTGACCGACACGCTCGCCGAGGTCGAGTTCTCGACGGTCGTGTTCGACGAGGCGCACGCGCTCAAGAACCAAGAGACCAAGCGCGCGGCCGCGGCACGGCTGGTGCGAGCCGAGCATCGCCTGGCGCTCACCGGGACGCCGGTGGAGAACCACCTGGGCGAGCTGTGGAGCCTGTTCCAGGTGATCCTGCCCGGCCTGCTCGGCAGCCGCGCGCGCTTCGACGATGCGTTCGCCGCCCCGATCGCCGCCGGCAACCGCGAGCGCAGCACCCAGCTGCGCGCGCTGCTGCGCCCGTTCCTCTTGCGACGCACCAAGGCCCAGGTGCTCGACGAGCTACCGCCGCGCTCGGACATCACGATCCACGTCGAGCCCCATCCCAAGGAGCGTGCGTTCTACGAGGCGCTCCGCCGCCGCGCGGTCGAGCGGGTGGCCAACGCCGATCCCAAGAAGGTGCGCTTCGCCGTGCTCGCCGAGCTCACGCGGCTGCGTCAGGCCGCGATCGATCCGCGCCTCGTCGACGAGGCCAAGGGCCCCAAGGGTGCGAAGCTCGACGTGCTGATGGAGCGCCTCGAGCAGCTGCGCGACGAGGGCCACCGCGCGCTCGTCTTCACCCAGTTCCTGGGGAGCATGGCGCTCGTGCGCGAGCGCTTGCAGGCCGCCGGCATCGAGTACCTCGATCTCGATGGCTCGACCCCCGCGGCCGAGCGCGCGCGCCGTATCGACGCCTTTCAGGCCGGCGAGGGCGACGTGTTCGTCCTCAGCCTGCGAGCGGGCGGCGTGGGCGTCAACCTCACCGGAGCCGACTACGTGTTCCACCTCGACCCCTGGTGGAATCCTGCTGTCGAGGACCAAGCCACCGATCGCGCCCATCGAATTGGGCAGCAGAGGCCCGTGACCGTGTATCGGCTGGTTAGTGAGGGCACGATCGAGGACAAGGTCATGGCGTTACACGAGACCAAGCGCCAGCTCGCCGACGACGTGCTGACGGGACACGAGCGGGCGGCGATTCCGAATCTCGACGCGCTGCGCGAGCTGCTGGAGGCGTAGGGGGGCGGCGCGTAGGTGCTACCCCAAATTGGGGGCAGACTTCGCGATGGTCGTCCGCTCATCTACGCCAACACGTCGGCCGCGCCGCGGTCATCCGCGGGGCCTTGCGCCGCCGTTCGCGTCCGCTGCGGGTGCTCCAGTGGGCGCGTAGAGCATCACCCGCACCTCGGGCATGGGCACGAACGCCGACTCGATCAGCGGACGAACGTCCTCCCAAGCGAGACCACCGAGACCGCAGCCAAGCGGTGGGATCGCGATCGATCGGATCTCCAGGGCGCGCACCTGCTGCACGAGGTCATCGAGCCCGTCGCGGATGTACTCGAGCTTCGACGGGTGCCGCCAGTGCTTCTTGGTGGGGAAGTTCAGGATGAAGCGCGGGGCCATCGACCGGGGAACGACATGGATCTTGCCCGGCGCGACCTCGCCGGCCTTGCACGCGCGCATGTAGGACTGGAACACCTCGGGAAACGCTCTCTTGAACTGCTGCGCCAAGCCCTTGCCCATCACGCCCTGCGTGTTCACCGGGTTGACGAGCGCGTCGACATCGGCCTCCAGCAGGTTTCCGCTTCCGGGTTCGATCGCCATGGCTAGGAATACCAGGTCGGTGCGCACCGAACGGTTGTATTCTGGCGAGATGCAGACGGTCTCGAGAGCAGCGCTGGTGCTGGCGGTGGCCACGACGGTCACGATCGCGCTCGGGTCGGAGATCGCCCTGGCCACGCCCCCCGGCTGCGGCGAGCAGGTGATCGACGATCCGCTCGCTGGCGCCACTGTCGGTGTGGCGCAGGGCGGCACGCTCGATGCGGCGGGGTTCGTGCCTGGGGGTAGCGATCCGCCGGGCTCGATCGTATGGGGGCTCGATCCACCGATCCGCGCGGGCTGTGTCGAGGTCACGATCTCGGGGGTCGTGACCGCGGGGGTGGGGGAACACGATCTGGTCGAGCTGTTCACCGGGCCCGACGGGTCGTTCAGCGACGGCGCGACGGATCACTTCTTGCTGCTCAAGATCGCGGGCGACGTGTTCCCGGGCTACGAGGGGCGCCTCAAGGTCGAGATCGGGCGCGAGTACGAAGTGCTCGAGGTGGGGAGCTGGGCCGACGCGCTGCCGTGGGCTCAAGCGGACAGCTACACGCTCTCGATCCGCCTCGATGGTGCCGGCATTGCCGAGTTCTACCGAGACGATGTGCTGCTCGCCTCGGTCGACTACAACGAGATCGCAGGGGGCAACCTCGCATTCGCGTCGCTGCGCATTCCCAACGATGGCGAGTATCAAGTGTCCGCGCCGCTCAATGGCGTGCAGTACCGGGACGTGCGCGTATTCGATGCCGATCCGGGAGGCGGCGGCGAGACGACGGGTGGCGAGGCGGGGAGCGCTGGGGTCGATGACACCGCAGGGGAGGGGACGGGGGGCGGCAGCGCGAGCGGCGGGGTGCAGAGCGGTACGATCGGCAGCGGCTCCACTGCGGCGACGAGCGACACAAGCGTCGGTCCCGGCTCGGGGCTCCCGCTCCCCAGTGGCGGTGGAGAGGTCGACGGCTGCACGTGTCGCGCGTCGGGGCGCGGCGGCGTGGGTGCGCTCGGGTTGATGCTGCTTGGCTTGGTGGGACGCGGTCGTCGTCGCGCTCGACGAGCGTGAGCGCCTTGCTCGACCGGTGCACGGACGTGCTAGAAGCACTCACGAATGAGATTACGGCGAACATGGAAGATCGTGGCCGGTGGGCTCTTGCTCGCGTTCGTGAGCGGGTGCTCCTCGCCCAAGGACACCGACGAGTCCGGGGGCGAGTCCGGGGGCGGAGCCACGAGCCCGACCGCGGGCGGTGAGTCCACCGGCGCGCTGGCGTGCATGCCCGCGCCCGCGTGCGCGGGGGTGGAGCTCGACGATCCGCTGGTCAGCGGAGGCTGGGCGATGGGGGGCGACGGACAGAGCTTGACCATCTTCTTGTCGAGCCCGGGGACGGCGTGCGGCGATCAGGATCCCGGCGCGTGCACGGAGTGCGGCATCTACGAGTCGGTCACGCTCGAGCTTCCCCCTGCGGCGCAGGCCCCGGGCATCTACACCGAGTCCGACGTGAGCTTGTCGTGTCACTCGACGGTGTCCGACTGCAACGGCAACGGCGAAGGCGAGGATGGGCCGGCCACGAGCTACTCGGTCGAGATCGTGAGCATCGACGCGGGCTGCATCGTCGGTGAGGTCATGGCTTCGCCCTGTGCCGCAGGCAGCGGGCAGTTCGCGGTCGCTCGCTGCGGCTAGGGCGGAGCCGGGGGCCGGTCGAGATCTCGCGGCGCCCTACGGACGCGCTTCGTTCCCTGCCGCGCGCTCGAGCAGCGACGCCATGCCCGAGAACAGCGCGCCGAGGGTCTGTGCCGCGCGGGGTGAGGCGTCGATGCGGATGCCGCCGTCGGAGCGCGGGATGATCTCGAGCTCGGAGAACAGGCGGCGGATGTCGACGGCCTCGAGCAAAGCCTGCGAAGCGGGGCTCGCGTCGGCGGTCTCGTCGGCCGCGGTGACGAGCTGCTCCACGTGCACGTCCTGCGCGGAATCGCTGTCGTCGCCGGTATCGAGCAGCTCGTCGGGATCGGCCGGCGCCGTCTCGGCGTCGTACAGGCGGCCGAGCGTCGACAAGAAGCTGGTGGACTCGGAGAAGCGCAGCTCGTCGCTCTGACCATCGAATAGCCCGTCGAACAGCGCGCGCTTGGTCGCCACGACGCTCGCGATCCGCTCCTCGATGGAGCCCTCGGTCACCAACGTATAGGTGTCGACGGGCGCGATCTGGCCCATGCGGTGGATCCGGGCGATGCGCTGCTCGAGCACGGCCGGGTTCCACGGCAGCTCGAGGTTGATGCAGCAGCTCGCGGCGCGCTGCAGGTTGAGACCCACGCCGCCGGCGTCGGTGCACAGCAGCACGCTGACCGCTGGGTCGTCGTGGAACTCGACCACGTTGCTCGTGCGACGCTTGCGGGACTCACGGCCCGTGAAGAACGCCGCGCGGTGGCCGTGGCCCTCGAGGATGTCGCCGATGGACCACTGAGCGAGCGACAGCATGCGTCGCCACTGGCTGAACACGACCACCTTGCGCCCCTGCTCGACCACGAGCGAGTGCACGAGCTCGCGCAGGTGCTCGAGCTTTGGGGTGGCCAGTGCCTGCAGCGTGGCCGGCTGGGCGCCGCCCGGCGTGAGGCTGGGCCACACCGCCTCGAAGCGGAGCTGGGCGAGACCATTGGCGATGATGCGCTGGGTGTTGAGCAGGCTCATCAGTCGCAAGAACTCTGCGTGGGCGAGGGGCCGCCGACGGGCCTGGGCCAGTAGCCGTGCGACCGGCAGGTTGAGCTCGTCGTGCTCGATGCGCTGCGCGTTGGTGAGCTCCACCGGTACCGTGGTGTTCGTGCGCGGCGGTAGCTCGTGCAGGATGTCGGCGCGGCGGCGTCGGACCATGCGCGGCGCGAGGCGAGCGCGCAGGGTGTCGAGGTTCTGCACGCCCACCACCTCGCGCGAGCCATCTTGGGTGACCTGGTGCGTGGCGGCCAGCCGCCACTTGGGGGCCATCACGGTGGGGTCGACCCAGTCCATGATCGAGGCCAGCTCGTCCAGGCGATTCTCGAGCGGCGTGCCGGTGAGCACTAGGCGGTAGGGACAGTCGAGTCGCTTGATGGTCTGCGCGGTGCGGGTCTGCCAGTTCTTGATGCGCTGGGCCTCGTCGAGGATGATGAGCTCCGGGGCGTAGCCTTGCATCTGCGGCAGATCGCGTAGCACCTGCTCGTAGTTGGCCACCAGTGCGCCCGTCGTGGTGCTCGCGTACTGCTCGGCTCGCTGTGCAGGCCCGCCCTCGACGTCTTCGATCGGGACCGGCGTGGCCTTGCGCCACTCTCGGACCCACTGGCTCTTGAGGCTAGCCGGGGCGATGATCAGCACGCGGGAGATCCGACCCGATTCGACCAGTAGGTGGGCGATGGCGGCGGCTTGGATCGTCTTGCCCAGGCCCATGTCGTCGGCCAGCAGCATGCGCCCGGTGGCGAGGAACGTGCGGACCGCCGCGAGCTGGTAGGGGTAGAGCGCGAGCCCGAAGCGGCGCAGAATCTTGCGCTGGGTCGCGACGGGGAGCAGGAGGCGATCGTTGCGGTCCTGCTCCGCTTCCGCCTCGCGTACGATGGCCGCGAGGGCAGGGTCGGGGTCGTGACGCTCGACGAGGGCGACGAGCTGCTCGAGCGTGCCGCGGCGGGCGGCTGGCGAGCGCAAGCTGGCGGGACGCAGCCTGCCCGGGGCGCTAGCGGAGGCCCTGGTGACGAGCGCGCGCAGCGGCTTGGGCAGCGCGGCGGGGTCGCTGAAGCGGATCGCGGCGAGGCGATCGAGAGCGCCCAGGAGCGGCGGGATCGGGTGCCAATGGACCGGCGGCGGGGCGCTCGGCTGCGCGTGGGCGCGCGCCAGCACGCGCGGGCGGGCGCCGAGGTAGCTCAGCACCGTGAGGCCATGCTTGCACAGGCCAAGGCCACCCTTCAGGTAGTCGGGGCAGTCGCACGCGACGTGCAGGGGCTCGAGCGTGTGCAGGTGCGTGTGATATGGGCGCGGCCGCTCGCCGTGACGACGCGTGCGGTAGCGCCCCGCCACGGCGCGCGCCTTGGGGCGCTCGGCGAGCTCGAGCTGCTCGAGCTCCACCGAGGTCGCGCGACGGCGCAGCGCGAGCCCTGCGTCGCGCAGCAGCGGCCAGCCCGCATCGGCGTAGCTCGACATGAGGTGCTCCACCAGCCACGGCAGCGGGATGGCGCCGACGCTGCCGTCGAGCATCGAGGTGAGCTCGCGGCGGGCCTCGTCGTGATCGAGGGGTGCAGTCATCGGAGGGGAGGGTAGTCGACCCGCGGGCCCTCACGCACCCCGCTTGGCGTCCTCGGCAGCTGTGGGTGCGCTCCGCGCCATCTACCAATCGGTCTCGCGCGCCTTCATGATGCGTTGTCCGTCGCGCACTGGCTGTGGGCGGCCCGTTGTCCGTTGGACCGATTCACTCAGCCGCCGGTTCGCGTGCGGCTGATCATGGCTCTACGCACTCGAAGCTGACGACCGACAGCCCGAGATCCGGCTGCGGGATCCCGAGGCTTCCTGGACCCTGGCCCACCGGCCACCCCACGAGCGCTCGCGCCCCAGCATCCTGCGTCAGACCCAGGTACTCGCCCGCGAAGAGGCTGCTCGCGCCCGGCTCGCGCTGGGGCACGTCATCGACGAACACTTCTTGCCCCGGAACAGCGATGGAGACCTCGCCAAAACGCGACAAGTCGTGCGCACGGAACCGAGTCAGCCACGGGGAGAACGCAGGGTCGTCTCCTGACAGTCCGAGGAACACGGTGTCGTCGCCTTGCGGACCCCGCAGGAAGGCGACATCCACGAAGTTGAGAGGATCAGCTCCGTTTGCGCGGACCTCCGGCCCCCATTCGTTCGAGCGTGGTTGGCCGGCCTCTCGCATCTGCGTGGGCTCGATCCACGCTTCCAGATTCCCGGAGTGCGCTGCCGAGAGGAGGACACGTGCGTCTATGAGATCGGAGTCCGGTTGCTGAACCACGCCGGTCCACGCCAGGAAGACGCTGGGCGTGGTCGCCTGTCCGATCCGACCGACCCACAACCCCGGGGTGATGTCGATCGCCAGGCCGTCGATGAACGGCTGCGATGGGGGTCCGACGCTCACGCCGGCAGGCGGGCCACCCTCCGATGCGAGGCTCCACGTCCCCCCGAACATGAACTGCTGCACACGCGGCGTGAGGGTACCTCGGCGCGCGATGTAGAGATTCCCGTCCTCGTCGAAGGTCGGGTTGGGAAATACGTTGGTCAGCGAAACGCCGACCGACTCGATCGCGTCATCGAGCACGACAGCGCACTCGACGGGCTCCTCGTGGCTGCACTCGAGCGTGACGAATCGGTCGAAGCCGGGGTCGCCCGTCGTCCACGTGACGACGACGCGATCGATGTCGTTCACGTCGTCGGCCCACGCCGCCACGCGCGGGTGGTCCAGAAAGCTGCCCAGCGGATTCGATTCGTTGTAGCCGTCGGAGATGTCGGAGTAGAACAGCCCCTCGGTCACATCCTCGACCGTTGCCACCTTCCGGAGCGGACCGCCCGATGGTCCACGAACCCAAAGCTGCACCTCGTTGTCGTAATCGCGGACGACGTCGATCCTATCGCGGCCACAGTCGGCACCATCGCCGGTGTCGTCGATGCCGGGGGCCTTGAGCACACTTAGGTAGTGCGTACCGTGAGCCGAGACAGCGACGTACGGGTCCGTGAACCAGACGAGTGCTCCGGGAGTGTCGGGATCGGACTCGAGATCCTCGTTGCTCGCCATCGGCCCACCTGGCGGCTCGACGGTCAGCTCCGAGGGGACCCCGTCGCCGACGCGCTCGTAGACTCTGATCTTCTTCGCGACTACGCAGTGGCTCGTCGTCCCGATGTTACTCCACGTCGACTCGATCGTAGCCATGAAGGAGATCAACGAGAAGTCGACGATCGAGATCTCTGCTTCCTGCGTCTCGGGAGCGGCCGCAACCACGGTCGTCGAGTCGATCACGAGCTGCGCAATCTGGTCACCGCAGACGTCTCCGAAGAAGCCCGGCTCGGGACAGTCCGCGTCCGATCCAGGGACGCCTTGCAGCGCGACCTCGCACGGTGCGCCGCCGGATTCATCGGCTCCAATCGTGGCGCCGGCCGTGGCTGTGTCGGACGTGGCGGTGTCGGTGCCCTCCGATGTGCCCCCTGGAGGCTCCTGGGTGCACCCGCCAAGCGCGGCGCAAGCGATGCAGGCTCGTGCTAGCGTTGGTGGGGTGAGGTGATGCCGGTCCCGCACAAGACCTCCACGAGCGCGGACTCATCGGTGCTTGGGCTGGCCAACGGCGCACGGCCCCAAGCCGCCGCATATACGATTATCACGATCAGTGCGCTCCTTGGGGCCTGCGGGCCCAATGCCCCGATGACCGGAACGGGCAGCGCAAGTGGCACCACTTTGGGTGACCCGACGACGGGTGAGAGCACGGGCGCCGACGGGCCCGTGGACGAGGAGCTCTGGCGCCTGTCGCTCGACGCCGCGGTGAAGACGACGCCGCCCGTGGGCGACGGCTCGGGGAGCGTCTACGTGATCGCGACTCGGGAAGATCCGACGAACCCGAGCGGCCCCGATCGCGTGTCGCTGTTCAAGATTAGCAACGACGGGCAGATCGCCTGGGAGCTCGGCCTGGGTACCTCGAACGACAACGCGGCGCTGGCCGTGGCCGCGCAGGGCGAGATCTGGACCTGCGTTGGCGGGGCGGTGTCGCGCGTTGCCCCCGATGGAGCGCTGCGGTGGGCGAGGAGCGACAGCTGCACGGGGAGCCGCTCGATCGCGGTCGGGGGAGAGGTCTCGGTGTCGGTGCACCTTCGGCCGCAGGACGGTGGCGCGGGGGGCCACGTCCTCGAAGTCGTGGCCCTCGACGGTCTTGGAGCGCGCCTGTGGGCCCGAGACGTCGGCGTGCGACCGGCGTACGAGAAGAACGTGCCCTACGTCGCCACCGAGGTCGCGGGCGCAGCCATCAGCGGCACCAGCGTCTACGTCGGGTGCGACACGTGCTCGGCAAGTCCGGCGATCGTCGAGCTGGGCCTCTCGGACGGCAGCGTGCGTGGCATCGGCGCGCTAGAAGGCACAGCCTGGACCATGCCTCGCCGCACGACGTTCGAGCGCCCGCGCGTGACGGCGGATGCGGTCTGGCTCGACGCCTACGAGGACGCGATCGACCGACGAGCATGGCGATGGAGCGCAGGGTCGGCCGCCATGGCGACGAACGACTCGCTTCCGATCGAAGGGCCGTCGGGATCGACTCAGAGGATCTTCGACGCGGAGGCCGTCGCGGTCACCGTCGGCGGCATGACCCGTGTGGTCGACATGGGGGCGATCGAGATCGCCGACCGAGCGGCGCTACAGAACGGTGAGCCCGCCGCGCTCGCGCTCGATGGCTCGGTACTCATGGTCTCGGTACCCGAGCCCCTACTGGCGAACCCGCGAGCGCGCAGCTGCTGGGAGCAAGCCTGCCGCGTCTACGTCGTCGATCCCTTGGGCCAGGTCTCCTGGGTGCTCGGCGAGGATGTGGTGCGGCTCCCCTACGTCGGCGATGGTCGGATCGTGTATGTCGCGAGCAATGGCGACCTCGTCGCTCACACCGCTCCGCTTGCACCGAGCACGTTCATCGGGTGGGGCCAGTGGCTCGCAAACCGCGAGGGCAACAGCTGCCGAGACTGCGCTGGCGGGTAGCACGAATCGGGGCCGCTCCTAGATCCACCCCTGCTGGGCATCGTCGTGATCGAGGGGTGCAGTCATCGGAGGCGAGGGTATGGTGTAGATCTCAGCGAAGGTTGGGCAGGCGTTCTCGGGGGTCGCAGGGCCGATTGTAGTCCGGTCAAACCAAGCTGCGGGTCGTTCGAGGCCGCGTCTCCGCAACGTGCGATCGGTAGCGCTACGGAGTCGGCGGCAGGGCGCGCTGCTGGGCGAGATCGGCGAGTAGGCGCCGCAGGCCCTCGCTGACGTCGTGCCAGGCATCGTCGGCGTCGTGCCACTTGGAGATGGCCTTGCCGTCGCGGGGGAGGGCGAGGTGCTGGCCGATCTGGTGGAGGTGCCAGGTGGCGTCCGGACGGACGATGATCGGGACGGGGAGGCCTTGGTTCAGCTCGTAGTTGCGCAGGGCCTCCTCCATCTCCTTGGAGAAGCAGTAGTCGGAGGCCATGAAGTCGGGCGAGATGAGCAGGAGGACCACGTCGGCCAACGCGAGCTGCTCGAGGATCTTCTCGGCGAGCTTGGTGCCCGCGAGCATCCTGCGGTCGTGCCAGATGTCGAGCGGGATCAGGCGGCCGATGACCTTGAGGCGGGTCTCGAGTGTCTCGCGGTAGGCCTCGTCCTTGTGCGAGTAGGAGATGAAGATGCGGATGGGGCCGGCTGGCTTGGGGATCACCGCGGGTGTGGGTGTGGGCGTGGCTGCCGGGGTGCTACCCGCAGGCGACGAGGCCGGGGCGTAGCGGGCGAAGGTCGAGTTGCCCGGGAACTCCTTCGCGGCGCGCTCGAGGATCGGGCGCAGCCCGCCCCGGAGCAGGCCGTTGTTGGCGTCGGTGGCGACCTTGTGCCAGAAGACCATCGCCGTGGAGAAGGCCGGGATGCGGCCCGGGGGAAAGCCCGCGCGCTCGACGAGGAGCCGGGCGGTGCCGGCGTCCGAGTAGGCGATTGCGAGCGCATCGATGGCGTCTTCGTCGATCGGGTCGTTGCTCATGGAGGTCCTTGCTGGGGAGCGGGTGCTATGGCCGGAGCAGGCCGCGGTCAGTGGCGAGGGTGGTGATGAGGGCTTGTAGCGCCTGACTGATGTCGCTCCACGCATCATCGGAGTCGGGCCACTTGGAGATGGCCCTGCCGTCCCGGGGGAGGGCCGAGTGTTGGCCGATCTGGTGGTCGTGCCACGTGGCCTCCGGGCGAATGATGATCGGAACGGGGACGCCCTTGCTGTGCTCGTACTTGCGAAGAGCCGCCGCCATCTCGTTGGAGAAGCAGTAGTCCGAGGCCATGAAGTCGGGCGAGATGAGCAAGAGGACCACGTCGGCCACGGCGAGCTGCTCGAGGATTTTCTCGGAGACGACGGTGCCAGCGAGGAGCTCGCGGTCGTGCCAGTACTCGATCGGGAGCCGCCGCGCGATGGCCTTGAGGCGGACCTCGAGGTCCTTGCGGTAGTTCTCGTCCTCGTGGGCGTAGGAGATGAAGATGCGGATCGGCGGCGGGGGCTTGGCGGCTAGGTGTTCGCGTTCGTGGTCGTGTTCGTGGCCCGGGCGAGGGGAGATGAAGCGCTCGAACGTGGAGCCAGCGGCTTCCACGAACGTCTTGCCGTCCGCGGAGGTGAGGATGCGCGTGGGGGCGTGGTGGAGGAGCTTGTCGAGCACGCCGCGGATGCGCTCGAGCGCGTCGCCGTGTCGGCCTTGGCGGAGGCGAATGTCGAGGTGGCGGTCGTGGTCCTTGGCCTGGAGGAACACGCGAGAGTCGCTCTGCGGATCGCGGACCAGGATGCCCTCGCGCCACCAGCGGCGCTCCTCGCTCAGCTTGTTGAACTCGACGATGATGCGCTCGATGTGGCCGCGGTGGAGGAACGGGTACTCGACGCGCAGCCAGCACTCGCCGGGGACGGGCGCGTCCCAGTGTTCGAGAAGCAGCCGAAGCGAAGGTGCAGCGGCCGAGGGCAGGAGCGCGGGGACGACGATCCGGCGCTCCTCGAATGGCTTGCCGTAGTCGCGGTTGAGCTCGAAGGCCATGCCCGTCTGGAGCATGAAGTCGAAGTAGGTCTCGCGGTCGCCGGGGTTCTGGTCCGGCCAGTAGAGCAGCGACTCGGCGCCCGAGAGCACGCCGCCCCGCTCCAGCGCTCGCGCATGGGTGCCGCTCTTGCGGTCGAAGAGGCGGTAGATCGCGTCGATGAACCAGTTCTGATCGAGGATGATGGAGTCGTCGAAGCGGCCCGGGCGGTGGAACAGCTCGCCGGTGTCGTGGAGGAAAGTGAGGAGGACGCCGGGGTCGTCGATGCCGTGCTTGATGCAGAGCTGCGCGAAGCGGCCGCGTGGGATCATGCGGAGCGGCTCGTCGGCGTCGGGGAGTCTCCAGTGTTCGAGCGTGGCGCGGACCGCTTGCCAGCTCTTGGGGATGAGGTAGCCCCAGCGATGACGTGCATTCTCGACGACCTCCGCGAGCGAGCCAGTGAGACCGCCGATGTTCTTGTACTTGGCGGCGCTGATAGCCACGCGAATCACGTCGCCGAGCTCACACCCTTCGAGATCTTGCGGACCACCGTGCTTGTTCGAGCGGTCGGTCTGATTCTTGACCAGCAGGATCGGAGCGTCCGCGGCCAGGTGTCGAATCATGTCGAGCCAGTAGCTCACCGGGTGGCGGGTCTCGTCGGCGACCTCGTTGGTCTCCTCGGCCCAC
>JBFIJN010000178.1:0-15897 GCA_041600735.1 Nannocystaceae bacterium
CGCCCCAAACCCGGCCATGAACGCCAGCGAGGTCCAGTCCGGCGAGACCGGACCGCCAACAAGAACATTCGCCGGCCCGGTCGAGATCACGAACGAAGTCGGCAGCCGCATCGGATCCGAGCAAGACAGCGCAGGATCCCCCATGCGCACCGCTTTCCCCCCGCGCCACTCCACCGTCTTGCTGCCGAACAGCAGCATCGCATTCCCAGGCGGCGGCATCGGCAGCTCGGGCAACCCCGGCCCCACACTCTTCCCCCCCGGCAGCGGAATCTTCGGCACCGGCGCCCACGAGACCCCCGGCGGAAGCAGCACATGCCCGAACGGCATCTTCGCTTCATCCCCGGTCGCCGTCGCGGGCAGTCCACCCACCAACACCGGCCCGGGCGGCTGCGGCAATCCGATCGCCACCATCGCCGCGCTCATCATCTCCGCCATCACCAGCCCAACCGGATCCCACACCAACCCAATGAACGGATGCGGAAACGGAACAGGCGACGGAACACCAGGCACGATCTCGAAGTGAAGATCGACCCCAACGACCATGTCGAGCCAGCGAGAACCAACGCTCATCGGAGTGATGCGAGACTACCACCCTCAACGCGCTTGGCCATCGTCGGCCACACGGCCTGGCCCCTCGAGGACGCCAACCGACCTCCGCAGCGATCGTAACGTCGCCGCTCTGCGCCGCCCACCCGACTGTTCGCGGTCCGCCCGCACCGTTGGCCCGCTTGGGCAATGCGGTCCGCCATCATCCCGCCACGCAACCACCGGCCTCACGCTCACCCAACCCCCTCCCACGCGCCCAAGTCTCGCCAAATTCCCCATTACGCACCCCGCCTCGTCACGGCATCATCGATCCTGGTGCCCTTCCGCCTCCCGCAAGCCCGCAACTTCGACAAGCTCCGGCACCTCCTTCGCTTGATCGCGGCCGGCCAGAACGACCCCCAGCGCATCGGCCGACTCATGGGCGCGGGCGAGAAGCACTCCGCACGCCACGCGAGCTACTACCGCGACGCGGCCGACATCTTGGGCCTCGTGGAGGTCCGCCGCTGGGTCCTCACCGCGCGTGGACGAGGCTTGCTGAGCACCGATCCCGGCAGTGACGAGGAGCGGCAGCTGCTGCGCGGGGCGGTGGCCGATGCCGAGGATCTCGGCAAGCTCCGCGAGGCACTGCTGCACGATGACGAGCCTGACGTCGAAGGCCTCATCGAGTACGCGCTCGAGCGGGTCGAGCGAGGAGCTCGGTCGACGGTCGGGCGCCGGGTGAAGGACACGCTGAGCTGGCGGGCTCGCCTGGGGAGCGCGCCTCGACCTCGGCCTCGCCGGCATGCAGTCGACGAGGTGCCCGCGGCGGCGGGTGGCCAGCTCGATCTGTTGACGCGCGCGGACACCATCGAGGCCAGCGAGTGGCCCAAGGCCGAGCGGCTGCCGTTCAACTGGCCCCGCGATCACATCTCGGTGGAGAGCATCACCCACCCCGACCTGCAGGCCTCCGACGAGGTGTTGCTCGTGATGGGCTACGCGTCGCTCGAGCACTTGTGCCACTTCGTCTCGAGTCTCGAGGCCGACCTCCCCAAGCGCGTGCGCGTGGCGTTCGGCACGGAGCCCTACGTCGGTGGCGAGCGGCCGTCGCGAGGCCCGCAGGACACGCTCTCGCAGCAGGTCCGCGACTACTGGCTCGAGCGCGGCGTGTCGATCGTGCATGCGCTGGCGGTGATCGATACCGTCGAGGCGCTCCGCGAGGGCCGTCTCACGACCCGCGTGTCGCGGCGCAGCCAGGGTCTGCACGCCAAGATGTTCATCGGGCAAGACGCGGTGACGATCGGGTCGAGCAACTTCACCCAGCCCGGGCTACACGGCCAGCTCGAGGCGAACGTTCGGCTCGTGAACGACCGCAAGACCGGAGCGCACCTGCGTGAGGCGAAGAAGCTGGGCGAGGTCTACTGGAAGCTCTGTGTGCCCTTCGACGACGACTTGCTCGAGCTGCTCGAGCAGCTGTTGCGTAGGGTCACCTGGCAAGAGGCGCTGGCCCGGGCCTGCGCCGAGCTGCTCGAGGGCGAGTGGGCGCGCGAGCAGCTCCGCGATGAGCTCGGCCACGCGCAGCGGCTGTGGCCGAGCCAAGTCCAGGGCATCGGGCAGGCGCTCTATGTGCTGATGGAGGTCGGCTCCGTGCTCATCGCCGACGCGACGGGCTCGGGCAAGACGAGGGGAGGAGCATGGCTCCTGCGGGTGCTCCGCGAGCGGCTGTTCTCGATGGGCCGCCGCATCTCCGATCCGGTGATCGTGAGCCCACCCGCGGTGAGCGACGCGTGGGAGGCCGAGCTGCACGAGGCGGAGATTCGCGTGCGGGCCCACAGCCACGGCGCACTCAGCAGCGGACGGGCCGGCGCACACGAGCTGGTCAAGCGTGCGGTGTCGGTCTCGCGGATCCTCGCGCTCGACGAGGCCCACAACTTCATCAATCCCTCGAACCGAACCGCGATCGTCACCACCAACCTCGCCGACCACGTGGTGCTGTTCACGGCCACGCCGATCAACCGAGACGTGTCCGATCTGCTGGGCATTGCGGATCTGCTGGGCGCCGACAATCTCGACGACGAGACGATCGCGGTGCTCGAGGAGACCGGGTGGCGTCGACGACGGGAGCTGACCGACGAGGACAAGCTGCTGCTGCGGCAGACGGTGCGGCGCTTCACGGTGCGGCGGACCAAGGCACACTTCAACGCGCTCATCGACCGCGGTCCCGACCGCTATCGCAATCGGCAGGGCGACCCGTGCCGATTTCCGAAGCACGAGGCGCGGTACTACCGGCTCCGCGAGAGTCGAGCCGACCGCAAGATCGGCGCCGAGATCACCAGGCTCGCCCGCACGCTGCGTGGGGTGCTGATGTTCCGCAAGCCGCTCGAGCTGACGAAGGCGATGCGAGAGCTGGGGTGGGCTCCAGACAAGTACATGGCCATGCGGCTCCACAGCGCTCGGGCGCTCTCTCGCCATCAGGTGCGGGTGGCTCTGCGCTCGTCCCGAGCGGCGCTGTGGGAGCACCTCCACGGAACGCAAGCCGCGAAGTCGAAGTTTCGCCTGCCCACGCTCGACAAGAGCGAGTCGGGCGAGGTGCTCGTCCGCCTCGCGGAAGCCGTGGAACAAGGACCACCCCGTGCGAGCGCGGAGCTGCACGCCTTCGTGCCGCCGTGGCTCCTCGATCACGGCGCCTACGCGGAGGCGTGCGAGGAGGAGCGAGCGATCTACGATCAGATCGGCGAGCTCTGCGAGCGACTCTCCGACGGGCGGGAGCAGGCCAAGGCGACCCTCCTGCACGAGCTGCTCGCGCAGCACCAGATGGTCGTCGCGTTCGACTCGCGCCCGATCACGCTCGCGGTGATGCGCAAGCTCGTCGAGCGCCCCGGACTCGAGGTGTTCTTGGCCACGGGCGGCCGCAAGAAGGACCAGCGCGCGGTGCAGGACGCATTCAAGCTCGGGTCCTCGCGAGGAGCTGCGCTGGCCCTGTGCTCGAATTCGATGTCCGAAGGCGTCAACCTCCAGCAGGCCTCTGCGGTGGTGCACCTCGACATGCCCAGTGTGGTGCGGATCGCCGAGCAGCGGGTGGGCCGCATCGATCGCATGGACAGCCCGCACGATCGCGTGGAGTCGTGGTGGCCCAAGGACGCGGCAGAATTCGCCTTGTCCTCGGATGAGAAGCTCGACGAGCGCCTCGACCTCGTGGGTGACATCCTCGGCGCCAACGTCAGCTTGCCCGTGGATGA
This sequence comes from Nannocystaceae bacterium, assembly GCA_041600735.1. GTDB lineage: Bacteria > Myxococcota_A > Polyangia > Nannocystales > Nannocystaceae > Paraliomyxa. Next base: position 3,762 of record JBFIJN010000178.1, read on the forward strand.
TGAAGACCCGCAGGTCGTTGCGGCGGAGGACTTCGTGCGAGAGATGGAGGAGGACGAGCGCCACCAGATCGAGCTGCTCGACGATGCCTTCTCACCCGTCCGCGAGCTCGTCGAGGGCGACCGCGCATTGATCGACCCGAGCACATACGCCGCGCTCCGCAAGAGCAAGGCGAAGGTGCTCTCGGCCGTAGCCGTGGTGCGCTCGCGGACCCCGTGGGGGTTCTTCACGCTGCCCGGGTCCACCAGGGCGGCCCCGCGGTGGATGTTCTTCGACGCCGAGGTTCCCGAGGTGAAGACGGCGCTCGAGGACGTCGCCGCCGCGCTCCGCAAGCGCTTGGTCGATGTCGAGGACGTTGGCCTCGACGAGCACGCAGTGGAGGTGATGGAGGGATTGCTCGACCAGATCCAGCGTCGTGCGCGGTCGCTGCTCCCCCGTCGCAAGCAGCGCGCGCTCGAGCAGATGCTGACGGTGCTCGAAGACTACCGGCGCAGGGCCGTCAAGGATCGTGACGACGAGCGGCGGGGCGTGGTCGACCAACTGATCGCGTTCGCCAGCGGCGACGGCAGGATCGACCTCGACGAGCTGGTGGAGCTATGGCTGGCCGCGATCCGCCAGCGGTGGCAGGAGGCGCTCCAGGCCCCCGGACGACGAGGACGGCGCGGAAGCCTGCGTCGTCTCGCCGCACTTGGGCCCGAGCTCGCGAAGCGGCCGCTCACGCTGGAGGAGCTGGTGAGCCTCCGAGATGGGGTGAGGCTCGCACCACCGATTGCGGAGCGGGTGGTTGCGGCGATCGTGGGCGTGCCCGGGGATGAGACCGAGTGACGGCGAACAACCTGCGCCCCGCCCCAGCTCAGCTGCGCTTGCTCTGACCGAAGGTCGGCCCGCCCGACGAGAGGAACTCGAGCTCCGCGGGCGTGGGCTCGCGCTCGAGCAGCTCGTTGCGGTGGGGGTAGCGGCCGAAGCGGGTGACGATGTCGGCGTGCTGCTTGGCGTGCGAGAGGAAGTTGGGGTGATCCTCGCGCGGGCAGGTGGTGATCTCCTGCGCGAGCGCTTCGAACAGCGAGAGCGAGCGCGCGGCGCAGCCGGGGTCCTCGGCGTGCATCAGCGGCATGTAGAAGAACGAGCGCTCGATGAGCCGCAGCGCGCGGTCGTGCCCGCGGGCGATCGCATCGCTGCAGATCTGCACCGCCTTGGCATCCCCTGCGTAGGCCTGGGCGGTGCCGCGGTGCACGTTGCGAGTGAGCTGATCGAGCAGGATCACCAGCGCGAGCGCTCCGCGAGGGGTCTCGCACCAGTCATCGAGCGTGCCGGCGACCGCGGCCTCGACGAGCGCGCCAAAGCGGGTGGTCACCTCGGCGTCGATCTCGGGCCCGCCGTTCCACCACAGCCGGTTCTTGGAGCGATCCACATCGTCGGGGCCGTCGAGCGCGCCGAACCAATAGTCGAGGATGCTCTCGATGTGCTGAGGGGCTTGGGGGTCCATGGAGATCGGATAGCACGGGTCGTCGAGGCTGGTGAAGCAGGTCGCGGCCTTGGGCCGGTACTGCGCGCGTGTCCGTGGGTCCGCGGCCCATCAACCGCCCTTGGTCGCGCTGGTCGGCCTCATGGGGCGCGCCCCCGGGCTCGAGATACTGGCGCCCTGCACGTTCACGCCACTCCCTCCGGACCACGCGTCGGTAGGTCCGAAGCTGACGACTCCGATGCCACTCGAGGGCGTGCGTGGCCTCGAGATCGCCGACTGGTTGGAACCGCCGGCCCGTCACGTCGACGATTCAGGCCACCGCCCGCCACGATCTCCCAGGCATCGAAGAACACACGCAGCCCATGCCCGTCGCGCAGCCGCTTCGCGACCCCCTCGACCACCACCCGGTTCGCCGAGTCGTACGAGAGGAACACATCGAAGTCGTACTCGTCGTCAGCCATGGCGCGCGGGGTCGCAACCATGATGCCGGCCGTCGCGACAGCCGTCACCCTTCGTCCCATGCGTCTCCGCGACTCACCACCCACGTCCCCAACGGGCCATTCGCGCTCGATGTCGGTGTTGTCCGAGAGCGCGAAGCAAGGGATGCTCGTCGGGCCACGCAGCCCGCAAGCGGAGGGCACCCGATGACCATCAAGCCCGCCAAGCGCCCGCGCCCTCCTCCGCGCAAGAAGACCTCGACCGTGCCGAGCAAGTCGATCGCGCGCGCCAAGGCCAACCCCGCCGCGCAGCCCGAAGCACCGGCCGACCTGTTCGAGCGCATCGCGACCATTCTCGAGCGAGCACGAGCGCGTGTGGCCCGTGCCGTGAACACCGAGATGGTGCTCACCTACTGGCAGATCGGCCGCGAGATCGTCGAGCACCTCCAGGAGGGTGATGTTCGAGCCGGGCGTGGCCAGGCGCTCATCGACGACCTCTCCGAGCTCCTTGGCGCTCGCTTCGGTCGCGGCTTCTCCACGACGAATCTCCGCTACTTTCGGACCTTCTTCCTTGCCTTTCGCGATCGCGATCCCGAGCTCCGTCACGTAGACGGCCCATCGCTTGCCATCGCCAGTGCAAGGGACCGGAGCGCTGTACGCGCAAAACGCCACATCAAAGGTGGCGTTTTGGAGGACCCGCTGGCGGGCTTCTCGCCGGTGCTCGGATGGTCTCACTACCGGGCGCTCATGAAGGTCGAGCACGAAGCGGCGCGCCGCTTCTATGAGATCGAGGCCGAGCAAGAGGGCTGGTCGGCGGCCCAGCTCGAGCAGCAGATTCACACCCAGCTGTTCGCGCGATTGCTCAAGAGTCGTGACAAGGCCGGCCTCATCGATCTTGCCTCGCGGGGTCAAGCGCTCGATCGACCGATCGACGTCATCAAGGACCCGTACGTGCTCGATTTCCTCGACCTGCCCGAGGCGCACCAGTTGCGGGAGCATGGGCTCGAGTCGGCGATCTTGGAGAAGCTGCAGCGCTTCTTGCTCGAGCTCGGCAAGGGCTTTGCGTTCGTCGCCCGGCAGATGCGCATCACCTTCGACGAAGACTGCTTCTACATCGACCTCGTATTCTACAACATCATCCTCAAGTGCTACATGTTGATCGATCTCAAGCTGGGCAAGCTCACCCACCAGGACGTGGGCCAGATGGACGGCTACGTCCGGCTGTTCGATGAACAGCACCGCAACGAGGGCGATGGCCCCACCATCGGTCTCATCCTGTGCGCGCGCAAGAACGAGGCGATTGCCCGTTACTCGGTCCTCCATGACAACGAGCAGCTCTTTGCCGCCAAGTACGTTACCTACCTTCCAAGCGAGAAGGAGCTCGAGCTCGAGCTGGCGCGCGAGCGCAAGCTGCTCGAGGAGCGAGCGGTGGGGGGACGCGTGAGGGGGAAGGCGGGGAGGTCATGACGGCGGTCCGCCGGTTCCATAGTGTGCCGTGGCCCCCCCGGCCTCGTTCGCCACGTCGTCGGCTTTCAAGTTGTTGTTCCGGTCGAGCTGATGGAGGCGACCTCGCTGCTCCGAGTCGCCGATTTCCTCGACTGCGAGGGACCGATCTGGACCGCCGACTGCCGACCGCCCCTCACCAATCACCCCGCCCCCGGATCGATCCACCCCGGCACATACAACTTCTCCACCTCCACCTCGACCCCATCGCTCACCCGCTCGAACACAAGCCCATCCGCCTCCACGAACAGCCGCTCGCACGTAAACAAACACCCGTCATCAACCACCTCGTAGGTCACGGTCAGCGCCCCCGCAGTCACCTCGAACAGCGTCCCCATCGGCTCGTCTTCACACGCCTGCGCAGCCGCATCGGCCACTCCCACGAACGCCCGCATCCGCACCTCCGCCGCATCGCCCGGCAGCGTATACGTCCGCACCGCCGTCTCCTCCCCGGGCGCAGCGCCATTGCTCGGAGGCAGGTCCACGAGCACCACCACCCCCGGATCGGTCTCCGTCTCGGTGGCACCGAGCTTGCGCAGGTCGAGGCACTCGTCGCCGCGCACGAGATCGCGGCGGAGGTTGGCGATCGCATCGAGCTCGGCATCGGTCTCGTCGGCGCCGGAGCTCGATCCCACACTCGTCTCCGAGCCATCCGCAGAGTCGCTCATCGACGTACTTGCGCTCGTATCGGTGCCAGTCGACCCACCGTCCGGCGGCGGCGCCGGATCGCAGCCGCCAACGATGAGCAGGGCCACCAGACTCACGGGAAGGCGAACATTCCGAACAGGCATTCAATTCAACTAGCTGGCAACACCAAGCCTGTCAAAGCGAATTGCGACATGACAGATGTCAACCAACGAACTATTCGAATGGGCCGCCGATCCACGGTCGAGGTGTCAGGTGTCAAGCGCGAGCGAGGCGAGCGGTCGCGCGCGGCGTGAGGCCCGGCGCAGGTACTGCTCGACCACGCCGCGGTAGTCGTCGGGACCGTAGCGAGTGAACAACTCCGCGAACGGATTGGGAAGCTTGCGATAGGGCGAGACGCCCAGCTCCTTCAGCAACACGTCGAGGTACTGCTGGAAGCGCGTGTTGACAGCGTAATTGCCGGTAGCCTCGAAGCTCTGGTGGCGAGCCTTCCACTCGGTGACGCGGGCCATGCTGGCGTGCATCTGCTCCGGGCTAGGGAGCTGCAGCTCACCCCGCAGCGCGGCGACTTGCCACAGCGTCCCCATCTCCACCAGCGCGATGTGCAAGAACCCGTGGTTGAAGCCGGCGAAGCCCAGCCTGGGGATGTCGGGGTGGATGAGGTGGCGATAGAGCTGCCTCCCTCCGGGTACATCCTCCATCAGTGCGCGGTACTTGGCCGGCAAGTACGGGAAGCTGGGGGCCTGGTTGCCCAGGCACAACACCACGGAGTCACACTCGATCTCTTCGCCGGTCCCGAGCTCGACCCCTCGCGGGGTGAATGCCACCAATTCGCCGCGGCGAAGCTCGATGCGTCCGCTCGCGACGAGGCGGTGGTAGTCGTCGGGTACGAGCGCGCTCGCGGACCGCAGATCGGCGACGAATTGCTCGACCGGGGCGATCGCGGGCTCGATCGCGCCGATTGCTTGGCGCTCGAGCTTGCGGTCGTACTCGCGGCGGAACAGCCACGCGATCAAGCGCCAGAACGATGCCACCACGAAGCGAGCGTTGTGGTGCAGGCCCCGCTCGATCGCGCTCGGATACACCCAGCTCGGCATCATCACGGAGCCGAAGCGCGAGAAGAACGCCCGCGTGAAGTCGATGCCGAGCAGCTCATCGGGAATCGTCCACCTCGGGGTGCGGAACACGTGGACCGTCCGCTCGGCGGTGGCTCCCGCGAGCGAAACCATGTCGAGCGCGGTCTTTCCGTTGCCGAGCACGACGACCCGCTGGCCGCGGAACTGCTCGCGGGAGGTGATGCCGTGCACGATACTGCCGGGGAACGCGTCCTCGCCGGGGAACCGGGGGCGGTACTTGTCATCGGCGGGGTACTGGCCCACGGCGAGCACCACGTAGGTGGCGTGCTCCGTGGTCTCGCCCGCGGGGCTCTCGAAGCGGAGCGTCCACCCGCTGGTGTCCTCCTCCATCGACACCACGCGGTGCTCGAGACGAACGTCGAGCCCAAAGTGCTCGACGGCCGCGTTCATGTAGCGCACCACTTGCTCCCCGGTGGGGTGCCGGTCGGGCGCGAACGGCCACCCAAAGTCCGCGAAGACGTACTGCGGGCTCGTGTTCTGCAGGCGGACGCCCGGGTAGGACCTCGCCCACTGGCCGCCGATCCGAGCGGAGGCCTCGAACACCGTCACCTCATAGCCACACTTCTTCCACACGTTGGCGGCGGCGATCCCCGACACGCCAGCCCCGATCACGACGACACGAGGGGTGCTTGCAGCTGACATGGAGCTCACCGTTCGATGCGATCATGCGCGCTCGCTGCCGTCGTCGCAACCGACGGCCGCGGTCCGCACCAGGCCGCGAGCCCGGCCGCGAGCGCGGCCCGGTCTCCTCACCCCTCCGGGTCGATGTCGACCTCGTTGATCGACTGCAAGCTCCCGCCCGCCGGATACCCATACGAGGCGAAGTAGTCGGTCCCCCACACCATGATCCCGAACGGCTCGTCGCTCTGCGCGACATGCTGGCTGGTCGCGCACGCGGGCACCGTGGCCATGCTGCCGCGGTAGAGCTCGACGTGCGCCACTTCGTAGCGCCCCTCCACGCCCACGGGTTCCCAGCCGGCGATCGCGCCCATGCAGCTCAGCTCCACGTCGGCAAAGCCGCTCGTCCCCGCCTCGCGGGTGACGACCAGCGTGCTCGTGCTGTACGTCGGGTCCACGAAGAACGCGTAGTACTGCATGAACTGCTGCGGGGGCACCATCGTGACCCACTCGTCGTCGCCCATGTTGCAGTTGCCGAACGGGCTCTGCCCACAGCCGGGGCCATTGAGCGACCCGGACATGTAGTGCGAGAGCGAGAACGGGTGCATATCGTCTTGCGAGCGCACCGAGAACACCTCGCGCGTCTGGAACTCCACCACCGTGCCCGCCTGCAGGGCCGCCGGCGCTCCGGGTGGAGCGACAGAATCCCACACCAGGTTCGTGCCATCCACCACGCCCACGATGCGGTAGAGCACGCTCTCGTCCAACCCGGAGGCCAGCCGCGTATAGAGCCCGCCGCCCACGTACTCGGAGCCGAGTGCGTTCACGTCGGGGATCATCTGGTGCGCGCTGTCCTGCCCCGACTGCGGCCCGTCGGCGGTGTTCACCGCGAGATACGTGTTCCCGGTGAACATCCCGATCGGCTTGTCGGCGGTCGCGATGCTGCCCACCAGATCGGCCCCAGTGTTCCACTGTAGCGTCTGCCCCCGGTTGAGCGCATAGTTGGTGACGGCCGCAACCGGCGGGTTCATGATCGATCCACCCTGCATGGCCACCGTGGGCTGCACGCTCACCGTGGTGCCATCTTCGGCGCCCACCACCAACATCCACTTGGTGCCCGTGGCCGCGTGCGGCGAGACGGCGAGGTAGCTCGAGCCCCACGAGGTCGCGGGATAGATCAGCGAGGCCGACGGCAGATAGCTGGTCGCACCGCCGTAGGGAATGATGTCGTAGACCTGGATCGGGGTGTCGCTGTGCAGCTCGAACGCCTGCCCGCTCGAGGTCCCGTGCGTCGCGGTGTCGGCGAACACGGCGGGCGGCACCGGGCACTCGAGCGAGGACCCGTTGTTCACCCCCGGGCGATGCGAGAGGAACACCACCGCCACCTGCCCGGTGGGCACGCCACCGGCCGGCAGCGGGTTGTAGACCGTCGCGTTGGTGATCCCGCTCGGCACGCGCGAGACCGCGTTGGCGTCGTAGGCCATGCCCCCGCGCGAGAGCTCGAGCCCGGCCGGCTGATCCCAGGTGTTGGCCACCAACAGCGCGTGGCACGGGCCCGATTGCGAGGCGCCGGGGCTGCCGTTGGCATAGAACGGTGACGTCGGCACGAGGAAGTCGCACCCCATCGATCCCTTGGCGGCCGCCGCCGCATCACAGGCCGGCACGCACTGCCCGTCGAGGCAGCCCTCGGCGGGCGGGCAGGTCTCGAGCACCATCCCGGAGTTGCCGTCGATCACCCGCTTGAGATCGCCGCTGCAGATCCGATCGCTGGTGTCTTGATCGGGGATTCCGATGTCGAACACAGGACCGTCGCCGCCGCCCATCGTGGAGTCGGCGCCCGAAGCCGAGACCGAGCCCGCGGTACCGCCGGTGAGGTCGCCCCCCGTACCCGTGGCCGTGCCCGTGCCGGTGCTCGGACCGAACGTTGGATCGATCCCGCTCGTGGCCGGCATGCGGCCCCCGTCTGCACCACACGCGCACAGCCCGACCAGCCCCGCCGCGGCCAACCCTTGCTTCCCCCATCCGCCGATCATCGCGCCTACGATAACGCGCCCGCGGGGCGTGTGGGGCCCGGCCTGCGGGGCTCAACAACACGTCGTTGGGCGCTACCGCGCCTTCACACGCCCATTCGCGCTCCGCCCCGCCTCCCTGCTACCTTCGGCCCACGATGCCGGGCAACGCCTTCGGCGAGCGTTTCGTGGTCACCACCTTCGGCGAGTCCCATGGCGGGGTCGTGGGGGTCGTGGTCGATGGGTGCCCCGCGGGGCACGCGTTCCCGCATGCGCGCATCGCCACCCAGCTCGGCCGCCGACGCCCCGGCCAGGGCCCGCTCACCTCGGCCCGGCGCGAGGCCGATGCGCTCGAGGTCGGCAGCGGCATCGACCCCGAGTCCGGGCTCACCCTCGGCACGCCGATCGTGATGTGGGTGCGCAACGAGGACGCCAAGTCGCAGCACTACGACGAGCTGCGCGAGCTGTATCGGCCCTCGCACGCCGACTACACCTACGACGCTCGCTATGGCCTGCGCTTCGTGGCCGGCGGGGGCCGGGCCTCCGCACGCGAGACGGTGGGGCGCGTGGCTGCGGGCACGCTCGCGGAAGACCTGCTCGACTACGCCCACGAGATCTCGATCGTCGCCTGGGTCGATCAGGTGGCCGAGGTCCACTGCCCGCCGCTCGACACCGAGACGATCACCCGCGCCGCCGTCGATGCCGCGGACGTGCGCTGCCCCGACCCCGATGCGGCCGCTCGCATGACCGAGACCATCGAGGCGGCCCGCCGCGATCGCGACACCGTCGGGGGCGTGCTGCGCTGCGTGGCGCGAGGCGTGCCGCCGGGGCTGGGCGAGCCGGTGTTCGCCAAGCTCACCGCCGACCTGGCCGGGGCGATGATGAGCCTTCCCGCGACCCGCGGCTTCGAGATCGGTGAGGGGTTCGCGGCCGCCCGCATGCGCGGGTCGGAGCACAACGACGCGTTCATCCCCGATCCCGAGCGCCTGCGCAGCACCGACGGCATCACCACCCGCACCAACCACAGCGGCGGGATCCAGGGCGGCCTGAGCAACGGTGAAACCATCGACTTTGCCGTGGCATTCAAGCCCGTGGCCACGATCTTCAAGCCGCAGGACACCGTCGATCGCCAGGGACGCGCGGCGACCTACACCGCGCGTGGTCGCCACGACCCCTGCGTGCTACCCCGCGCCGTACCGATGGTCGAGGCCATGACCGCACTCGTGCTCTGCGACCACCTGCTTCGTCGACTCGGCGCCCGCGTGCAGGAGCTCCGCCCATGACCCTTCAGCTGGCCAGCGGCAGCGCCTCGCCCTCACCTCGCGGCAGCGGAGGCCCTCGCATCCTCGCCCCGGGCGCACCGCCCTCGCCGGGCCCCGTGCCCAGCGAGCTCGCGCGCCACCTCGTCTTCGGCGAGGCGCTGGTGTGGTGGGACGAAAAAGATCGCATCAGCGTGGGCCCCGTCGCGCTGGTGGCCGCGGCCGCGGTCTCGATCCTCGGATTCGTGAGCCTGCTCGCCCCCAGCTTCTGGCTGCAGCCGTGGTCGGAGCTGTGGAAGCCCGTGGCCGCGCTGTTCTCCCCCACCGCGCTGGTGCTGCTGCGCGAGCGCATCAACCGCTATGCGGTGCTGGTGAGCGACGTCGGCATCATCGGCGTAGACCCGTCCGGCAACGTGCAGCGGCTGGCCTTCGATGCGATCGAGTCCGTGCGGCGCGATGTGCTGCGCGGGGGCCTGCAGCTCGAGGGCAAGCGCGGGCGCGTCCGCATCCCGCCCACGCTGATCGACGATGCGCGCCAAGCCATCGCCAGCCAGCGGCGCCACAAGGTCCGCGGCGCCACGGCGATCGACGACCCCATGCGATGGCTGCCGTGAGCACGAGCATGCAGCGCACCGATCTCGGCGCGGCCCGCCGCCTGGTGGTGAAGCTCGGCACCGCCGTGGTCACCCGCGACGGCTTCGAGCTCGCGCTCGGGCGCCTCTACGGCATCGTGGAAGAGCTCGGCCGCCTGCACCGCGACGGGGCCTCGATCATGCTGGTCACCAGCGGCGCGGTGGGCATGGGCACGCGCGTGCTGGGGCTGGCCGCGCGGCCCTCCTCGCTAGGCCTGCGCCAGGCCTGCGCCGCGGTCGGGCAGAGCCACCTGATGGCGCTCTACAGCCAGGCGCTCGCGCAGCTGGGGGTGGTCGCGGCGCAGGTGCTGCTCACCCAAGAAGACCTCGCCGATCGCGATCGCGCGCTGTGCCTGCGCACCACGCTGCTGCGGCTGCTCGAGCTGCGCACGCTGCCCGTGCTCAACGAGAACGACAGCGTCAGCGTGCGCGAGCTCGTCGAGCACCTGGGCACGCCCGGCGACGACTCGCAGACCGCCTTCGGCGACAACGACGGGCTCTCGGCCCGCGTCGCGGTGGCCCTCGATGCCGATCTGCTGGTGTTGATGACCAACGTCGACGGCCTCTACACCGCCAATCCCGCGCACGACGCGAGCGCCACCCGCATCCCCGCGTGCGTCGGGGTCGATCCCGAGCTCGATGCGCTGGCCCGCGGGCGCTCGAGCGGCGGGACGGGCGGCATGGCCTCGAAGCTCGAGGCGGCGCGCCTGGCCACGGAGGCGGGCTGCCCGGTGCTCATCCTCGACGGCACCCGCCCCGGCGCGCTCACGCAGGCGCTGCGCGGCGACGACGTGGGCACCGTGCTGTGGCCGATCACCCCGCGTCGCGCTCGCCGTCAGGACATCGCGATCGGGCGCGCGCACCAGGGCGCGCTCGTGGTCAACGCCGGGGCCCTCGGCGCGCTCGCCCAGCGCAAGGCCTCGCTGCTGCCGATCGGCGTGCTGCGCGTCGAGGGCGAGTTCCTGCGCGGCGACGTGGTGGAGATCCGCGACGGCAGCGGCCGCGTGCACGGGCGCGGCGTGGTCAACTACGACGCGGACGCCTGCCGAGCCCTCGCCGGCCACCACAGCACCGAGATCGATCGCATCCTCGGCTTCCGCGGCTACGATGCCCTGGTCACCCGCGACAACCTCGTGCTCGGCGAGGTCTAGGTGAGAGGAGCTTCCATGGCCGCTGCCCACGATCACGTTCGCCAGCTCGCCCGCATCGCTCGCGCGGCGGGTGCCCAGCTCGCCCGCGCCGGCGGGCCCGATCGCCGCGCGATCCTGCTGGCGCTCGGCGACGAGCTGGCGCGCGCCGACACCCGCGCCACGATCCTGGCCGCCAACGCCGAGGACCTGGCCGATGCCCACGTGCTGCGCGAGCGCGGCGAGCTGGCGCCCGCGCTCGTCGATCGACTCGCGCTGTCCCACGCCAAGCTCGATGGCCTGTGCGACGGCCTCGGCCAGCTCGCCGACCAGGTCGACCTCATCGGTCGCGTGGAGCTCGAGCGCGAGCTCGACGATGGGCTGGTGCTGCGCCGCGTGAGCTGCCCGCTCGGTGTGCTCGGCGTCGTATTCGAGGCCCGCCCCGACGCGGTGCCCCAGATCGCGGGCTTGGCCCTGCGCACCGGCAATGCGGTGCTGCTCAAGGGCGGGCGAGAGGCGCGGCGCACCAACGCCGCGCTGGTGGAGCGCCTGCGCGAGACCCTCATCGCCCAGAGCCTGCATCCGGGGGCGATCACCCTGCTCGAGGACCGCGCCGACGTCGACGCGCTGCTCACCCTCGATCGCGAGGTCGACCTCGTGATCGCCCGCGGCTCGACCGCGTTCGTGCGCCACGTGCAGTCCCGCACCACGATCCCCGTGCTCGGGCATGCCGAGGGCCTGTGCCACCTCTACCTGCACCACTCGGCCTCGACCCCGATGGCGGCGCGCATCGCCGTCGACGCCAAGTGCAGCTACCCCGCGGCCTGCAACGCGATCGAGACGCTGCTGTGGGAGCCCGGGGCCGAGGCGCCGCTCATGGCCTCGCTCGAGGCGCTGCGCCGCGAGGGCGTGGAGCTGCGCGGATGCGAGGCCACCCGCGCCAAGCACCCCGATCTCCTGCCGGCGAGCGAAGACGACTGGTCCACCGAGTACGGCGCGCTCGTGCTCGCGGTGCGCCGCGTCGATGATCTCGAGGGCGCGCTGGCCCACATCGAGCGCTACGGCTCACGCCACACCGAGGCGATCCTCGCGAGCGACGAGGCGGCCGCCGCCGCGTTCCTCGCCGCGGTCGACGCGGCCAGCGTGTTCCACAACGCCAGCCCGCGCTTCGCCGACGGCTATCGCTACGGTCTGGGGGCCGAGGTGGGCATCAGCACCGGCAAGCTCCACGCGCGCGGCCCCGTGGGCGTGGAGGGCCTCGTCACGTACCGCTGGCTGCTGCGCGGCGAGGGTCAGGTGGCCAGCGA
>JBFIJN010000179.1:0-15893 GCA_041600735.1 Nannocystaceae bacterium
CCGAAGTCGCCGTGCACGCGAATGAACGGCACGCCCTCGAGCCGCGGGAGGCTGGCCGCGATGATCGCCCGCGCGACCGCGAGATACTCGGGCCGGAGCTCCGCGGGGATCAGCGCGCCCCGCTCGAGGTAGGCCAGGTTGTCGAGCCCATAGCCACGCGGCTCGAGGTCCATGCGATGCACCGCGGGGGCGCGAGCGCTCACCAGGTGCATGCGCGCCGCCAAGCGCCCGAGCTCGCGCAGCTCGGCTTCGCCGAGGGGGCCGCTCGTCGCGAGCGTGGGCACGTGCACGAACACGACGAAGTGCATGCCCTCCCAGGTGCCGAGCGCCTCGCCCTCGGGGCCCGCGAGCGGCTGCACCACGGGGACGCCCGCGGTCCGCAGCTCTTCGAGCAATTGCAGCTCTTCGCGCAGGGCCTCGGCGCACCAGCGCCCCGGTCGGTAGAGCTTGAGCACGCGTCGCTCGCCGCGGTCGGTGGTGAACGAGAACACGCGGTTCTCCACGCTGCCGAGGCTCTGGGGCAGCTCGCCCGCGGCCAGGCCGAGGCGCTCGGCGAGCGGCCGCACGCCACGAGGCCCGAGCCGAGCGAAGCGCTGCGCGAGCTCGGCGGGGCCCGCCGACCAGTGCTGCTCCCAGCGATTCATCGCCGTCGCCATCGCTCGACTAGCTCCGCTGCCAGCACGTGTAGTGGTGGCGCAGGTACTCGTAGCCCGGGGTCTCCTCGGGCTCGAACACCGCGTGCCCGTCGATCGGACGGTTGCGCAGCGCGAGCTGCTGCAGCGCCGCGAACAGCTGCGGCCGCTCCACTTCGCGCTCGTTCCAGCCCACCAGCAACAGCCCGCCCTCGCGCAGCAGCGTCGCGAGATTGCCCAGGCTCGCGGCGAGCGTCGCGGGGGTGTCGATGCCGTAGCCGATCATCCCGTTGAAGAGGATCGCGCCGTACGTGGGGTGGCGCGCGCTGGCCAGGCGCACGAAGTCGGGCGCGGCAACGTCGGCCACGAGGTCGGGTCGTTGCGCTTCATCGAGGTCGACGGTCACGTAGCGATCGGTCCCCGCCAAGCGCGGATAGTGCTCCGTGTAGTCGCGCTTGCCGATGTCGAGCACCGGCGCGTGCTCGCCCAGCCGCGGCAGCCAGTGCTCCTCGAGATAGACGCGCGATCGCTTGATCCCCATCGGCTAGGCATCGGGGGCGCAGTGGATCTGGGCCGGATAGGACTCGAGCACCTGACAGCGCTCGTCGCCGCAGCCCGCGGCGGCGCAGGCACTCGCGGCCGAGCCGTAGCAGCAGCCGCCGTGCTCGTAGCTGCAATCGACGGGCTTGCCGTCCCACAGGCGCCCGCCGGTGGCGCAGGGGCCCGGCCGGGGTCGCGGAGGCCTGACCCCGGAAGGCTCGAGCGGATCGTCGATCGCGAGCGGAGCTTCCGGCGGCGGCGCGGGAGGGATCAGCGGCGCTTCGGTCGAGCGCGCACAGCCCAAGGCGAGCAGGAGCACGAGAGACGCCGACGCACGGGGCATGCCGTGCATGATAGCGGGCCGCGTCGCGCGCGGCTCAGCCCCCGTCGTTCTCGTCTTCGGCCTCGGGCGGCGTGTCGTCGTCGAGCGCATCGAGGTATCCGTCGGGCAGGGCTACCTTCTGCGTGCCCGCGGTCTTGCCCCGCGGCACCCGCATGGCGCCGGGGGGAAACGGCTCGTTGGGATCGAGCCCCGCCAGCACCTCGCGCAGCGCCGCGAGGGAGCTCGCGCGCATGACCTCGTGGCGCAGGCGAGCGCTGCCGCGAAAGCCCTTCGTGTACCAGGTGGCGTGCCGACGAAACATGCGCACGCCGTGCTCGGGCCCCGCCCACGCGCACAGTCGCTCCACGTGCTCGAGCATCACCTCGACGACGGCGCCCTGGCGCGGGGGGTCGGTCGGCTCGCGGCCGTCGAACACATCGGCGAGATCGCGGAACAGCCACGGACGGCCGAGGCACCCGCGCCCCACCACCACGCCGTCGCAGCCGGTCTGCCTCATCATGCGCAGCGCGTCCTCGGCCTCCCAGATGTCGCCGTTGCCGAGCACGGGGATCGTGCGGACCGCCTGCTTGAGCTCGGCGATCGCGTCCCAGCGGGCCTGCCCGTCGTAGAGCTGCGCGGCGGTGCGGGCGTGGAGGGCCACTGCGGCGCAGCCCTCTTCCTCGCCGATCACGCCGGAGAGCGGTGAGCTCAGGTGTGCATCGTCGATGCCGATGCGGAACTTGATCGTGACCGGCACCGCTCCGGCCGCGCGTACGGCCGCGCGCACGATGTTGCGCAGCAGCCGTGGCTTGATGGGAATCGCCGCCCCGCCGCCGCGCCGGGTGACCTTGCGGACCGGGCACCCGAAGTTCATGTCGATGTGATCGACCGCGCCCTCGCCCACGAGGCGCTCGACCGCCTGGCCCACGTAGTAGGGATCCACGCCGTAGAGCTGGAGGCTGCGCAGCGCTTCATCCTCGCCGAAGCCGGCCAGCCGCAGGGTCTTGCGGTTGCCCTCGACCAGCGGGCGCGCCGTGATCATCTCGCTCACGTAGAGCCCCGCGCCAAAGCGGCGGCAGATGCTGCGGAACGGGTAATTCGTGACCCCAGCCATTGGCGCCAGCACCACCGGAGGCCATACCTCGAGCGGGCCGATGCGGATCGGGGCGAACTCTCCGGGGCGCGCAGGCGGCACGTCCCGGTTGATTTCGCTGCGGTAGAGGGGGTCCACGGCGCAGGCGTCCGGAGCGGAGCGGCGGCCAAGGTAGCAGAAAAGTTTGGGCTCGCGGGCGCGCGTGCTAGCGAGGGGATCCACGCCCTCGTCTGCCGCCGTGTCACGTCCAATCAAGCGTCCGAGGGGCTCCAAGCCGCGCACCGAGCGGATCGCCGCGGGTCGCTCGCGCAAGCCGGCGCGACGGAGCTCCAACCGCCGGGTCGAAGGCCCGGCGGGTCCCGCCAGGCCCCGGCGCGTGCGCAAGGTCCTCACGCAGGGCGAGCGCAAGGCGCGGAACCGGACCGTGCTGCTGATGACCGTGCTCGGGCTGGTCAACGCCTATGTGTTCCTGTGGAGCGGCGATGGCGGGCTGGCGGGCTTCCTCGGCGGCGCGCCCTCGGCCGTCATCGGCGGCCACGAGGGGGGGCCGCTGCCGCCGGTGGCCGACCCGCCGCAGCAGGCGTGCACCGGCGACCCGGTGCGGATCTTCGAGGGCCTCGACGATCTCGTGCACCTCGAGTCCACGCTCAGCCGCGGTCTCACGCTGCGGCTCGCGCTGCTGCGCCTCGGCATCGAGGGCACCGAGATCGATGGCATCGAGGCCAACGTCCGCAGCCACGTGGACCTCAGCCTGCTGGGCGGCAGCGGGGCACCCGTGCGCGTGGCGATGGATCGCCTGGGCGGGGTGCGAGCGCTCGAGATCGAGCTGGCCGAGGGGCACGTGCTGCAAGCGTGCCGCGACGGCGACGCGGCCGAGGGCTATCGCGTGCGCAACATCCAGCACCCGCTGCGCAGCGACGTGGAGGTCGTTGCGATCACGCTGGGTCGCGACGCGGATCTCGGCACGGCGGTGGAGGCGGCCGGCGAGAAGCCCGAGCTCGCGCGGCGCATCGCGGCCGAGCTGGCGCACGACGTCGACTTCATGACCGAGACGCGACCCGAGGACGAGCTGACCGTGGTGGTCGAGAAGCGCTGGCTCGGGCGCAGCTTCCACCGCTACGGCGCGATCTTGGCGCTGCGCTTCCACGGCGCGGCGGCTCGCGTGGAGTACTTTCGCTACAAGCCCGAGGGGGCACCCAGCGGCTACTTCGACGGCAAGGGCCAGCCCGTGCGCCGCGCCCTGCTGCGCTCACCGGTGGGCTACCACCGGGTCTCGCCGGAGGCTCGCGGCATGCTGCCCGCCTCGCTCGAGGTGGTGGAGGGGCGCGTGGGCGCGGCCTATCGCCTGCCCGAGGGCGCGCCGCTGGTCGCGATCGGCGATGGCGTGGTGGTCGAGGTCGATCAGCACGCCGAGCACGGGCTCTACCTCGACCTCGAGCTGCGCGACGGCACGCGGGTGCGCTACATGAACCTGCTGCGCACGGTGGGGCTCGAGATCGGCAGCGACGTGCACCAAGGCCAGCTCCTCGCGCTCGCCGGGCACTCGGGTCGTACGCCGCACGATCGGCTGCGACTCGAGCTGTGGCAGAAGGTGGACGGGGAGCAAGCGACGGTGGATCCCATGCGCCTGACGGCCAAGGGCAGCGCCCGCGCGGCGCGGGTCGGCGATGCGATTCCCGAGGCCCAGCGCAAGCGCTACGAGGACGATGTCTCGCCGCGGCGCCGCGCGCTGCGGGTCGTGCATCGCTAGTCGCTAGCGCAGCGGCAGCTCGATCGCCAGCACCCACAGCGGGCTGGGCCCCACGTCGTACACGGGCCCGGGCGTGAGCACCCCGCTGGCCTGGTCGATCGTGTAGCTGGCCACGCGCCCCGAGTCCTGCCCGGCCGCGAACACGTAGCGGCCGCGCGGCGAGATCTCGAGCTCGCGGGGCCGCGCCTCGGTGGGCACCTGCCCGAGCGCCGTGAGCAGCCCCGTCGCGGGGTCAACCGCGAACATGGCCAGGCTATCGTGCCCGCGGTTGGACACGTAGACGAAGCGACCATCGGGCGTGATGTGCACGTCGGCGCAGGTGTTGCCGTCGCCGGGAAAGTCATTGGGGAGCGTGGTCTGCGTGTCGAGGTACGTGAGCTGGCCGCTCGCGGCATCGAACGCGTAGGTGCTCACCGAGTCGGAGAATTCGTCGGCGACGTAGGCGTAGCCGCGGTCGGGGTGGAACACCAGGTGGCGCGGGCCTGCCCCGGCCGGGGCCATCGCCTGCGGCACCGCATTGGCGCTCACGGTGCCGCTCGCGGCGTCGAACGCATACTGGCCGATGAAGCCAGGGGTGCGGTGCGGCACGACGACCCATTGATTGCTCGCGTCGGTGAGGATCGAGTGCGGCTCCTCGGCGGTGCCCAAGCGCTGGGTCGCGGGCCCGCCCAGCGAGCCGTCCATGCCGATGGGAAAGATCGCGAGCTCGTCGCCGCCGAACGTGGCGGTGAGCAGGTGTCGCCCGCTGCGATCGGTGGACAGGTACACCGGATTGAGCCCGAGACCGAGCTGACCTAGCGGCGCGAGCTCGGCCGTGACGGGATCGATCGCGAACGCGTCGGCCCGCTGCGCACCGGTGACCCCCACGTAGAGCGCACGATGCAGCGGGTCCGAGGCCAGCGGGCCTACCGCGGCGCCGATCGGGAGCACGCGCTCGAGCGTGAGCACGCCGCTCGCGGGATCCATCGACCAGGTGGAGACGCCCTCGTCGGCGGTGACGAACACCCAGAAGCTGCCCTCGGGTGGCTCGGGCTCGCCGGTCGTGCCCTCCGAGGAGCCCGCCTCGCTCCCCGGCGCCGCCGTGGTGTCGGCCGCGGAGCTGCTGCTCGTGGTCGCGGGGGCGGTGGTCGTGGTGGGCCCGGCGGTGGAGCCAACGCTGGCGGCGCTGGTGCCCGCCCCGCTCTCGTCGCTGCCCGCGTCGGCGCAGCCGAGCCCGAGTCCGAGCCCGAGCCCCAGCCAGGCCCCCGCGATTGCTCTGCCACGCATCGTCACCTCGTGATCCTACGGTATCCCATTCGCGCCCCCAACGTCGCCCGGAACCCCCGCGCCGTGGCATGATCGCCGCATGAGCGACTGGTTCACCGACGAGGGCTTCTGGGCGCGGATGTACCCGGTCATGTTCTCGCCCGACCACTTCGACGGCGCCCAAGCGGAGGTCGAGAAGCTGCTCGAGCTCACCGGGGTCTCGTCGGGGCGTGCGCTCGATCTGTGCTGCGGCCCCGGTCGCCACGCGATTCCGCTCGCCAAGGCCGGTCTCGAGGTCACCGGGGTCGACCTCAGCGGCTTCTTGCTCGACAAGGCCAGGGCGCGCGCCAACGAGGCCAAGGTGGCGATCGACTGGGTGCAACGCGACATGCGCGAGTTCGTCGAGCCCGGCGCGTTCGATCTGGCGGTGAACCTCGCGACCTCGTTCGGCTACTTCCCGATCCAGGCCGACGACATGCGCGTGCTCAAGAACATGGTCGAGAGCATCAGCGACGACGGCGTGATCGTGCTCGACATGGTGGGCAAGGAGGCGCTGGCCGAGCACCTGCCGCTGAACCGCCAGCCCACGCGCGAGCGCGACGGGTCGCTGCTGATCCAGCGCGTCGAGGTGCACGACGACTGGGGCCGCGCCCGCAGCGAGTGGCTGCTCATCCGCGGCAACGAGGTGCAGCGCTTCGACTTCGAGCACACGCTGTACTCGGGCCGTGAGCTGCGCGAGCGCATGAACTGGGCGGGCCTCTCCGACGTGAAGCTCTACGGCGGCCTCGACGGGCGCCCCTACGGCCCCGGCGCGCACCGCCTGGTGGCGGTGGGGCGCAAGTAGAGCGGCTCGCGGCTAGCTCAGCCGCCCCGCGTAGTCCTCGTAGCCAAAGCGGCGCACCACGGTGACGTTGCGCTGGATCGGGTCGAAGGTCGCGATCGACGGCAGCCGCACCCCATTGAAGGTGGTGTTCTTCACCATCGTGTAGTGGGCCATGTCCATGAACACGAGCTTGTCGCCGATCTTCAGCGGGCGATCGAACGCATAGTCACCGATCACGTCCCCCGCCAAGCAGCTCGGCCCGCCCAGGCGCACGAGGTGCGGCTTGCTCCCCGGCTCGCCCGCACCCACGATCTGCGGGCGGTAGGGCATCTCCAGCACGTCGGGCATGTGCGCGGTGGCCGAGGCGTCGAGGATCGCGATGTCGACCTCGTTGTGGATCACGTCGAGCACCGAGGCGACCAGCACGCCGGTGCCCAGCGCGATGGCCTCGCCCGGCTCGAGGAACACCGCGGTGCCCCAGCGCTCGCGAAACCCCTGGACCAGCCGCACCAAGCGCTCGCGATCGTAGTCGGGTCGCGTGATGTGATGCCCGCCGCCGAAATTCACCCAGCGGCGCCCCGCGATGAACGGGGCGAACTTCTCCTCCACCGCGCCGAGCGTGCGCTCGAGCGCATCGGAGCCCAGCTCGCACAGGCTGTGGAAGTGCAGGCCCTCGAGCTCGCCGAGATCCACGCCCTCGAGCTCGGCGCGGCGCACCCCCAGCCGCGAGCGCGGTGCACACGGATCGTAGAGCGGGACCTCGACCTCGGAGTGCTCGGGGTTGATGCGCAGACCCAGCTCCACGCGGTGCCCGGTGGCCTTGGTGTGGGCCCGTGCGGCCGGGGCAAAGCGGCGCCACTGCGAGAGCGAGTTGAACACGATGTGATCGCAGATCGGCAGCAGCGCGGCGAAGTCGGACTCGCTATAGGCAGGCGAGCACGCGTGCACCTGTCCGCCGAATTTCTCGCGCCCGAGCTGGGCCTCGTCGGGTGAGCTCGCGGTGACGCCCGGCAGCACCTTGGCGACGTGCTCGAACACGCTCCACATCGCAAAGCCCTTGAGCGCGAGCAGGATCTGCGCGCCGCTGCGGGCCTGCACGTCGGCCAGCACCTTCAGGTTTGCGTCGAGGAACCCGAGGTCGACCACGTAGCAGGGCGTGGGGACCTGGTCGAGGGGGAGGTCGGGAGCCGGATGGGGCAGGGCGAGCGCAGTAGACACGGCGGCCGCAGCATAGTTCAGGGCGGCGCGCCGCGCTCGTCCACGGCGAGGCCGTCGCGCAGCGCCCAGCAGTCGTAGCGGTAGGTGTCGAGCACCTCCACTTCGCCGTCGGGCTGGCGCTCGCGACGGGTCAGCACATTGCCTGCGTCGTCGTAGGTGAAGTGGATCTCCTGCACGCCGATCCCGCGCTCGTCGATGGTCTCGAGCGTCACGCGGCCGTGCTCGTCGAAGACTCGCGTGAGCGTGCGGTCGTCGGTGCCATCGGCGAGATAGTCCTCGATCTCTCGCACCACGCGGCCGTGCTCGTCGTGCTCGTAGCGGCGCACGGCCTCGGCCCCGCCGTCGCTGCGCTCGACCACCCGCCGACCCTGGGCATCGTATTCGAACACCGTGTCGGAGGCGTACTTGCCCTCCCACTCGGCGTGCGCGCTCACCTGGCGGCCGCTGGCATCGTAGGCATAGCGCGTGGTGTGCTGCACCACGCCGTCGCCGTCGCGCTCGAGCTCGCGGGTGAGCATGCGGCCCGCGTCGTCGTAGGTCCACCGTAGCCGCGTGATCTGGTGTTCGAGCACGCGCTTGGTGCCGTCGGCATCCTGCTGGTGGATCGGCCCCGGGGTGAAGCGCTCCTCCTCCACGCGATTGCCCGCCTCGTCGTAGGTCCAGCGCACGCTGTCGCCCGCGTGCGTCGCCCACGAGCGCTGCTCGAGCACCTCGCGCCCCGCCGCGTCGTAGCGGTGCACGTGAAGCTCCTCGGGGATCCCGGAGTCGCGGGTCGACGCCACGTGAACCGTGCGCCGCACCTCGCAGGCCCCCGGGAGCTTCACGGCGGGCGTGCCCCCGCCGCGCAGCACCAGCGCGCCCCCGCCGAGCACCAGCGCAGCGGTGACCACGGCCACGAGCGGTCCGCGGGGCATGGCGATCACATCTCGCGCACGTGCCAGGGCAGGCCCGCGGGGCCGAGGCGGGTCAAGAACGGCTCGGGATCGAACTGCTCCATGTTCCACACCCCGGGGCGATGCCACTTGCGCGTCAGCATCATCTCGGCGCCGACCACCGCGGGCACGCCGGTGGTGTACGAGACCGCCTGGGCCCGCACCTCGCGATAGGTCTCGGCGTGGTCGCACACGTTGTAGATGAACACCTTGCGCGGCTTGCCATCCTTGGTCCCCGCGACCAAGCACCCGATCGAGGTCTTGCCGGTGTAGCCCGCGGCCAGGCTCGCCGGGTCGGGCAAGAGCGCCTGGAGGAACTGGAGCGGCACGATCTTGTGGCCGTGGAACTCCACCGGCTCGATGCTGGTGAGGCCCACGTTGCCGAGCACGCGCAGGTGGGTGAGGTACTCCTCACCAAACGTCATCCAGAAGCGGATGCGCTCGAGCCCGGGCACGTTCTGCACGAGCGACTCGAGCTCCTCGTGGTAGAGCAGGAACGCCTTGCGCGGGCCGACCTCGGGGAAGTCGAACATCATGCTCTGCGAGAGGGGATCGGTCTCGATCCACTCGCCGCCCTCCCAGAAGCGACCGCGCTGGGTGATCTCGCGGATGTTGATCTCCGGGTTGAAGTTGGTGGCGAACGCGTGGCCGTGGTCGCCGCCGTTGCAGTCGAGGATGTCGATCGTGGCGATCGTGTCGAACAGGTGGTCGCGCGCGTGGGCGCAGAACACGTTGGTCACGCCCGGATCGAAGCCCGAGCCGAGCAGCGCCATCACGCCCGCTTCTTCGAAGCGCTCGCGGTAGGCCCACTGCCAGCTGTACTCGAACTTGGCCGTGTCCTTGGGCTCGTAGTTCGCGGTGTCGAGATAGTCCACGCCCGTCTGCAGGCACGCGTCCATCAGCGGCAGATCTTGGTAGGGCAGCGCGACGTTGAGCAGCAGATCGGGGCGCACGCGCTCGATCAGCTCCACCGTCTCGGCCACGTCGTCGGCGTCGACTCGTGCCGTGGTGATCGTCCTTCCCTGCAGCTGCTGGACCTGCTCGGCGATCGCATCGCACTTGGCCTTGGTACGGCTCGCGAGCACGATCTCCTCGAAGACCTCGGGGTTCTGCGCGCACTTGTGGGCGACTACGCCGCCTACTCCGCCAGCGCCGATGATGAGAATCTTGGGCATGACTCCTCCTGATGGCACGCCGGAGCACGGATTGCGGCCCGGTCGCGGCGGACCCTAGCAAGGCCCCGCTGCGCCTGCACAAGCCGTTGATTCCATTGCTGAAATGGTCGAGGTGCGCTAGCCTGCCCGGCCGTGAGCACACTCCTTCGCGTGGCCTACGACGGCGCGGGATTCCATGGCTTCGCGCGCCAGCCGGCGAACGCGGCGGGCCCGATTCGCACCGTGCAGGGCACGCTCGAGCACGCGCTGACCGGGCTCTACCGCCAGCCCATCACCACGCGCGGAGCCTCGCGCACCGACGCGGGCGTGCACGCGTGGGGGCAGCTGGTCGCGTTCGAAGGGCCGCTGCCGATCCCGCCGCAGGGCGTGGCGCGGGCGCTGAACGGCGGGCTGCCGCTCGATGTCTCGGTGAGCGCGGCGTGGGAGGAGCACGCCGACGACGGGGGCCCCGTGGACGTGCGCCGCGGCAACGACGGCAAGCACTACCGCTATCGCATCCGCTGCACCGAGGCTCGCGACCCGCTGGCGCGCGGGCACTGGCCGCTGCGGCGACGGCTCGATCCCGCGGCGATGCAGCGGGCCGCCGAGGCGTTCGTGGGCACCCACGATTTCGCCGGCTTTCGCAGCCGCGGCTGCCAGGCTCGCACCACCGAGCGCACCATCGATGCGGTCGCCGTGCGCTGGGGGGCCGAGCCGCTGGGGCCGCTGGGCGACGCCGGGCGGCTCGATCCGAGCGGTCAGGATGGCGGCACGCCGGGTGAGGGTCCCGACGTGGTGGAGATCGACGTCCATGGGCGCGCCTTCCTGTTCAACATGGTGCGGATCATGGTTGGCACGCTGGTCGAGGTGGGGCTGGGGCGGCGCGCGAGCGCCTCGGTCGCGCAGCTGCTCGCCCGTCCGGATCGTGCGCGCGCAGGCACGACCGCGCCTGCGTGCGGGCTCACGCTGATGGAGGTTCGCTGGCCACGATCGCCGGCGGTGCGCGGCCCTGGCTGAGCGGAGCCCGGCCTGATCGCAGCGCGGGACCATTTCGGTTTTGCCCCGCGGCCCGTTGCGGCTACGCTCGCGGGCAATGGCTTACCTTCCCCCACTGACTCGCGCTCGTGTGTTGCTGCTGCCGCTGTCCCTGCTGTTGCCGGGGTGCCCCGATGATCCGGTGGTCTCGGGCGATGGCGGCTCGAGCAGCAGCGGCTCCGATTCCACCGAGACCGCGGGCGCCTGCACGCCCGGCCAGACGATGACGTGCCCGTGTCCGGGCGGCGAGGCGGGCACCCAGGTGTGCGTCGCGGACGGCAGTGGCTTTGGCGCGTGCCAGTGCGAGGGCAGCACGAGCCTCGACACCGGCTCGAGCACCGACCCCACGACCGACCCCAGCACCAGCACCGGCCCCACCGTCGAGTGCACGAGTGATGAGGAGTGCGGCGACTTCGCCGTCAACGAGTGCCAGACCGCGGTGTGCAATCTCGACGACGGCGTCTGCCGAGCGCTGGCGCTGCCCGTCGACACTCCCTGCGGCGACGGGGCCGAGGGTATGTGCAACAACCCCGACAGCTGCGACGGAGCGGGCAACTGTCGCGACAATTTCGCGACCGAGGGCTCCGTGTGCCAGGGCTGCGGCGAGGCGGCGTGCACCTGCACCGCGGGCGCCTGTGGCGAGTGCAACGTGTTTGCGCCGGTCAACAACTTCACCACTGCGCGCTCGATCGAGGGCTGGGAGCTGACGGGGAGCTGGGGGCTGCACCGTCAGGCGCCGCAGAGCCAGCTCGCCGGGCCCTCGCGGTTCGTGGGCCAGGTGCTGGGCAGCAACGGCAACCGCGTCGAGCCGTTTCCCGGCGCCGAGGTCGAGGTCTCGTACGCCCGCACCTCGCCCACCGTGCTGCCCGCGGAGATCATCTTCTTGTCGTGGAACGTCGACGAGGGCGGCGGTCTGTCCGACAACAAGACCGTGCGCGTCTCGGTCGACGATGGGCTCACCTGGGACACGCTGGTCGACTGTGCGATCGACCCCGGCTGGGCGTTCTGCCAGCCGTCGCTCCAGCAGAATCCCGCGGTGTTCGACCTCGTGCAGATCCCCGTGCCCGCACCGCTGCAGGGCCAGGTGGCCCGCGTCGAGTTTGGCTACGACACCGGTGACGACTGCTGCGACTTCGAGAAGGGCTGGTTCATCGACTCGCTCAACATCGCCACCCAGTGCGTGTGCGCCGAGAATTCCGACTGTACGCCCTACGGCACCGAGTGCGGCACTGCCTTCTGCGCGGCCTCGGGCGAGTGCTCGCTGATGGGGATGCCCGCCGACACCGCGTGCGGCGATCCGTTCGAGAACGACTGCAACGGCGCCGACCTGTGCGACGGCGTGGGCTACTGCCGCGACCGCCTGGCCTCCACCGGCTTGGATCTGTGCGGCGACTGCCCCGGCGGCGCGGGCTGCTCGTACTGCGAAGCCGGGCAGTGCCTGGATTGCCAGAGCTACACCGACTTCAGCGACTTCAGCGACCCGGTGGGGGTCGCGAACTGGACGGTCAACAGCATCTCGGGCACCGCCGACTGGCGGCTCTACGATGCCGCGCCGCCGAGCCAAGACCCGGGCTCGGTCGCGATCCCATTCCCGAATGCACCGGTCTACGGCACCGACGGCAACCGACAGACCCCGTATCCGGGCGAGGAGACCGAGGACTCCGAGGTGCTGACCGCGGTGGGCGTGGTGCCGGCCGAGGTCACGTTCATCTCGTGGAACGTGGACGAGGGCGCGTTCGTAGACGGCAAGCGCATCGATCTGTCGGTCGACGGCGGCGCGAGCTGGATCAGCCTGGTCGACTGCCAGGGCGCCGGCGGCCAGCCGTTCTGCAACTTCGTCACCGACCGGGCTGCCGACGACTGGGACTCGATCACGATCAATACTGCGGCGTGGCAGGGGCAGCAGGGGCAGCTGCGCTTCACCTACGAGACGCTGGACGCATGCTGCGGGTTCGAGCGCGGCTGGTTCATCGATGACCTCAGCTTCGCGGCGTTCTGCGACGACCAGCCGTTCGGCGGCGAGTGAGAGCGGCCGAAGGGCGCGGGGATCAGCGGACGGCTCGCGTCCGCTGATCCCTCGCGGGTGCGCTACGGCTCGCAGGCCACGTAACCCCAGCCGGGGCAGTACTCCGCGTAGCCGGTGGGCGAGCTCGCGCGAGGCCGGCAGGGGCCGCAGTCGCCAGAGGCGTCACCACCACCGCCACCGCCACCACCGCCGCCACCGCTGCAGTACAGATAGCCATCGACGTAGATGCACTCCTGATTGGGGAGCTCGAGCCGATCACGCTCGGGCGTGGTGAGACCCAGCGCGGGCGACTCGTCGTCGTCCTCGTCGTCGACGGCCCCCGCGATGCAGAGGAGCGTCTCATTGGCGTACACGCACGTGTCGTCGTCTTCGTCGGCGGCGACGACCAGGCGGCGCGGGTCGTCGTCGACGCTCGTCACGGTGAGCTCCGGGTGCGCCTCGAGCAGCAAGGCCGCGTTGGCTTGCACGCTCGACGTGGCGCTCGGCTCTTGGTCGCACGCGAGCGCGAGAGAGGAAAGAAGGATGAGGGGAATGGCACTACGGATCATTCGAGACATGGGGTCTCCGCTTCTTCGAGGGTCCTGCATCACCGGGGCGCGGTGGTCAGCGCGCTCATTCGGCTACCGCTGCGCTCCCGGTGGGGACAGCCCCATCAACGAGCCTCGCGTCAGAGCGTTACGCGAGCGTACGATCCGGGCACGCGCCCGAGCGCGCCTCGACGCGGCAGCCGCCTACGACTCGCAGGCCCCGCGCGCGCAGGGGAGGCGGGGCTCGGGTCCCGACCCTTGATACCCTTGCTCCGCATGGTCGATGCGCTCGACGCTCGCGACACGGAGTTCCTCGTCGCCGCCCTCCGGGCCGGGGCCCGCCCGCGCTACGGGTTCTTTTGGGGGCACACGCCCAAGGTCGACGGCGCCGTCGGCTCGTGGGTGCTGAGCCAGTGGTTCCCGTCGCCGTTCGAAGTCGACGGCCAGCGCTACTTCACCGCCGAGCACTGGATGATGGCGCGCAAGGCCGAGCTGTTTGGCGATGCCGAGCACCGTGCGGCGATCCTCGCCGCGCACGGCCCCGCCGATGCCAAGGCGCATGGTCGTCACATCGCCGGCTTCTCGGAGCCCGCATGGGCGGCCGCGCGCTTCGAGGTGGTCGTGCAAGGCAACGTGCACAAGTTCTCGCAGCACCCCGCGCTCGCGCGCTACCTGCAGAGCACGGCGGGCGAGGTGCTGGTCGAGGCGAGCCCCGTCGATCGCGTGTGGGGCATCGGGCTCGCGCAAGATGACCCGCGTGCGACCCGGCCCGAGAAGTGGCGCGGGCTGAACCTCTTGGGGTTCGCGCTGATGGAAGCGCGGGCGCGGCTCGCCGCCAACTAGCGCCATTTGCGCACGCGCGTAAACGGCTCACGGAGTCCCTCCTCGCCGGTTTCTTCGACCCCAGCCCGCCCCGGGCCACCATCCCCCTGGTGCCCGATGCCCTGCGCTCCACCGGTCGCGTGTCTGCGGCCGTGCTCGGGTCCCGCGTGTTGGGGCTCGGTCGCGAGGTCGTGTTCGCGGCGCTGTTCGGTGCGGGGGCGGTCGCCGATGCGTACACGGTCGCGTTCCGCATCCCGAACCTGCTACGCGATCTGCTAGCCGAGGGCGCGCTCTCGAGCGCGTTCGTGCCCACGTTCACCGCCGCGCTCCAGAATGAGGGCCGCGAGCGAGCCTACGCGCTCGGCAACCTCGTGTTCTCGGTGATGCTCGTGCTCACCGGACTGCTCACCGGCCTCGGCATGATCTTCAGCGAAGCGCTGGTGATCGCGATGACCCAGGGCTTCGGCGGCGACGCGGACAAGGTGGCGCTCACCGTCGAGCTCACGCGGGTAATGATGCCGATCCTCGCGCTCGTGAGCCTGGGTGCGGTGTGGATGGGCATGCTCAACGCGCAGCGCCGCTTCGTGGTGCCCGCGCTCGCCCCCGCCGTGTTCAACGTGGTGAGCATGCTCGGCGGGATCGCGGTGTGGTGGTGGCAGGGCTCGGTGGAGCACGGCGTGCTGGTGTGGAGCGTGGGCACACTCGCGGCGGGCGTGGCCCAGGCGGGGATGCTGCTGCCCTCGCTCGTGCGGCTCGGCTACCGGCCCGCGCTGCGGCTGCGCGGGGCCTGGCGCGACCCCGGCCTGCGCAGGATCGCGCTGCTGATGGCACCCGCGGTGGTGGGCCTCGCCGCCGTGCAGGTCAACGTCTTCGTGAACACCGGGTTCGCCGGGGTGCTGGGCGACGGCGCGGTGGCTCAGATCAACTACGCCTTTCGCCTGTTCTTCTTGCCGCTCGGCGTGTTCGGCGTGGCGCTGGGGACGGTGACCACCACGCACGTGTCCGAGGAGGCCGCCAAGGGCGATCGCGGCGCGCTCGCCGAGCGGGTGGCCGAGAGCGCGAGCGCGGGGTTGATGCTCACCAGCGCCTCGGCGGTGGGGCTGTTCGTGCTCGCGGTGCCGGTGACGGTGCTGATCTATCGCCACGGGCACACGTCGCTCGCCGATGCCGAGGCGATCGCGCTGGTGCTGCAGGCGTACGTGCTCGGGCTCGTGCCCTACAGCTTGGTGAAGATCCTGGCGCCCGCGTTCTACGGGGTCGACCGGCCGCGGATTCCGATGCTCGCCTCGGTGACGGCGGTGGTGGTCAACATCGGGTTCAATGCGCTCACGTATCGCGAGCTGGGGGCGCCTGGGATCGCGCTCGGCACCGGGCTGGGTGCCGTGGTCAATCTGCTCGTGCTGCGGATCTCGTTTGCGCGCGTGATCGGCCCCTTGCCCGCGCCGCGCCGCTTCGTTCGGCTGGGCACGCTGCTGCTGGCCAACGCGGTGCTCGGGGCGGTCGCGTGGGGCGGGTACCAAGGCGCGTCGCTGGGGCTCGCGCGCGCGGGGGTGAGCACGGCCTCCACGCTCGTGCTCGCGGGGGTGCTGCTCGTGGTCATCACGGCGGCGTTCTTCGCCTACGCGGGGGTGCTGCGCGCGCTCGGGTATCCGGGCGCGACGCTGCTGTGGAGCATGCCGGCGAAGATCCTGCGGCGCGTGCGACCGCGCCGCAGTTGATCGCGCCGAGGTCGATGGCTCAGGCGGCCCGACGCCGTCGCCGACGCAGCAGGCCC
>JBFIJN010000180.1:0-15882 GCA_041600735.1 Nannocystaceae bacterium
ACAGACCGGCTACCTGCCGATCATCGCCGAGGTGGAGCACGTCACCGCCCGCGCGCAGCGCTCGCTCGACCTGCCCGAGGGCGTCATCATGCTGCGTGACGCATTCCGCAACGCGCTGGCGGCCGGCGACGATCGTCGCGCGGCGATGGCCGCGGTCGACATGGGCTACCAGCTCGGCTACGAGGAGCAACTCTACGAGTCGGGCCGCGAGTGGCTGGGCATCGCGCAGGCGCTGGTGCAGCGCCACGGGGGCGCCCCGAAGCTCGAGGTGGGCATCACCAACACGCTCGCGGTCATGGCCATCCGCGAGGCGCGGTACGACGAGGCGCAGGCATTGTTCGAGAAGATGGTCGAGCTCCAGCGCGCCACCGACCCCGACGATCCCAACCTCGCGGTGGCGCTCCAGAACCTCGGCAGCGCCTACGCCGAGCGCCGCGACTTCGACCACGCCCGCCAGTACCTGCAGGAGTCGGCCGATCTCACCGAGCGCGTGCTGGGGCCCAAGCACCCGCGGATGACCGGACTCTACGCCAACCTCGCGCTGCTCTCGCTCCTGCAGGGGCACTACGAAGAGGCCGAGATCGCGCTCGAGCGCACGCTCGAGCTCCAGCGCGTGGTGCTGGGCAACGACCACCCCGAGACCGCGCGCTCGCTCGCCAACATGGCCGTCGTGCAGCGCAACCTCGGCCGGCCCGAGGCCGCCGAGCGACTCCACCGCGAAGCGCTACAGGTGCGGCTCGACAAGCTCGGGCCCGACCATCCGGAAGTTGCCGAGTCGATGCGCAACCTCTCGCTGGCCATCGCCGACCAAGGGCGCGCCGCAGAAGCGCTCGAGCTGGCCCAGCAGGCCCAGCAGACCGCCACGCGCCGGCTCCCGCCCGATCACCCCGACCACGGCAACCACGCCACGATGGTTGCCGGGCTGATGCTCGAGGTCGGCGATCCGCAGCATGCCTTGAAGGAGGCCGAGCGTGCGATCCAGATCTTCGACGCCCGCGCCCCGGGTCCGCTCTCCTCCCTCGACGCTCGCCGGGTCAAGGGCGAGGCCCAGCGCGAGCTCGGGCGCCTCGAGGCCGCGCTGCACACCCTCGAAGAGGCGCTGAAGACCGCGCAGACCCACGACGCCCCGGCTGGCGAGCTCGCCTTGCTGCGCTTCGAGCTCGCGCGGTCGCTGAAGGCCGCACGGCGCGAGCCCGAGCGGGCCCAGCGGCTGGGCGAGCAAGCACGGGCCGGACTGGTCGAGCTGATGCCCGGGCGCCGCCGCGACCTCGCGAAGGTCGACGCCTGGCTCGCTCCACCCGGCTCCACCCCGTGACTCACCGCGCGTGAGCGGTCTTTTTCGTTTCGTGGCGATTCGGCTCATGCTACGAACGCCCCGTGACGGATGAGGAAGTCCGAGCGTTTGCGGTCAAGCACATCGCAACGTGGAATTCGCACGATCTCGACGAGATCATGGCCGAGTACAGCGACACGGCCACCCTCACATCCCCCGTAGCCGCAGCGATCCTGGGCAGCAGTGAGGTGCGCGGCAAGGCAGCCCTGCGCGACTATTTCGCGCGCGCGCTCGACAAGTACCCCGATCTCCACTTCGAGCTCATCGACGCCCTACGTGGCGAGACGAGCATCACCCTCTACTTTCGCAGTATGGAGGACCGGCGGGTTGCCGACGTCCTGTTCATCGACCCGGCCGGGCGGATCGAGCGAGTCCTGGCCCACTACGCGATCTAGGCGCTCCGTCGGGGGGCCGCGGCCGCTCTCCAAGCCGGGCCGGGCCTGCGCGAAAACGCCCACTCCCCGAATCGAGCGAGTTAACCCACTAGAGATATGACGGCGCCAAGCGAGCCAAGATGCTAGACTCCTGTGCCTTCGCGGCCACGAAGTAGCACGATGTCGCTCCTTGCGACTCGTGTTAGTCGCGAGTGCGCGTGGATGGGTCGTCCGCGCAAAACCGTCCATGATGGCCGCATGAGGAACGTGCATGAAGAACAGTGCATTGGTCGATCAGGTGCTCTCGGGCGCCAAGCAATTCGTCCAAGGACCCGAAGAGCTCGCGCAGATGCCCGACGAGTACCGCGAGCTCGTGGTGCATCAAATGATGATCCACACCGAGGGCGAGCTGTCGGGGGCGGATGACTATATCGAGCTGTTCTATCCGATGACCGACGACCCCTACGAGAAGAAGGTCTGCTGCGAGCGAGGGGCCGAGGAGATGGACCACTACCGCAAGGGCGCCGCGGTCCTCCACGAGCTCGGTCACGACACGACCTTCATGCTCGACACCCCGCTGCAAGAGCGCAACCTCTATGCAACCGAGGCCGTCAAGCGCATCGACAACTGGACGGAGCGCGGCTACTTCTCGTTCCTCGGTGAGGCCGCGGTGCTCGACGTGCTGCTCGAGATGGAGCAGAGCAGCTACCAGCCGATCGCGCAGATGTGCCCCTCGGTGATCAAGGAAGAGCGCGTGCACGTGGCCCACGGGCTGCGCATCATCCGCGCGCTGTGCCGCACCGAGGAAGGCCTCGCCGAGGCCCAGGCCGCGCTCACGCGCTGGTGGGCGGTGGCGCTCGACACCTTTGGTCGCTCGGAGTCGCGTCGCTCCAAGCTGTACCTCCAGTGGCGGCTGCGACAGTACTCCAACGAAGAAGCGCGTCAGCGCTTCATCACCCGCATGGTCCCCCGACTCGAAGAGCTCGGCCTGCGAGTCCCCGATCATCACGCCAACCGCAAGTTCCTCTAGCCGAGCTCCGATGAACATTCCGATCCACGAAGCTCGCTACACGGCGGCCGAGCGGGCGATCCTGGGGGTCCTGGGCGGCGACACCGACTATCTCCAGCGCTTCCGCACGCTCAAGTCGCTGTCCCGCAGCGTGCGCGCCTCCGAGTACCTGCTGACCAACGCGTGCAACATTCGCTGCGACGGCTGCTGGTTCTTTGGCCACGACTTCGACAAGAACAACCGCGAGCAGACCTCGCTCGAGCGCGTGAAGGAGTTCGCCCAGCGCGAGCGCGCGCGCGGGGTCAACTATGCGATCATCATCGGCGGCGAGCCCACGCTCATTCCCCAGCGGCTCGAGGCCTTCGCCGAGGCCATGGACTACGTCACGATCTCCACCAACGGGCTCAAGCCGCTGCCGTTCGCGGGGTTCGAGCGCTTCGCGGTGCAGATCTCGCTGTTCGGGGGCGGCCCGCTCGACGACCAGCTGCGTGCGATCAAGCCCGGCGGCGTTCGCTTCTCCGGGCTCTTCGATCAGGCGCTGCTCAACTATCGCGGGGATCCTCGCGCCTGCTTCGTCTACGCGATCACCGAAGACGGCCTGCCCTACATCGAAGATACGGTGCGCCGCATCCGCGACAACGGCAATCGCGTCAGCTTCAACTTCTACAGCAAGTATGGCAGCGACGACCCGCTGCACATGGCCAACGCCCCGCGACTCGAGGCCGAGGCGCTGCGGGTGCGCGAGCTGTTCCCCGAGGCCGTGCTCAGCCACCCCTACTTCATCCACACGCTCGTCAGCGGCCGCTCGCACTTCGGGCGCTTCGGCTACGACGTGTGCCCGAGCCTCAGCGTCGACGACCCACAGCACGCAGAGCGCCTGCTCAACGGCAACCCCGTGCTCCCCGGCTTCAACGCCTGGGCGGCCGACTGCGAGACGATCAACTTCTGCTGCACCTCGGGCCACTGTAGCGATTGCCGCGACAGCCAGGCGATCTTGAGCTGGCTGCTGGTCAACCTCAACGAGTTTCGCGCGAGCGAGGCGCTGTTCAAGACCTGGATCGAGGTCGCCGAGAGCTACTGGAAGCAGTTCATCTGGTCTCCGCTGCACGACCCGCCGCCCCCGGTGACCGCGACCGCAACCGCAACACCGATCTCGCTCCCGATCCTCGTCGACCCCCCGGCCGTCCGCGATGACGGAGGAATCCAGTGATCAACTATCCCGATCCCCTCGAGCCCTCGAGCGTCGCCAATCCCCAGCAATTTCGCGAGATGCCCGCCGAGTACCAAGAGCTGGTCATTCACCAGCTCGAGGTCCACACCGAGGGCGAGGCCACCGGCGCCGACGACTACGCGAAGATCTTCTACCCGATGACCAAGGATCCGCTCGAGAAGTACGTGTGCTGCAAGCACGCGGCCGAGGAGATGGATCACCACTTGCTCGGGGCCAAGGTGCTCGCGGATCTCGGCGTCGACGTGACCTACATGGTCGAGCAGTCGATGGGTGAACGCAAGCTGTTCGACAACGAGATCGTGAAGAACATCGGCACATGGGTGGAGCGCGGCTTCTTTGGCTTCATCTCCGAGGCCGCCGCGTTCGCGCAGATCCAAGAGTTCGGCGAGTCGAGCTACAAGCCGATCGCCGACATGACCCCCAAGATCCTCCAAGACGAGCGCGGCCACATCGCGCACGGGTTTCGCATCATCCGCGACATGTGCAAGACCCCCGCGGGGCTGCAAGAGGCCCAAGCGGCGCTCGAGCGCATGTGGCCCGCCACCCTCGACCTGTTCGGCCGCACCGATTCCAAGCGCTCCAAGGCCTATGTGCGCTGGGGGCTGCGACGGCTCCGCAACGACGACGCGCGCCAGCGCTTTGCTCGGGCCACGCGCCCCAAGCTCGAGAAGCTGGGCCTGGTCGTCCCCGACGATCTCGCGAATCGGAAGTTCCTCTAGCCGCCCGTGGCCAAGTGAGCGCAAGCATGGACAAGTCGAAGTTCTTCGAACAGCTACGAGTCTTCTTGGCCCAGACGAATGAGGCCGTCGATCCGGGCTCGGTCACCCCCGATCAGAACCTGTTCAACACGGGGGTGCTCGACTCGTTTCGAGTGGTGGAGCTCATCACGTTCATCGAGGAGGTCCGCGGCCAGCCGCTCCAGCTCGAGCAGACCACGCTCGACTCGGTCTCCACGATGGAGAACATCCACGCAACCTTCTTTGGTGGCTAGAGATCGTAGCGCCCCCGGTTTCCTCGATGCGGCCGATCGACTTCCTGGTACCCGACTTTCGTCGGGATCCGTGGCCCGTGTACGCACGGCTGCGCCGCACCGACCCCGTGTGGTGGTCCGAGGAAATTCGCATGTGGTGCGTCTTTCGGCACGCCGAGATCAAGACGTGCCTGACGAGCCCCGCCTATACCGTCGAGTATCCGTTTCGCACGAGCCGCGATGCCTTCGGCGAGACGCTGCTCGACCTCGACGGCCCCGAGCACACCCGGCTCCGCCCGCACCTGGCCGCGCTGCTGCACGGGCAGGAGGGCAACCTCGGGTTCGCCGAGGTGGCCGAGCGCGAGATCGAGGCGCTGCTCTCGAGCCTGCGCGGGCGCGACGAGCTCGAGTTCATGGCCGACATCGCCACGCCGCTGCCCCAGCGGGTGAGCACCGCCTTCATCGGGCTGCCGCTCGCCGATTCCGACTGGGTGGGCGAGCGGGTGCGCTACCTCGCCGAGCACCTCGACGGCAGCCGCGGCGACTTCTCGCGCGTGGCCGAGCATCGCCGCGAGATCTGGGGCTACCTGCGCGAGCAGCTGCACGCGGCGGGTCCCGAGCCCACCGCCCTCGCCGTGCTGCGCGGGCACGTGGAGGCCGGGCGCCTGTCCGAGAAGGAGGCGCTCGGCCTGCTCTCGCTCACGCTGGCCGCGGGTATCGAGACCTCGGTGGCCACGCTCGGGAACACCATGTCGTGCTTCGTGCAGCACCCCGAGTGGATCGAGCGCGTGCGCCACGACGACGAGGCGTGCAAGCGCTTCGTGCGAGAGGCCGCGCGCTGGGAGCCCGCCCAGCACGACACCGTGCGCGTCGCCGCCCGCGACACCGAGCTCGGGGGCCACGCCTTGCGCAAGGGCACCCCGCTCAAGCTGCTGCTGGCCAGCGCCAACCGGGACGAGAGCATCTTCGAAGACGGCGAGCGCTTCGACCCGATGCGACCGCGCCGGCCGCTGCTGTCGTTTGGCCTCGGCGCCCACGCGTGTCTCGGGCAGCAGATCACGTCGCGCCAGACCCACGCGCTGTTCGGCGCGCTGCTCCGCGAGTTTCCGGCGCTGCACGGCGACCGCCTGCAGGCCTCGCCGATCGAGGGCTCTACCTTTCGTAGGCCCGCTTCGATCGTGCTGCGGCTGCACGCGACGAGCGAGCCCAGCGAGCCCAGCGCGCCCGCGCATGTGGAGCTGCGCCGCAAGCTCGAGCCGCTGTGGGTCGCGGCCTTGGAGCTCGACGGCGAGGTCCCGCCGCAGGCCTCGTTCTTCGAGCTCGGCGGGTACTCGCTGCTCGCGGTCGCGCTGGCCGAGCAGGTCGGCCAAGCGCTGGGGGCCGAGGTCTCCGGCACGCTGCTGTTCGAGCATCCCACCCTCGATGGCGTCGTCGCGCACTTGCTGGCCACGAGCCCTGCGATCGCGAGCCCCGCGGAGCCCACGAGCTCCGCGACGACTGAAGAACCCGAGGATCCCCACGAGCCGTTCCCGCTCAGCGATCTTCAGCAGGCCTACTGGCTCGGCGAAGACGGCTCGTTCACGCTGCACAGCCCGGCCTATTTCTTCGAGGCCTACGAGACCCCGCAGCTCGACGTGCCGCGCTTCATCGCCGCGGTGCAGGCCCTCGCAGCGCGCCAAGGCATGCTGCGTGGGCGCTTCTTGGCCGATGGAACGCAGGCGGTCGGGCGCGACGACTCGGCCATCGTCCACGTTCACGAGCTGCGCGGGCACCCAAGGGCGGAGGCCGAGCGACGCATCGAGCAGCATCGCGCCGAGCTCGAGCGCTTGCTGCCTCCGCTCGCGAGCGGCCCCCCGCTGCGCATCGATGTGCTCGTGGGCGACGACGCATTCCACGTGCTGGTGCTCGGGCGCTTGTTGGTGTTCGATGGCCTGTCGGGCTACATCTTTGCCGACGAGCTGCGCGCCCTCTACGAGGGCGAGTCGCTGGGGGCGCTGCGCCACGACTATCGCGACTATCGACGGGCGTTCGCGGCGATGGAGCGCAGCGAGGCCTACGCGCGCTCCTGGCACTACTGGGAGCAGCGCGCCGACGGCTTGCCCGGCGCGCCCGAGCTACCGCAGCGGCGCGACCCACCGCCGGCGACGATGCGTCGGCGCACCCTCCAGCTCGACCCCGCGCGCTGGGAGGCGCTGCAGGCCCGCTGCCGCGAGCACGGCGTGACGCCCTCGATGGCGCTGTGCACCGCCTTCTGCGAGGTGCTCGCCCGCTGGTCCCGCAGCCTGCACTTCACCCTCAACCTCATGTACGGGCAGCGACTCGCGCTCGTCCCCGAGGTCGAGCGCATCATCGGCAACTTCAGCAGCACGTTGCTGCTCGAGTACGACGGTCGCGCCCCGGCGGCCTTCTACGAGCGCGTGCAGGCGCTCCAGCGACGCTTTGGCCAAGACCTCGAGCACGGAGCGGTGAGCGGCGTGGCCGTGCTGCGCGAGCTCAATCGCCGCTGGGGAACCAGGGCCGGGGCCTCGATGCCCGTGGTGTTCGCCAGCATGCTCGGGGCCTCGCGCCAGGGCGACGACCGCTTGTTCTTGGAGCGCCTGGGCTGGCGGCGGCGCGGGGGTGCGGTTCAGACCCCGCAGGTCTCGTTCGATCACCAGGTGTTCGAGACCGCCACCGGCTTGGTGCTGCACTGGGACACCCGCGACGCGCTGTACCCCGCGGGGGTGCTCGACGCGATGTTCGAGGCCTATCGCGAGCGACTCGAGCGGCTCGCGCAGGACGGCCGGGAGTGGCGCGAGCCGGCGATCGAGGCGCTGCCCGCCGCGCAGCTCGCCGTGCGTCGACAGGTCAACGAGACCCACGCGAGCGTCCCCCGACGAGCGCTCCACGCCGGCTTCGTGGCCCAAGCGCGGCAGCACCCCGAGCGCGCGGCCGTGATCACGGCAACGGCGACCGTGTCCTACGGCGAGCTGCTCGCGGCCGCGCTCGGCGTGGCGCAGGCGCTCCTCGACGCCGGCCATGCCCCACGCCAACCCGTGGCGATCCTCGCCCCCAAGGGCTGGATGCAGCTCGCCGCGATGCTGGGGGTGCTGTGTGCCGGGGGCGTGTACGTGCCGCTCAGCCCCGAGGCGCCGCCGTCACGCCTGCGCCGCATCGCCGCGCGGGCCGGCTTCGCGCAGCTGCTGTGCGCGCACGAGCTTCGAGCGGCGGCCACGTGGTGGGAAGACCCGACGCTCGTGATCGAGACCGCGAGCGAGACCGCGAGCGAGGGCTCCAGCGCCGTCCTCACCCGCCTCGCCACCTCGCTCGAGCACCACGAAGAGCTCGCCTACGTGATCTACACCTCGGGGACCACCGGCGAGCCCAAGGGCGTGATGATCCCGCACGCGGGTGCGGTCAACACGATCGACGACGTCAACCGTCGCTTCCACGTGGGCCCCGACGATCGCGTGCTGGCGGTCTCCGAGTACACCTTCGATCTCTCGGTGTACGACGTGTTCGGCGTGCTCGAGGTCGGCGGCGCGGTGGTGCTGCCGCGGGCCGAGCACGCGCGCGACCCCGAGCACCTGCACGCGCTGGCCCGCGCGCACGGGGTCACGCTGTGGAACACGGTGCCGGCCTACTTCGCGCTGCTCGCCGAGTATGCGCTCGACCGAGCCGAGGCCGCGCTCCCCGAGCTACGCCTGGTGCTGCTGAGCGGCGACTGGATCCCGCTCGAGCTGCCGGCTCGCGTGCAGCAGCTCGCGCCACGGGCCCGCTGCATCTCGCTCGGGGGCGCCACCGAAGCCTCGATCTGGTCCAATCTGTTCGAGATCCCCGCGGTGCTCCCCGCGGCGTGGGTCAGCGTTCCCTACGGGCACCCGCTGCGCAACCAGCAGTTCCGCGTGCTCGACTCGCGGCTGCGCGATCGACCCGACTGGGTGGCGGGCGAGCTCTACATCCTCGGGCGCGGCCTCGCCTCCGGCTACCAAGGCGATGCCGCGGCGACGGACGCGGCCTTCGTCGTCGATCCATGCACCGGCGAGCGCATGTACCGAACCGGCGACTGGGCGCGCTACTGGCCCGACGGCACGCTCGAGTTCTTGGGGCGCCAAGATGCGCAGGTCAAGCTCGGGGGCTTTCGCGTGGAGCTGGGAGAGATCGAGCGCTGCCTGGCCGATCACCCCGCGGTGGACTCGGTCGCGGCGATCGTGCGCGGAGCTCCGGGTCGCTACACCCTGACCGTGTTCGTCGAGGCGCTGCCCGAGGACCCGAGCGCGCTCATCGTCGAGCTGCGCCAGCGCGTGGCCGAGCACTTGCCGCCGTACATGAGCCCGCGCTCGATCGTGGTGCTGCGCTCCCTGCCGCTCACGCACAACGGCAAGATCGATCGCAAGGCGCTGGCCGCCCGCGACGACGGGCCCGAGCCGCGCAAGGGGCCCGCGCGTTCCGCCACCGCCCGCGAGGCTCGCTTGCTCGAGATCTGGACCGCGGTGCTCGGACGCGACGACATCGGCCTCGACGACGAGTTCTTCGCGCTGGGCGGATCCTCGCTGACCGCGGCTCGCCTCGTGAATGCGATCGAGCGCGCCTGGGGCGTGCGGCTGCCGCTGGCCACGCTGTTCCAGCAGCCGACCGCGCGCGCGCTGGCCGAGGCGCTCGAGCAAGCGCTCGCGCACGCACCCAAGGCCCGGGGATCGCACGCGATCTGGCTGACGCCCCCCCAGGCTCCGCACACCGTGACCCTGGTCCACCCGATCGGCGGCGACGTGCTGTGCTATCGGCCGCTCGTGGCCGCGCTGGGCTCCGCGGTCGCCGTGCTGGGCCTCCAGGCCCACGGCGAGGCCGCGCCGCTGCGCTCGATCCACGCGATGGCCGAGAGCTACGTCGCGCGGCTGCCCGAGCACCAGCCCTCGCTCCTCGTGGGCTGGTCGTTTGGCGGCCTCGTCGCCTACGAGATCGGCCGTCGACTGCTGCGCGAGCGCGGCCATGCGCCGCTCGTGGTGATGATCGATCCATGGGTGCCCCCGGCCAACCTCTCGCAGGCCGCGGCCGATCCGCGTCGCATCATTCGCTCGTTCCTTCACGACCTCACCACCGGTCGCCACGAGCCCGCGCCGCTGCCCTCGGGCTCCCCTCGCGAGCGCCTGCTCCGCGAGGCCTGGCAGGCCGCATGCGCGCACGATCCCGCGCTCGCGGCGGCCTCGTTCGAAGACATCACGCGCCTCTACGCGATCTACGCGGCCCACGACGAGGCCCTGCTCGGCTATCGCTTCGCGCCCGCGCCGGGCCTCGCCGCGCTGCTGCTCGAGTGCGAGGACCTGGGGAGCCCCACGCTCCATCGCCACCTCGAGCCGCTGCGCCAGCACCTCGGCACGCTGCCTTCCACCATGGCCTGGGAGCGCGTCCCGGGCGACCACTACACGGCCCTGGTCGGTGACCACGCGGCCTCGCTCGGCGCTCGGCTCCGCCGCCTCCTTGGGGCGCCGACGACCCAACCATCACCCCTGCTGCAAGACGGGAAGCTAGATCATGGCTGAGAACACCAACCGCGGCCGCGCAAAGGCCATCGGCACCGCCGCCAGCCCGAGCCGCAAGCTCGACTGGTCCAACAACCTCGAGCGAGGTCGAGTACCGGGGCCGCGCACCGCGGAGCAGCGCCTGGTCCCCGGCAGCGCGCACGTGTCCACCAAGTGCGTGCACGCGGGTACCTACGTCGATCCGGTGACCGGGGCCGTCGGCACCCCGATCTTCCAGTCGAGCACGTTCTTGTTCTCCGAGCACACCTACGGGGCCTTCGAGCAGGGACACATCCGCGACGTGCCGATCTACGGGCGCTACGGCAGCCCCAACCAGTGGGCGGTACAAGAGAAGATCGCCTCGCTCGAGAACGCCGAGAGCGCGGTCGTGTTCTCGTCGGGGATGGCCGCGATCGCGACCACGCTGCTGGCGCTCACCAACCGCAACGGCCACATCATCAGCGCGCGCGACGTCTACGGCGGCACCTACAACCTGCTGCGCGAAGACATGCCGCAGCTCGGCCGCGACGTCACGTTCGTCGATCCCATCGACTTCGACGAGATCCGCGCGGCCATTCGCCACGACACCCAGGTGCTGTTCTTCGAGTCGCTCACCAACCCGCTGCTCAAGGCCGCGCCGCTGGTGAAGCTCGCCGAGCTGGCCAAGCAAGAGCACCTGCTGCTGGTCGTCGACAACACGTTCTTGTCGCCCTACGCGTGCCGCCCGCTCGATCTGGGCGCGCACATCGTGATCCACAGCTGCACCAAGTATCTCAACGGTCACAGCGACGTGACCGCGGGGGTGGCCTCGGGCTCGCGCAAGTACGTCGATCGGATCTGGAGTCAGATGCTCAAGCTCGGCGGCTCGGCCGAGGCCTTCACCTGCTTCTTGCTCGAGCGCGGCATCAAGACGCTGGGCGCCCGCATGCGCGCCCACGACAGCAACGCCAAGGCGCTGGCCGCCTACCTCGACCAGCACCCCAAGATCGAGCGGGTGCACCACCCCTCGCTCGAGGGCTACCCCTACCCGTGGCTCTACGACTACTGCCCCAGCAGCTGGGGCGGGATGATCGCATTCGAGGTCGCCGGGGGCGACGAGGCCGCGCTCGCGCTGCTCGAGCACCTCGAGCTGCCCGCGGTGGCCACGAGCCTCGGCGGCGTGGAGTCGCTGGTGAGCCTGCCGTTCAACACCTCGCACAGCTTCCTCACCGTGCGCCAGCGCCAGCAGGTCGGCATCCTGCCCGGCCTCGTGCGGCTGTCGGTCGGCATCGAGGACGCCGACGATCTCATCGCCGACTTCGACCAAGCCCTGGCCAAGCTCTGAGCCACCGCGTCTGCAACCCACGCCCTTCGCAAGAGAGATGTTCCAATGAGAAACGGTCTAGACATCAGCGGGGTCTCGGAGCTCGTCCACGAGATCAACGAGAACCCTGAAGAAGCGCCGATCGTGTTCGACGTGGTCGGCCAGTGGAAGCGGGGCAGCGCGCTGGTCGACGTTCGCACTGCGCACTACGGCACCATTCGCATGGCACGAGGGTGGAAGGTCGAGGCCGAGCCCGGCCAGCGCCCCGCTCGCGAGGCGCCCACCCCCGAGGAGCTCGCCATCGCCGCGCTGGGGGCGTGCGTGCTCGTCACCCACGCGCACGGCTACTCGGCGCGCGGCATCAGCCTCACCAGTCTCCGCGTCGGCGTGCACGGCACCGTCCGCCACCGCGACACGGCCGAGCACAGCCACGCACCGCGCCTGTTCGAGGACCTCCGCTATGCGATCGAGGTCGAGTGCGACGGCGACGACGACCAGATGCGCGCGCTCTCGCAGTTCGTGACCTGCTTCAGTCCCAACCACCGCGCCTTCCTCGACGAGGGCAGCTACACCATCGAGCTCGAGACCTCCGCGGGGAGCGGGCCCGCCACCGTCACGCCGCTGTCGACACCGCCGCCGGCCACCCTCGCGGCCGCCCAGGCGCTTGGCTCGGGCCGCTGCCCGGTGCAAGCCAACCTCACGTGGGAGTACGCCACCCAGGCCCGCGCCACGATGCGACTGGGCCCCGCGCTCAATCCCGCCGAGCGCAGCTACGACATCACGATCGATCAGGCCAAGCAGATGGTCGGGCTCGACAGCGGGCTCAACCCACAAGAGCTGCTGCTCACCGCGATCGTCAGCGAGCTGCTGTTCGGCCTGCAAGATCAGGCCGAGCGCCGCGGGATCACCTTCGATGCGCTGCGGGTGGAGAGCGGCGGGCGTCTCGACATTCGCGGGATGCTCAACGTCGATCCCTCGGTCCCCGCTCGCTTCCACCGCATCGGGCTGCGCATCGTGGCCAAGACCTCCGCCCCGCACGCGCTCGTGGAAGAGGCGGCCAGCGCCGCCGTGCACGAGAACCTCGGCCTCGGATCGCTGCGCTTCCCCTACGCGATCGATCTCGAGCTGCGGCGCAACCAAGAGCGGCTGCTCGAGCTGCGCAGCGACGGCGAGCAGGTGCGCACGTTCCTCGAGCTCATGGCGCGCAACAACAAGGCCCACGCGCTCGCCAAGGACGAATGATGGCCACTGCCCCCACGCCGCTGTTCCACGAGTACCTGCTCGCGGCCGCGCACCGCACTCCCGAGGCGGTGGCGCTCGTCGGCCCGCGCACGAGCTGGAGCTACGCCGAGCTCGCGACTCGGGTCGAGGCCCACGCGCAGGTGCTCGGCGCGGCCGGGCTCGGCAAGGGGGACTTTGCCGTCCTCGACTTCTACCCGTGCCCCGATGCCATCGCGCTCATGCTCGCCTGCTCCCGCCGCGGGATCGCGTTCGTGAACGTGAGCGCCGATACCCCGCCCAGCCGCAAGAACCAGGTGGCCCGGCGGGTCGCGGCGCGGCTCGTGCTCACGCAGCCCGGCGTGGGCACGGGCGCCCCCGAAGCGCCCATCACCGGGAGCGTGTCGGCCGCGGGCGCGCTCGAGCTGCGCGGCGAGCTCGGCCCCGCGCGGGCCCACGAAGCGCTCGATCCCGAAGATCTCGTCTACCTCATCTTCACCTCGGGCACGACCGGTGAGCCCAAGGGCATCATGATGAGCCATCGCGGCGCGGTCTCGGCCCTGCGCGGGCTCGAGCGCGTCGAGGTGAAGCCGAGCGATCGCATCGGCACCGTCGCCCCGCTCCAGTTCGACTTTGCCATCGTCGATCTGGGAATGGCGCTGGGCAACGGCGCCGCGCTGGTCCAGGTCCCCGTGCTGCTGCTGCAGCAGCCCGCGGGCTTCGCCGCCTACCTCCGCGACAAGCAGGTCACCCAGATGCAAGGCGTGCCCTCGCTGTGGCGAGAGACGCTGCGCTCGCGCTCCGAGGCGCTGTTCGCCGGCAGCGGGCTGCACAGCATCCTCTACGGCGCCGAGGCGTTCAGCCCGGCCGCGCTGCGCCAGCTATGCAAGGGCGCGGGCCTGCGCCGCGTGATCAACATCTTCGGCCCCTCGGAGGCGATGCTGTGCGCCTTCAAGCAGTTCGACGACGTGCGCGGCGGCGAGGGCATCGCCGACATCGACGGTCGC
Organism: Nannocystaceae bacterium; assembly: GCA_041600735.1. Classification (GTDB taxonomy): domain Bacteria; phylum Myxococcota_A; class Polyangia; order Nannocystales; family Nannocystaceae; genus Paraliomyxa. The sequence continues at coordinate 13,944 of JBFIJN010000180.1, forward strand.
GTGTCCTTCGGCAGCGCGCTGCTCGGCGTGGAGCTGCTCGTGCTCGACGGCGAAGGGCGGCCGATCCGCGAGCCACGCCAGCTCGGCGAGCTCTACTTCAAGGGACCGTGCCTGTTCCACGGGTACTACCAAGATCCCGTGCAGACGAGCGCGCGCCTCGTGCCCGATCCCACCGGGGCTTCGAGCGAGCGATGGTACCGCAGCGGGGATCTGGTGTTCTTCGACGAGCACGGCGACTTCTACTTCCACTCGCGCATCGACAACCAGGTCAAGGTCCAAGGCAATCGCGTCGAGCTCGAAGAGGTCGATCTGCGGCTGGCGCAGCACCCCGCGGTGATCGAGGCCGCCGCGGTGTTCGAGCCCGAGCCGCGCCCCTGCATCGTGGCCTATGTCGTCCTCGACCCCGTGCCCGCCGAGCACGAGCGCGGAGCCGTGTTTGGCGAGCTCACCCGCACGTGCGGGCAATCGCTGCCCCGCTACATGCTCCCGGCGCGCTACGAGCTCGTCGAGGCCTTGCCGCGCAACTCGAGCGGCAAGGTCGACCGGCGCGCCCTCGCCGAGCGCTCATCCCTGCCCGCACCCCTGCCCGCGAGCAGCCCCCGCCCATGAGCTCCCGAGCGTTCATCTCCTCGGTCGTGCATCGCCACGGCACGTGGCACCCGATCGAAGACCTCGCGCCCGACGAGGCCCAGCACCTGCGCACGTTCGGCCTGCGTCGCTACTCCGTGCTGAAGCCGCCCGCGCGCGACTACTACGTCGAGTGCGTCCAGCAGGTGCTCGCGCAGACCGGCGTCGAGCCGGCGGCGGTAGGGGCCGTCGTGTTCTTCACCTCGACCTTCGAGTCCTACACCGAGTACGACGACCTCGCCGCGCTCGCCCACACGGCGGGCCTGCACAACGCGCTGCCCCTCGGGCTCACGCTCGGGCAGTGCACCAACTACTCGACCGCGCTGCTCACCGCGCAGAACCTCATCGCCACCAGCGGCATCGACAACGTGTTGCTGCTCGGCGCCGACATCCTCGACGAGCGTCGCGCCCCTCGCGTGCTCGGCGGGCGGCTGTCCGTGTTCAGCGATTGCGTCGCGTGTGGCCTGGTCAGCCGCGAGGACCACGACGGCTATGCGCTGGGGGCGATCCGCCACCACTACCTCCCGCGCATGCACGAGATCTCCCCCGAGCGCGACATCCTCGGCTTCCTCAAGGGCTTCTCCGAGGGCCTCAAGAGCGCGTGCAAGGCCACCTACGAGGCCGAGGGGATCACCGCCGCCGAGATCGACTGGCTCGTCCCCGCCAACCTCAACCTCCAGGTGCTGCGCAACTTCGCCGCGCTCGCTGGCGTGCCGATGGAGCGCACGTTCACGCGCAACGTCGAGCGCATGGGGCACAGCTTCGCCTACGACCAGCTCATCGCGCTCTCGACCCTCGTCGAAGAGCAGGCGGTGCGCTCCGCCGATCGACTGCTGCTCATCGGCATCGGCGGCAACTACCTGTTCAGCGCGGTGGCGCTGACCAAGACCTGAGACCGACGCATGCGCTCGCCCCCCCTCTACCTCGCGGGTCTCGGTCATGCGCTGGGAGAGCTGCAGCCGCTCGAGCCGGCGCTCGCCGACCGGGTCGACCCCGCGCTGCTCGCCAAGCTGCGCGAGCAGGGCTTTGCGAGCATCGCGGTGGCGAGCGACGGCCCGCTCGCGCTGGCCCGGCGCGCGACCGCGACGCTGCTGCATGATCATGGCGTCGATCCGGCTCACGTCGACGCCGTGGTCTACACCACCTGTAGCTACTGGAGCGCCCAGGCGACCGCGGAGGGTGGCCTCGGCGCGCTCGTGCGCGCGCAGCTGCTGGGCCCGCTGGGGCTCCATCGCGCGCGCTTGCACGGCGTCTTCCTGGCCGAGTCCGGCAACCTCGTGAGCGCCCTGCGGGTAGCGCGGAGCCTCATCGA
>JBFIJN010000181.1:0-15879 GCA_041600735.1 Nannocystaceae bacterium
CTGCGGGATCTTTCCGGCGACGTCGCCCTTGTCGAGCGGGTCGGCCACCGCGCCCTCGGTGACCTCCTCCACGTGGCACCCGGGGAGCGTGGGGCCGCCGCCGGAGTTGGTGGTGGGCCCGGGGCCGCTCGGATCTTGGCCGGTGGTGGTCGTGCTGTCGCCGTCGCCGCTCGCCCCCGAGCCCGAGCCCTCGGCGGTGCCGCTGCTGGTCGTGGTGAGCTCGCCGCCGTCGCTGGCCGAGGGACCGAAGCCGGCGATCCACGCGAGGATGGTGTTGACGTCGTCGACGTCCTCGGCCTCGACGCCGTCGCGAGGCATGCGGTCCTCGAAGCGCACCGCCCCCGCGGGCAGCTGGTCGTCGGGCAGCAGCTTGATCGCGAGGTAGCTGCCGCCCAGGTCACCGATGCGCACGAGCGGCAGCGGACTCTGAGCGGAGGCACCACCCACGATGCGCGGGCTGTCGAGCGCGTCGAGCGAGAGGCCGCCCGCGCGCGTGGTGGCGTCGTGGCAGCCGTCGGTGACGCAGCGTGCGTCGAAGGCCCGCTGCACCGCCGCGGGGATCTCGACCGGGGCGGGGTCGGACTCGGGAGCGCACGCCGGTACGACCAGCGCGACGAAGGAGACGAGGGTGCGGTACGGCGGGCGCATCGGGAGCGCGACCAGCATACCGCGAGCCGCGGCCCCGTGGTCGACTAGCGACGCCCGGGGCGAGCCGCGAGGCGGGCGGGGTCGAGGCCATCCACGTACTCGCGGATCGCCACGTAGGCGACGGGCACGAGCACGCTGTCGTAGAGCGCGACGCCCGTGGCCGCCACCACGGCAAAGGGGATCGAGACGAAGGCGGGGAGGAAGCCCACGATGAACATCAGCGCCTCCACCACGAGCGTGGGCAGCACCAGCGCCAGGAACATGGGGAAGCTGTTGGGCCACCCGATCGCCCAGCTGCGCTGGAGCGCGTCGCGGAGCGGCAGCCCCTCGACCACGATGATCGGCACCACCAGGCTGAACGCCGTGATCACGCGCAGCGCGGTCACGAGGATCACGACCATGCCAACGAAGGTGACGATCACCATCACGAAGGGCACCGGAATGAGGCTGGCGAGCTGGATGACCGCGAGCTGTAGCGCAAGCGCGATGGTGATCACCACCGCCGAGATCCCGAGCATCGCGAGGCTGGCGAGCACCAGGGTGGAGAAGCTGGCCATGCCGCGGCGCATGAACTCGGCATGGAGCCCGCGCCGATTCGCGTGCACCTCGATGGCCGAGCCCACGAGCGGGGTCTGGAGCAGCAGCGCGCACGACCAGCCGAGCACCACCAGCGCGATCAGGCTGACGGGGTGCATGACGCCGTCGATCCCCACCGCCGTCCACAGCGGGTTGTTGATCACGCCGACCGCGCCAAGCGCGAACAGCAGTGCCCCGGCGAGCGCCACGCTCGCGAGCATGACCCCGACCACCTCGCGTGGGCGCGCGATGATGAGCTCGACGGCGCGACCGATCACATAGACCGCATCGATCGTCTGGCCGCGGTGCGGCGCGAAGCGGTCGTCGTCGGACTCGGGCTCGAGCTCGGCCGGCGCGGCGGGCGGGCGACGACGCGTTGCGGGACGCTTGGGGGTGCGGCGCTCCATCGCGGCCATGATGGCGCACCGCGGGCGTGGTGCACAGCATCATGTGGCCGCCCGCGGGATCGCTGGGCCGCAGCTCGCGCGCCGCGGCGAATCACTTGGCGAGGTGCACGGTGCGGGTCGGGAACGCAAATGCGGTCCCGGCCGCGTACACGACCTCCATGAAGCCGATCAGCACCTCCTCGCGGCACTGCCGCAGCTCGAGCCAGTGCGTGGTCTGGAACCAACACATCACCTCGATGTCGAGCGAGAAGTCGCCGAGCTTGGCCATGCGCACGATGATGGTCTCGTCCCAGATCTTGGCGTGGCTGCGCAGCACCTCCTCGCAGCCCTTCAGCACCGCGCGGAGCTGGTCGGGGGTGGTCTCGTAGACGAGCCCGAGCGTGCAGGTGAGGCGGGTGCGATCGCGGGCCGAGATCGACTCGATGCGCATGTCGGCGAGCTGACCGTTGGGCACGGTGACGAGTGTGCGGTCGAGCGTGCGAAAGCGAGTGGAGCGCAGGCCAATGGTCTCCACGGTGCCCTCCATGTCGCCGACGCGCACGTAGTCGCCCTCGCGAAACGGCTGATCGGCCCCGATGGAGAACGCTCCAAACAGGTTCTCCACCGTCTTCTGGGCGGCCAGCGCGACCACGAGGCCGCCGATGCCGAGACCCGCGAGCATGCTGGCGACCGGATAGCCGAGGTCGGCAAACACGGCGACGAGCCCGAGCGCGACCACCACGACCTTCGACATCCGCCGCCCCAGCGGGACCAGACCCACCGACGACGGACGCTCGATGGCCCAGGGCGAGCGCAGCATCAGGCCGGCGACGATGTCGACCACGCTCCACAGCCCCCAGAACACCATCAGCAAGAAGCCGGTGTGCAGGCTGGCGAACACGAACGACTCGGCCCGCGAGTGCACCCCCAAGAACGGGAGCCCGGCATAGGCAATCGAGAGGGCGAGCATCACGGTGAGCGGCCGCGTGAGCTGCACGAGCAGCTCGTGGTCGAACGAGCGGAACACTCGCCGAAACACGAAGCGGCTCAGGCGGACGAGCAGCCAGCCCGCGACCATGGCCACGCCCAACAACAGCGGCAGCGCGATCCACTGCCACATCGGCACGCCGCGAGGCCCGGGGACCAGCAGCAGGGGGGGCAGGTGCTGGAGCAGCCAGTAGTTCTCGAGCTGCGAGTACCAGGTGTCGATGCGCGTGACCGTGACCTTCGAGAACATCCAGCGCGGCTCGGGTCGTAGGCGTCGCACCAGCAGCACGGGCTCGGCGCTGCCATCGTTGAGCGCGATGGTGCCGATCTCGTCGACGTTGCGCGGCAGATCGTCACCGCGCGTGCCGGTGGACAGCGGAGACAGCTCGGCTTCGCTGAGGGGGAGGCGGCGATCGAGCACCGCCTCGAGTCGCCGCGCGAGCTCGGCTCCGTGGCGGTCGCGCCCCGCGGGTAGCTCGAGGAAGCCCGCGGCGGTCTCGTAGTCGCCGGCCCGGCACGCGTCGAGGAACGCACGCATCGACGCCTGTGGCGAGTCGGGCGCGGGCTCCCCCTCGGTCTCGCCTTCGGCCTCGGGATCGCTGGGGCTGGTCGGCTGCGGGCCGAGCGGAACGGGAGCGGCGGTGGCCGACCACGGCGGCCAGAACGCGAGCAGCAGCAGCGCGAGCAGCAGCGTGCGCCGGAGCATCGAGATGAAGCCAGGGACTCGGAACGCGGGGCGGTTGCGGACCATCGAGCGCACGGTTGGCACGAGCCAGGGGTGGTGCGCAACCCGGCTCGACCCGCTGCACCCCAAGCAGTGCAGCGGGCCGCGCGGTGGACCGACCTAGAAGTCGAGCAGGTCGTCGAGCGTGTCCTCGACTTCGCCGATCGCGTCGTCGAGCGCCTTCTCCGCCTGGTCCTGGTAGGCGCCGAGCGTCTTCTCCAGCTCCTTGAGGCTGTTCTCGAGCTTGGCCAGCTCGCTCTTTAGCTTCTTGGACGCGTCGTCGTACTTCTTCTTGGCCTGCGCGAGCTTCTTCTCGGCCTCGTCGCGGAGCTGCTGGGCCTGCTGCCCCACGCGAGCCTTGGCCGCGTCGAGCTTGCGCTCGGCTTGCTTCAGATCGTGGTCGACGAGCTGCTGCTCGATCCTCGAGAGCGTGCGCTGAGCCCCCAGATATGCCTTGTGTGCCTCGGCCTTGGCCTTGCCGGTGGCGCGCTTGTACTCGCCCTCGAGCGCGCGCACCCGCTGCTCGGCCTCGGCCCGCACCTGCTCGGCCTTGCCGCGCACCTGCTGGGCAGCCTGGTCGGCCTTGGCCTCGAGCGAGGAGATCGCGTCGTTGAGCTTGCGCTCGAGCGCCGTCTTCTCGGCGCCGGAGGCCGCCGCGTAGTCGCGCTTCATGACCGCGACCTGGGCATCGAGCAGCGCGAGCTCCCGGTGCTGCACGCCGGACTCGGCACGGGCACGCTCCTCGGCTGTCTTGGCCGCGGCGAGCTTGCGCTTGGCGACGTCGCGGTTGTGCTCGGCATCGGTGACCTTGCACTCGAGCGAGGGGTTCCGGTGATCTCGAACCACCACGTCCTTCCCCTTCAAGCGTGCGGAGGCACAGGACACCGCCGTGGCGGGCTCGCTGGCCTCGGTGGTCTTGGGCCGGCTCGCCCGCGTCGGCGGAGCGGCCGACGGCCGCGCCTCCGCGTTCTCGGAGGGCACCGCGCGGTGGTCTCGCGTGGTGGGGCGACCGGCGTGCGCTGGCGTGCTCACGGCATAGCCACACAGGGCAAGACCGAGGACGGCGAGGATGCGGGAGGAGGTGAGGGATGCGGGGTTGGTGGGCATGGTCGCTGGGGTGGACGCGGGCCCCGCCAGCTCGATCACGCCGCGATCGAGAAAATTGACGAGAAGTGGTCGGACCCCCCGAGCGCCTCAGCGTGGGGGCTTGGGGCCACGACGCGGCTCGAGCCAGCGCAGCACGAACTCGGCTTGGGTCTTCCCGGTGCCCGGCACCACGGAGAGCGTGGCGTAGGCCTCCTCGGCCAGCGCGAGCGCGCGCGGCCGCTGTTCCCCCGCATCCCACAGCGCCATCGCGAGGAAGTACTTGGTGTCGGCGAGCTCGGCCGGGGTGGTGCGGGCGTCGGCGAGCTGGGTCTCGTATGCGAGACGAGTGATGCGCAGCGCGTCCTCGTAGCGCCCGAGCCGGCGATAGGTGTCCGAGAGCGGCAGCACGAAGCGGTAGCGCGAGGGGTGATCGACCCCGAACGTGGCGTCGAGGATCGCGATCGCGCGTTCGAAGCGAACCACCGCCTCCTCGTAGCGCCCGGCGAGCGCGAGCGCGACCGCCAGGTTTCCGTCGACCACGGCCACGCGATAGTCCTGCTCGCCGTAGAGCTCCACCCACAGGGCCCGCGCCCGCTCGGCGGGCTCGAGCGCGAGGTCCAGCTGGTCGGTATGGAGGTAGTGCGCCACCAGGTTGGAGAGCACCATCGCCTGGTCGGCACTGCTGCCGTGGCGCTCGAGCACGGTCCAGGCCTCGTGGGTGTAGCGCCCGGCCTCGTCGGCGCGCTCGAGCTGGCGATACACCGAGCCCAGGTTGCTGAGCGCCAGCCCGCCCGTGCGGTTGTCGCGACCGATCGTCCCATCGTAGATGGCGAGCGCGCGCAGCAGCTCGCGCTCGGCCTCGTCCAGGCGCCCACCGACCCGCAGCGCGCTGCCGAGGTTCATGTGAGCGTGTGCGACCCGCGGGTGGGACTCGCCCAGCGCTCGGCGCAGCTGCTCGAGCACCCGCTCCCCGAGCGCGATCGCAGCGTCGTGGTTGTTGAGGTCGCTCTCCAGCTGGCCGAGCGCGGTGAGGATCGAGGCACCCTGCAGCTGCTCGTTGGGGAGCTCGCGCGCGTGGAGGGCCTCGGCCTCGTCGAGCGCCGCGCGGGCGGGCTCGAGCTGCTTGAGCACGCGATGCGCCTGGCCCACGCTCACCAGCCCCTCCACCTTCACGGCCGCGGGACTGCCCACGCGTCGCAGCGCGGCCTCGAGCGGAGTGCGCAAGATCAGGGCCTCGCGCGCCTCTCCGAGCGCGATCCCGCGGACCAGCACCAGTCGCGCCCAGATGCGGGCCAACAGCAGATCGTCGGCGCCATCGGCCGCGGCCAGGGCCGCCTGCTCGAGCTGTGTCTCGGCCGCGCGCGGCTCCCCTCCTTCGTGGAGCAGGTTGGCGTGGAGCAGCAGCGCCTCGCCCAGCAGCGGCGCGTAGCCCAGCGCACGCGCGTCCTCGACCAGCGCGGCCGCGAGCGGAGCACCTCGCGCGTGAGCCCCGATGTCGTACGCCACGTGGGCCTCGGCCAGGCGCTCGCGCAGCTCGGCCAGGCGCTCGCGATCGGCCGGAGCCTCGGGTGGCGCCACCACGGCCGTGAGCGCCTCGAGATCGCCGCACGCCTCCACGCTGTGCAGCGCCGCGACGGCGGGCGTGGCCTCGGTGAGGGTCGTGGGATCGGTGGCGGCGACGAAGGCCTCGGTCAGGCTGCGCACCTGGGCGAGCCGCGCATCGAGGCACATCGTGCGCAGGTCGAGCATCGCCTCGGACTGCACGTTGCGCACGTGGGTGGCCTCGCAGGCCTCGCGGCGCATGCCCTGCCACTCGTTGGCGTAGCCGTCGAGCGCGGTCGTGACGCGCTCGCTGGTCTCGGCCGCGTCGAGCCGATCGAACGAGGCGAGCGTGGACCGCACTCGCTGACGCACGTCGTCGTTCCACACCGCGTCGAGCTCGGCGCCCGCGGCGTGGCACGGCTCGGGGGCCGCCGTGCGAGCCCAGACCAGCGCCCCGCCGCTCGCGAGCACGGCCACGAGCACGCCCAGGCGGCCCCACGCGCGCCGCGGTGAGTCGCCCAGCGCCTGCAGCAGCGCCTGCATGCTGGGCCAGCGATCGTTGGGATCTCGCGCGAGCCCGCGCAAGATGGCTCGCCGGATCCGTAGCGACACGGGGCTGCGCGGAGGCGCGGGGGGCCCCGCGGCGTCGAGCACCGCCTCCACCAGTCCGGCCACCGACGCCGCCTGCCACGGTCGGTGGCCCCACAGCGCCTCGTAGAGCGCGACGCACAGGGCAAACTGGTCGCTGCGGTGATCGACGCGGTGGCCTTCGAGCTGCTCGGGCGCCATGTAGGCCGGCGTGCCGGCAATGGTGCCGCTGCGCGTGCGCTGCTCGAGCGCCTCGCCGAGCTCGGCCGCGGTGGCGTGGCGCTCGCCCGCGAGCTCGTGATCGTGGACGAGGCCGAAGTCCATCACCCGCACGTGACCGTCGTCGTCGATCATCGCGTTGTCGGGCTTGAAGTCGCGGTGGACCAGCCCCGCCGCGTGCATCGCCGCCAGCCCGCGACCCGCCTCGCGGTAGACCTGCACGATGCGACGCCAGTCGGGCTCGGCCTGCTCCAGCCACGCGCGCAGCGTCTTGCCGCGCACGAATTCCATGGCGAGGAACACCGAGGGCTCGCCCACCTCGGGCTCGTGCAGGCCCACCTCGAACACCGGGACCACGTTGGGGTGCGAGACCTTGGCCATGGCCCGGGCCTCGGCCAAGAGCTCGTCGCGACCGTGGCGTCGGCGGGCCCGCCGGGCCGCGGACACCAGCTTGAGGGCCACGCGTCGATCGAGCTGCGGATCGTAGGCGGCGAACACCTCGCCCATGCCGCCGCGCCCCACCGACTCGAGCAGGGTGAAGCGATCGACGCGGTGCTCCGCCAGCCGCACCCCGAACAACGCGCGACGCACCTGCTCTTGCGCCACGCCGAGCTGCAGATCGGGCAGGTGATCGGCCCGCTGCAGCCCGTCGGCGAGCGAGAAGGTCGCGTTGGAATCGCGGGTAGGCTCGGCACCCTGGGGAGGCTCGGGACCAGGCATGGAGCTCGTGCTCGGGCGCCAGCGCGCCGAGCCCCGAGAATACCAACGCGACTCGCTCACTGCTTGACTCGAATCACCACACGGCGGTTGCCCTCGAGCATGGCGGGCAAGAGGCGACCGTGGGTGATCTTCACCTCGGTACGCTCGGCTTCGACCTTGGTCGCGACGAAGCGGATCTTCTGACCGGCGGCATCCTCCACGTAGCGATCGGTCGCGGACCCGCGGTAGATCATCCCCGAGGCGTCGTCGCACACGCGGTGGGTCCGGCCGGTCGCCTCGAGCGTCAGCGAGTCGACCGCGCCGCTCGCGTCGGTGGTCCACGAGGCCACGCGCCCTTGCTTGTGATAGGTGTACGCCGACTCGCACGAGCCGAGCGCAGGCTCGTGCGTGGCCTTGGGCGGCGACGGCTGCGGTCGGATCGAGCAGGCTTGGCCGGGGCCCGCCACCGTGACCGCCGCGGTCGTCCAGTCGCGCGTGTCCGGCTTGGCGGAGAGCTCGAAGTAGACGTTGCCGTCGATCTCCGCGAGCTTCACCTTGTGCGTCTTGGCATTGCTGCCGCTGGCATCCTGCTTGCGCCACTGACCGGGGGCGAACCAGCCCACGGCGCCCGGAACCGGGTTGGCGAGGGTTCCGGCCGCGAAGTCGAGCACCGCTCGGCGCGCCACCACGCTGATGTCATCCCACGCGATCCGTCCGTACTCCTCGCGCAGCTGCACGCGCTTCTCGCTGCACTCTTCGGCGATCGTGCCCGTGAAGCCGGGGGCGTAGTACTTCGCACACTTCACGCCTTCGCGCCGCCACGCCGGGCTGATGGGCTGCGAGTAGGTCCACGCCAGCTCGCTCAGCTCCCACTTGGGGAACGCCCAGATGAACGAGCGCTGCGCGATCGACCACAGCATCGCCTCGGCATCGGCCTGGCTGGGGCGACCGCGGGTCTCGCCATGGATCATGCGAGCGAGCCAGAGCGCGTCCTTGGGGGTGAGGCGGCGCTGGCTGCCGTCGGCGTAGCAGATCTGGCCGAGCTGGTCCGCGGTGGGGGCGGGTACCTCTTCGGCCGCCAGGGTGGTCGTGGGAATCAGGGCGAGACCGAGGGCGAGGGCGGAGCGCTTCATGCCGGCGGGAGACGCAGCGGCCGCCCCATCGATCACGCTTTTCGTGGCGCCGGCGCCTCACCCGACCCGGCCCCGTGCTAGACATGCTTGCAGTGGGCGAAGAGGCGGATGAGGAGCTCCAGCTGCTCGAGCGCTGGCGAGCCGGCGACGCGAAGGCGGGCACGGTGCTGTTCGAGCGCTACTTCGCTGGCCTCTACCGCTTCTTTCGCAACAAGGTCACCGATGGCGCCGAGGACCTCGTGCAAGAGACTTTTCTCGCGTGCGTGCGCAATGCCGAGCGCTTTCGCGGGGAGTCGAGCTTCCGCACCTATGTGTTCCGCGCGGCCCACAACAAGCTCTACGACTACTACCGCCGCCGCCACAAACGAGACGCCCTCGACTTTGGCGTGACCTCGGCGATGGATCTCGGCGAGTCCCCGAGCCGGCTGTTGGTGCGCGAGGAAGACGAGGGCTTGCTGCTCGCCGCGCTGCGCCGCCTGCCGCTCGAGCTGCAGATCGTGCTCGAGCTGTTCTACGTGGAGAAGCTGAGCGGGCCCGTGCTCGCCGAGGTGCTCGCGATCCCCGAGGGCACCGTGCGCAGCCGCCTGCGTCGCGCGCGGGAGCAGCTGCGCGTCCATGTCGAGCTGGTGGCCGCCAGTCCGGGGGCGGCAGTGCAATCACTCGACGACCTCGAGGCCTGGGCCGAGCGGCTGCGCGGAGGCGGCCTCGCGGCGCCGAGCCCCTGAGCGCGGCGGCCGGGCGATGACGATGGCGATGATGCGCGGGCGAGCGAGTGGCGTGGGCGGGCGGGGGCCCTGGGTGCTCGCCGCAGGCTTGCTCGTAGGCTGCGAGGGGTCGCGCCAGGTGCCGCCAGACCCGAGGGTGGCACCAAAGGTCGAGCGCGTGCCCCAGCCGGTGGCCGAGCCCGCGCGCCAGCCCCTGCCCAAGCCCAAGCCCGAGCCCGAGCCCAAGCCGCCCGTGGCCGTGACACCAGCAAAGGCGCCCACGCGGGTCGCGGTGTTCAACACCTCGCTCAGCCGCGAAGCCCCGGGGCAGCTGCGGGCGGAGCTCGCCGAGGGCACCGACGCTCGCGCCAAGTCGGTCGCGGCAATCCTGCAGACGGTGCGACCCGAGCTCGTGCTGTTGCTCGAGGTCGATCGCGATCCCGAGGCGCTCGCGCGGTTCGAGCGCTCCTACCTCGCCGTGCCGCAGCCCGGCGGCGGTGAGGGCCTCGTGTACCCCCACCGCTTCGTGCCGCCCACCAACACCGGGGAGCCCTCGGGGTTCGACCTCGACCGCGACGGTCGCTCCGATGGGCCCGGCGATGCGCTCGGCTACGGGAAGTTCCCCGGTCAGTACGGGATGGTCGTGCTCTCGCGGCCGCCGATCGACGAAGAGGGGATCCGCTGCTTCGGCGAGCTGCGCTGGCACGACGTCGAGGGCGCGCGTCTGCCCGACGACCCCGCCACGCCCGAGCCCTCCGACTGGTACTCGCCCGAGGCGCTCCAGGTGCTGCCGCTGTCGTCCAAGAACCACTGCGTCGTGCCGGTATCGATCGGCGAGGAGCGCCTGTACTTGCTGGCCTCGCATCCGGTGCCGCCGGTGTTCGACGGGCCCGAGGATCGCAACGGCCTGCGCAACCACGACGAGATCCGCCTGCTGGCGCAGCTGCTCGACGGCGGCCCCGACTTGGCCCCCACGCTCGGACCGGCCGCGCGCTTCGTGATCGCGGGCGATCTCAACGCCGACCCCCACGACGGCGACTCGAGCGGCGATCCGATCGGGCGCTGGCTGCTCCAGCACCCGCGCGTGGCCCCGCTGCCCGTGCCGAGCTCGCGCGGCGCCGAGGCGGCCGCGCTACGCGACGGCGGCGCCAATCCGAGCCACGTGGGCCCGGCGGAGCACGACACGGCCGACTTCCCCGATCTCGGCGGTGCGCCGGGAAACCTGCGTACCGACTACGTGCTGCCCTCGAAGACGCTCGAGGTGGTCGATGCCGGCGTGTTCTGGCCTGCGCCCGGTGAAGCGGGCGCGGAGCTCGTGGGCTGCTCGGATCACCGGCGGGTGTGGATCGACGTGCGCTAGGGGTCCCCTAGCACAGGCCCGCCGCCGCGCGATCGAGCTGCTCGTCGAGCGCCGCGAAGAGCTCTTCGTTGCCGTTCTGCGTGACCCCGGCGAGCGCGGCCTCGCAGCGCGGCACCGCGGCGAGGAACTCGTGCACGGCGTTGGCATCGAGCTCGCTCGCGAAGCGCCCGTAGCCCTCGTGCTCGAGGTAGCGCCCGTTGAGGATCTGCTCGAAGTGCCCGGTGATCGGCACCGACAGCGTGGGCTTGTGCAGGTATACGCACTCGCTCATCAGCGTGAAGCCGCCGCCGGTGATCACCGCGCGGGCCGTGCGAAGGTCGTCGATGAAGCCCGCCTCCGAGAACGGTCGGTAGCGCAGCTCGCCCTCGCGCTGCTCCTCGGTGATCCCGCGCCGCATGCCATAGATGCGGCACTCGAGCCCGGTCTCGCGCAGCGCGGCCTCGAGCGCCTCGTTGCCCTCGGCCGTCTGGTAGACCAGCAAGTGCTCGCCGCGCGTGGCCTTCGCGGCCAGGATCTCGGGCCGCAGGATCGGAGGCACCAGCGTGGTCCGCTCCTTGCGGACGCGCGGGCGGAAGAACGTGGCGATGAAGTAGTGCTCGGCCCGCGGGAGCTTGCCGCGAATGAACGCCTTGGCGACCTCGAGCTCCGCGCGATAGGGCCCCACGACCTCGTCGGGCAGCTCGCAGCGGTGGATGATCTGCATGTTGTCGACCGAGAACACGGGCAGCCGATGCAGCTTGCCGAACAGGTAGGTCCACGATTCGAAGTCGCTGATCACGGCCTGGGGCTCGAACTTCGCGATGAGCTCGAAGTAGGCCGCGATCTGCCCCGGCAGCGCCTCGGCCCCGTCGCGAACGTTCGCCCACAGCGTCTTGCTGCGCCGCACGCGGTTCTCCTCGGTCACGATGTGCAGCCCGTGGATCCGCTGCACATTGTGCTCGCCGAAGTGCTTCTGAAGGAAGTCGACGGCGCGCTGCGAGGCCACGATGTGCACGTCGTGGCCCTCGGCCACGAGGTGGTCGAGCACCACCCGCGAGCGGATTGCATGGCCCATGCCTTCACCGACGACTCCGTAGAGGATGCGCATCGGCCCGATGATAGCGCGAAGGGCTGGAGACCGGGGATGAGAGCTCGGCCGGCGCGGCTCAGCCGCAGCGGCATCCCGGCCGCAGCATCTCCACGTGTCGCACTCCGGCCACGAAGCCGCCGATCACCAGATCGCCCGCGGGCGTGAGCGAGAGCGAGACGGGATCGGCGACGTCGTCGAGCGCGAGCGAGAGGACGAGCGTCCACACGAGATCGCCCACCTCGGACCAGCGCATCACCTGCACGGCCGGGTCGACCACTTGATCGGGAACGCGCGGCTCGAAGCGCGCGAGGATGTGCGCGTGCCCATAGCCATCCACCGCGAGCGCGGGGTGACCGGTGGTGGACAGCGCCAGCAGCAGCGACCACTCCTCGGGCTGCTGCACGCGGCCGCTGTCGAGGAAGAGCGCGCTACTCGTGGGGCCCGGAGGCTGACCGAGCGTGAGCGTGCGGCCCGCGGAGTCGGTGACGAGGCGCCGGCTGGGCTCGCTGCGCGTGCCGGTGGCGACGACCTGGGTGCCGTCGGCGTCGAGCCACAGCACCATGCCGGTGAGGCTCGCCACGCCGGGCCAGGCCGGGTGGCTGACCACGAGCCAGCCCGTGCTATCGCGGGCCGCCCTCGGCTCGGGCGCGTCGCCGCTCGCGAGGCCGTTGGCCAGCGGCGAGGTCGACACCCGCTCGCCGCTCGCGGCGTCGTAGGCGAGCAGGTCCAGCCACTCGAGGCCATCGCGGACCGAGCCCTCGAGCACCGGCTGGAACAGCCGCGCCTCGTCGCGCACCACCAGCGATCCCGCGCGCGGCACGATCCCGCGCCCTTCCACCAGCGCGGTGCTCGTGATCCACTCGACGTTGGGACCGCCGAGCTCGATGCGCGCCGCCAAGGCCACGGGCGAGCCGCCGAGATCGAGCCCGTGACCGGCGAGCAGCAGGTCGCCCGAGGGATGCAGGCCCAGCTCCACCAGCCGGCAGGGCGCGCACGGGAGCGCGAGCGGCAGCGTCCACAGCTCCTGCCCGTAGGCATCGAGGCGGGCCAGCGTGATCGCGCCCTGACGCTGCTCGGCCACCATGACCCCACCCTCGGGATCCACGATCACCTGCACCCGATCGTCGGGATCGAGGCCCAGCGGGCCCGCGAACCCATCGTAGGTCCACGCGGTCGTGAGCTCGACCTGGCAGTCCGGGTCGCAGGACCCTGGGGGCAGCGGGAGATCGGGCGCGACGTCGAGCTTGGGCGCGTCGCCGTCGAGCGAGCCCTCGGAGCCGCCCTGGTCGCCGCCCTCGGCATCGCGGGTGGGATCCGCACCAAACGGTCCGGCGCCGCTCATCGGCGCGCCCGAGCTGCCCTCGGGATCGTCGAGCGACACCGCGCCGGCGCAGCCAAGCGGGAGCGCGAGCAGCCAGCGCGGGACCCAGCTCAAGAGCACTCGCACCGCTGCTCCCGCTGCTCGAGGTGGAGACGACCGTCGACGAAGCCGGCGAGCACGACGTCGGGCTCGTCGTCGAGGGTGAGCGAGAGCGCCAGCGGCACGCGTGACAGCTCGACGGCCAGCGGCAGCGTGGTGGTCCACGCCAGCGTGCCCTCCGAGGTGAGCTTGGTCAGCGCCACCGCAGCCTCCGTCGGCTCCTCTGGCGTGCCCGCGGTGGTGCGCACGGCCAAGTACGTGCTGCCGTGCGCATCCATGGCCATCACCGGCGCGCTCGTCGTGGTGGTCGGCACGTCGACCGCGAACTGCCACGGGGGCGGCTGCATCGGGGTCATTGCGGTCGCTTGCACGCTGAGCTGCCCGCGCGAGTCGAGCGAGTGCCCACCCACCACCAGCACCCCGCTCGGATCCACGGCGATCCCATCCCCCATGCCCGGCAAGCTCTGGATCGCGACGCTGAACCAGCCGTTGACGTCCGTCCACACCACGTAGTCGTCCACTCCCATCCCACCCGCGCCCGTCAGCGTGACCGCGAGTGCGCCGCTCGGGAGCACGATGCCCGTGGGACGCCGGGGCGGCGCGGCGGCGATCTGCGCATCGAGCCGACGCACATACTTCAGCACCCCATATTGATAGCGGAACAGATCGAGCGAGTCGCGCGCGAGCCCATCGGCGTCGATGCGCGACTCGGTCACGACGACCGTCGCCGAGTCGTTGCTCGAGATCAGCAACGCCCCCACGCGTCCGGGTCGACTCGGGATCCCATCGATGATGTCCCACGTCTGCTCGAACAGCGGGGTTGGATCCTCGTGGAATCGCCCGAGCGTGAGCACGGAGTAGAACCCGTCGAAGAAGCCCTCGCCGAGCACGCCAATCTCACCGGAGGGGTAGAGCGCGAGGTCGATGATCTCGCAGTCGCAGCCGAGCCAGATCGGCTCCGAGCGCACGAGCGCGCCCTGCGGGTCGAGCTGGGTGATCCAGCTCTGACCCTCGCGCTGCGTGGCCAGGAACCACGAGCCATCGTGGGCGCGGATCATCGCGGAGAGTCGAGCATCGCGGCTCGGCTCGTCGTCCCACGCCCACACGAGCGGCAGATCGATCGCGCACCCCGGGGGGCACTGGCCGTCGGTCGGCGGGAGCGGGGGGAGATCCGCGCGCAGGAGATCGGGTGGCGTCTCGCCCTCTGCGCTGCCGGTGAGCCCGGCGGATCCGCTCGACGCGAGCGCGCTCGTTCCGCTCGACGAGGCCGAGGGTCCCGCCTCATCGAGCGAGGTCGTCGGCCCGCAGCCGATCACCAGCGCCAGCGCGACCGCGGCCCGCCGCGCGAGGCCCAGCTCGTCATGCATCATCGACGCCGCCACGGTGGTGATCATCTTGCCATGCTCTCGCGAGCGACGCCCGCCTCACTCGCACGCGCAGGCCTGCTCGTAGCGCGCCACGTACGGCCGCCCGCCCACCACGGTGGCCACGATCACCCCGTGGTCCTCGTCGATGAGCAGCTCCAAGGGATCGGGGGTCGCCATCATCTCGAGCGGGCGCGCGGCCTGCCAGCGCAGCATGCCATCGACGGTCCAGCGCGCGACCTCTAGCGTCACTTCGTAGGTCCGCCCCGGATCCGCCGCGGGCGTGGTGCGGGCCGCCACGTACACCGCCTGATCGGGGCCCACGGCCAGCGCCGCCCGCGTGCTCGAGGTCGACAGCAGCGGCAGCGAAGCGCGCCAGCGCTCGAGGTCGGAGCTGCGACGGCTGGTGATCGCGAGCGTGACCGTCTCGGTACCGCGGCTGCGGGCCAGCTCGATGCGACGCCCTTGCTCGTCCACCACGAGATCGTCGAGCGGCTGCAACAGCTCCAGCCGACTGATGATCTGGTGGCTCGGCACCAGCCGCGTGGTGGCGGTGGTCATGCGCTCGGTCTGGTCGTTCCACGACATGTGCGCGAGCACGATCTCGCCGGTGGGGCTGGATGCAGCCAGCGGCGGCCATGCGTCGCCCGAGCCCGGCTGGATCCGCACGGGCCCCTGTGCGCGCAGCGTGCCGTCACCCGTGAAGTCGAGCACCTCGACCACCTCGCCCTCGGAGAACCCGTTCACGCGGAACAGGGCGATCCGATCGTCCTCGATCACGGCGAGCTCGCCCGCGCGCGCGCGCATGTTCACGCCGGGTGAGAGCGCCAGGGTTCGCACCCAGGCCACCTCGCGGGTGCTCGTGTCGATGCGAGCGATCACCGTCTGCGCGGGCTCTAGGCTGCCGCGGGCGGTGGCGCTCAGCATCACGTCACGCGAGGGGTGCAGCGCGATGTCGGCCAGCTCGCAGCGGCTGCACGGCAGGCCCAGGTTGGCCGCCCACTCGAGCTCGCCCGCGCTCGACAGGTGTACGAGACCCACCGCGCCGCCGCTGCGCTGGGTGCCGAGCCACAGCCCGCCGCTCGGATCATGCAGCAGCTCCACCACCGCGTAGTGCCCCGACGGCCCCTCGTAGTCCCAGGTGAGCGCGAGGAGCGGTGTGCACTCGGCGGCACAGAACGCGGGCGCCAGCCCAGCCGTCTCGCCCTCGTCGCTCGCGTCGGCGGCCGCGCTGGTCGTGCCCTGCGTGGCGACGCTCGTGCCCGCAGCCGTGCTCGCAGCCGTGCTCTCGTCGATGTCGAGCGAAGTGGTCGCTCCGCCACACCCGAGCGCACCCGCGCCCAGCGCGAGCAGCCCCACGAGCGTGGCGAGCGA
>JBFIJN010000182.1:0-15763 GCA_041600735.1 Nannocystaceae bacterium
CCGACTGGCTGCTCGATCGCCTCGATGAGCCCGTGCAGGAGCACCGCGGATGACGAGCGACGCGGCCACGCTCGCGGTTCGCTTTGCCCGCGCGCTCGAGCAGCTGCGCGTCAGCTACGACGTGCAGTACGTGGGCGCTCACGCGCTGCCGCGCGCCGCCGACGACGAACACGAAGAGGACGAAGGTGAGGCCGCCGCGCCCGAGGCCCCGCCGCCTTCGTCCGCTACACCCGCTCTCGCCGTGCCCGAAGCGACGCGAGCTTCATCCGCCGGGCCCGAGGCGACGAGACCGTCCGCCGCCCCCCAAGCCGCGCGTTCGCCCGCGGCCGCGCGCCCTTCGTCCGCTGCACCGTCCCGGGCTCCGCTCACGGCTCCCGCATCTGCAGCCGCGTCTGCAAGCGCGCCCGCGCCCGCGCCCGCGCCCGCCCCGAGTCGCGAGGCCTTGCGCGAGCGAGCGCAGAGCTGGACCCCCGCGCGCAAGCTCGAGTATCTCCAGCACCACAACGTGGGCGACTGCCAGCGCTGCCCGCTGGCGCGCACCCGCAACCGCATCGTGTTCGGCGTGGGCAGCCCGGAGGCCAAGCTGATGTTCGTGGGCGAGGCCCCCGGGGCCGACGAGGATCGCCAGGGCGAGCCGTTCGTCGGGCGCGCCGGGCAGCTGTTGAATCACTGGCTCGAGCAGCTCGGGCTCGCGCGCGCCGACGTCTACATCGCGAACGTGCTGAAGTGTCGCCCGCCAGGCAATCGCGACCCGCGATCCGAGGAGGTGGAGCGCTGCTCGCCGTTCCTGCAGGCCCAGATCCGCGCGATCGAGCCGAAGGTGATCGTCGCGCTCGGGCGGCATGCAGGCGTGCTGCTCTCGGGTCGCGACAGCACGCTGCACGCGATGCGCAGCAGCTCGCTGCACTACGACGCCGGCACACCGAAGGGTGATCCGAACACGCGGATCTCGATCCCGTTGGTGGTCACGTACCACCCCTCGTACGTGCTGCGCCAAGAGAGCGACGATCGATCCGCGGCGCCGGGTCGACCCTCACCGACCGCGCTCGTGATGGCCGACCTACAGCGCGCGTTGACGATCGCGGCTGCGGTGTAAGGGTCTCCTTCCGCTGCCCCACCACGGAGCCGGCCGCGTGGCAAGTCAAGCGCGCGCGAGCAGATTTTGGCGCCCGATGTTCGCGCGAGTCGTGAGGCTCGTCGTGGGTTCCAAAGACCCATCACGAACCTTGCGAAAAAGACGCGCTCGTTCGTTCGAAGATGCGCCCGTGCGTGGTACGACGAACGTAGCAGTCGGTGACGCGATCGCTCGGTGCTCGCCCCAATGACGATCCCCGAGCCGCTCGAAAACGGTTGACGCACTCGCGTCCCGTCTCTAAGTTTGTCGCCCGACTTCGCGCCCCGGCGGTCATGACAAAGGCAGAACTGATCGAGAGAATCGCGCGCTCCCGCGACCTGCCGCCCGACATCAGCAAGAAGCTCATCGGCCAGATCCTCGCCGTAGCATTCGACGAGCTGGCCGGTTACTTCGCCCGTGCCAGGGTTACGCGTAGCCAGAGCCCGCGCTTCACCTTCCCGCACTTCGGCACCTTCACCAAGAAGCGCCGCAGCGCCCGGCGTGGCGTGAATCCGCGGACGCTCGAGCCGATCCAGATCGAGGCCTGCAACACCATCGACTTCAAGGCGAGCCGAGAGCTTCGCGAGGTCATGAACCCCTCGGCGCGGCCAGGCGATGCCGGCGAGCTCACCGAAGCCCAGTGGGTCGAGAGCGGGTCGAGCGGGTCGAGCTCCGTCGCCGCGGCCAAGCTGCCGAGCGCGACGAAGAAGAAGGCGAAGACTCGAGCCAAGGCGAAGGCCGCGAGAGCGACGGTCGCGGGGCCCGGCAAGCGACGGCTCACGCCGCGCGACGATGATCGCGAGCTCGAGGCGCTCGCCGAGGCGCAGGGCGCCTTGTTCGAGCCCGCCGCGGGCGTCGAGCTCCCGGCCTCACCCATGCAACGCGTGACCGGACGAAAGCGTCCCCGGTCGCGGGGAACCGGCTGAAGGACGGCGATGTTCACGGGGCTGCGCGCACGAGGTTTCGCCGCGTTGGCCGAGCTGGGTCTCCGCAGGCCCGCGGTCCTCTTGTTGGTCGTGGGATTGCTGCTGGGTGCCGCGGGACTGGTGGTGCCGGGCCTCGGGGTCAGCACCTCGCGCACCAACCTCGTCTCCGAGGAGGACCCTCAGCAGGCGCTCCTCGTCGACTTCTATGATCGGTTTGGCCGGCCAGAGAGCACCGTGTTCCTGGTCAGCGGCGGTGAGGTCGAGGATCGGCGAGCGGTCGTCGATCGGCTGCAGGCCGCACTCGAGGCCGAGCCCGCCTTCACCCACCGCGTGCTCGGGCACATCGACGCCGAGATCGCCGCCCCGCTGCTGTTGCTGCAGCAGCCGCGGGCCCTGCTCGAGCTGCGCGGCCGCCTGCCGCCGGGCACCGATCTTGCGAAGCTCGTCGAAGCGGGTCTCCCCGGCTGGCTTGGGCTGCTCGAGAAGCAGATCTACGGACAGCTCGGCGGCGAAGAAGACGACGAAGAACGAGACGACGAAGAACGAGACCAAGAAGAGGGTGACGAAGAGGACGAGGGCGACGAAGCCCCGCCACCACCCGCCGCGCCGCCGCCTCCCGCCGCCGCCGCGCCGAGCCCCGCCGAGCGAGCCGCTCAGGTCGACGAAGGCCTGCGTGGGCTGGCCACGCTCGCGAGCGTGCTCGATGCCGTGCTCGCGGGGGAGGACCCGCTCGCACGACTCCCCGAGGGCGCGAGCTCTGCTGCGCAGCCGGGGCTCGACGACCGCGGCTACATGGTCACGGCCAGGGGCGACGGCAATCTCGTCATCGTGTACCCGGAGCTCGTCAGCGACGAGGGCGTTGCGGTCGCGCCGATCGTCGCGCGCATGCGGGCGCTCCGCGACGAGGTGCTGGCCGACGCCCCGCCGGGCATCACCGCCGATCTGACGGGGACGCCAGCGCTCTCCGCCGACGAGCTCGAGGTGCTCGAGTACGGGCTCAAGGTCTCGACCGGAGCGACGACGCTGGGCATCGCATTGCTGTGCCTCATGCTGTTCCGCTCGGTGCGGCAGACGATCATCGCCCTCATCCCGCTCGCACCCGGCGTGATCGGAACCCTGGCGGTGGTGCGGCTGCTCTACGACGATCTCAACCTCGTCACCTCGAGCTTCGTCGCGGTGCTCATGGGGCTGGGCATCGACTTCTCGGTCCACGCGATCTCTCGCTTCAACGAGGAGCTACGCGCGGGCAGGGACGATCGCGAGGCCGTGCGCGCCGCGATGGTGCTCTCTGGCCCCGGTGTGCTCACGGGGGCCGTCGTCACCGCGGCTGCCTTCCTCACCTCGGCCACGACCGATTTCACCGCGTTCAGCGAGCTCGGCATCGTGACCGCGCTCGGCCTGATGATCGTGGTGCTGTGCACGTTTGCGCTGCTGCCCGCGCTGCTGCGCCACCAGGGCGGCGCGGTGCGGGTGGCTCCCGAGCCGCCTGGTCTCCGCGCGCTGCCGGGGCTGGCCCGGCGCCTACGCGTGCCGCTCACCGTGGGCAGTATCTTGGCGGCGCTCGCCGGCGCGATCGCGCTGCCCCACGTGGGCTTCAATCCCCGCTACTTCGACTTCATGCCGCAGACTGCGGAGTCGACCCGCGCGCTCGACAAGCTCGAGTACGATCCGCTCGCGAGCCCGGTGTTCGCCAACCTGCGCGCCGAGTCGATCGAGGAAGCCCGCGTCATGGCGACGCGACTGCGCGCGCTTCCTTCGGTCGCCGGAGTGCAGTCGCCGAGTGATCTGTTGCCGCCGCTGTCCGCCGAGCAGCTCGCCGAGCTACGGGCCGGCTTCGCCGGGCTGGCGGCCCCCGACTTTCAGGCGCTGGCGGCCCAGTCCACCACGGCCCCGCAGCTCGTGAGCGCGGTGTCGGGAGTGATCGATGCGCTCGATGAGTCGCGTCTGGCGATGACGCAAGCGGGCATGCCGACCGGCGCGATGGACGAGACCCTCGGCGCATTCAAGGCCCTGCGCGAGCGAGCGAAGCAGCTCGATGAGGCCGGGGCGGCGCGGCTGGCCACCCTCGAGGCGCGGGCCGCTGCGTTGCTACGGCCGGCGTGGGAGACCGCCGCCGCGGTGGCCGAGCGTGGCGGCTACGCCCCGAGCGATCTGCCGCCGTTGTTCGCTCGTCGCTACGTCTCCAAGGACGGCCAGCTCGTCGCCCTGTATGCCGTGCCCTCGGGGCGCTTCTGGGAGCGCGATGTGGCCGAGCGCTTTCGCCTCGACGTCGTGGAGGTGGATCCCAAGGTCTCGGGCCTGGCCACCGTGCACGTCCGCCACGGCGAGATCGTGATGGAGGGATTCAGGCGCGCCGCCGTGATGGCCGGCGTGCTGGTGCTCCTCATCCTCGCGATCGACTTTCGCAGCCTCAAGGATGCGCTGCTGGCCCTCGTCCCGACCGTCATCGGATGGTTGTGGATGGTCGGCCTCATGGCGCTGTTCGGGGTGCGCTTCGACGTGGCCAACGTGGTGAGCATGCCGCTCGTCCTCGGCATCGGGATCGCCTTTGGTGTGCACATGATGCACCGCTGCCGCGAGGTCGAGCACGACGACCTCCCGATGGAGCTGCGGCTCGACACGATCGTGCGAGGAACCGGAGGCGCCATCGCCGTCGCGGCGCTCACGACGATCGTGGGCTTCGGAGGCCTGTTGATCGCGGCCCACGGCGGCATGGTGTCGTTCGGCGGCGTGATGATGCTGGGCATCAGCACGTGCCTGCTGGCCACGGTGCTCGTGCTGCCTGCGCTGCTGGTGCTGATCCGCCGCGTCCGCTGAGCCCGCGAGGCTCGCGTGGCCGCAGCCAAGGCCTGTGGCCCAACCAACAAGAAGAGCCGCGACCGTGGGACGGTCGCGGCTCTTGAACGGCGAAGACGGTGCAGGAGGGAGGCTACTTGGGGGTCGTCAGGGTGGCGGGTCGGTCCGCCTCGTTGACGCCGCCGGGCTTCTTGGTCGGGGTCGTGACGTTGCCGGGTCGATCGATCTCTTTGGCGCCGCCGGGCTTCTTGGTGGGCGTGGTCAGGTTGCCGGGACGGTCGATGGTGTTCGCGCCAGGGCCACTGGGATCTTCGTCACCACCACCGCCGCCGCCAGCCTTGCCACCGAGATGCTTGGGCGTGCGCGTGGGGTCGCCGGGCTCGGTGGGCTCGGTGCGGGTCGGGTCGCCCGCGGGCGGGGTGCGCTTGGGGTCGTTGGCGGCGGGCTGATCGCGGTGCGGCCCGTTATCCGCGGTCTTGTCATCATTGGCCGGAGCAGCGGGCTTGGCGTCGGCCTTGGGCGCGCTCTTCTTGTTGACCGGCTTGGAGGTGGGCTTGGTCGCATTGCCGGCCTTGCTGGGGCTTCGCTTGGCTGGCTTGGCGTGGTTGCCCGGGGATTGGCTGCTCGAGCCAGAGCCGAAGCTGACGTGGCAGCCGGCGAGGCCGACGATTGCGAACAACAGCGTAGCGGGCATGAGGCGTTGAGCAGTCTTGAGCATGTGTAGTCCCTTTGGTGGCGTGGGAGACGGAGCCCTGACGGGAGGTATTCACGCCCGGCGCTCGAGCGACCACATTGCCAGTAGGTCTGGCGGGATGGAATGCACCCTCTTTCCAAGACCAAGCCGGCGGGCCGGTCCTTGAGCGTTCATGATCGGTGTGCACCAATTTGCGCGCCTAAGGCCACGAGAACGTTGTCCACGGGGTAAGTCAAAAAGCTCTGGACACCTACACGGCCCCCCGGCTTAGCGTTTGATCACTTCTCGGGCGGGGAAGCCCCCAACACCGACCCGGAGGACAACATGACTCGACAGCGCTCCGACGAGTGGCGCAAACAGCAAATTCGCGCAGCTGCCACTCGATGTTTCGTCCGCCGAGGATTCGCCGCTACGCGACTCCTCGACATCGCCAAGGAAGCCGGCCTGAGCAAGGGCGGAGTCTATTTCCACTACCGTGCCAAGGAGGCCCTGTTTCAGGACATCCTCGACACCCAGGTACGCAACCTGGAGCGGCGGTGGTCATTCGACCCGACCTCGGATCAGCCGGCGGATCGCACTCTCTTTCGCCTCGTCGTTGCCCACCTCCGTACGCTGGAGGACGAGCCCGATGAGACCCGCTTGCAGCACCTGCTGCTCGGCATGGCGCCTCAAGACTCGAGCTTCCGCGAGAAGCTCGACGAGTCGTTCCGAGTGATGCGGGTGCTCTACGCGGGTGTGATCGAGCGTGGGATCGCCAGTGGGGCGTTCCGTGACGCGGATGCCGATCGGGCCGCGGACTGCGTCCTGGCGATGGTGCAGGGCCTCGCGGCCCAGAGCACCGTCGACCCCGACGGCAAGCTCCCCATGCGCCCGCACGAGGCCGCAGAGGTCATTCTCCGCATGCTCTGCGGGGCCGACCACGTGTCGACGGCGATGGCCGCGATGCAGGCGGAGACCAGCGTGGCGGCAGCCGAGCCGTCACTCGCGAGCTGACGCTCTTCGTCGCGCGGTGGAGAAAACGAGCAGAAGGCCGGCGCCTCGGGGCGACCGGCCTTCTGCCTTTTCTCGGGCGGCGCGCGGTGAAGGAGGCGAGGATCAGGTGGAAGGCGGCGGGTACAGGCGCATGCCGGCCACGCCGACGAGCCCGGGCTCGTGCCCCGGGGCTTCGTAGCTAGTCTGGCGGACGAGCTCGCCGCGGTAGCCGGCGGGCAACATGCGGGCGGCGGCCATGAGGGTGGGGCCACCGCTCGCGGGTCCCTGCGGATGCTCGCGCAGGGTCGCCCGCAGGAGCGCTGCTTCGTCGCCGGTGCGCAGCGCGGCGAGGAGCTCGGCGTCGCGGGCCTGAAGCTCCACCCGGTGCGCATCGCCGAGCGCAGGGCGGCCGTAGGCGGGCCCCGCATGGCCGAGCTCGGCGCTCAGCCACCAGAGCACCGGTCGACCCTCGCAGAGGCTGCCGAGCGCGAGCTCGAAGCGCTCGCGTGCCTCTTGCTGCTCGGCGTCGACGATCGCGGTGGAGCTGCACAGGACGGTGAGCACGGGCGGGCAGCGCTCGCCGTAGATGTGCTGCAAGTAGAGCGCGGCGAGCTCGACGCTGATGGCCTCGCGATGACGCAGCTCCTCTCTTCGCGCCCACGCAACGCGACGCTCGAGCGCGGCCAAGAGATCGCTGGCCACGGGGAGCGTGCCGAGCGGAGTCGCATAGGGCTTGTTGGTCACGGCATAGGGCAGCAGCCCGGGCGCGTGATCGGTGCCGAGCACTACGATGTGCTCGATGGCCTCGGGCTCGGGGAGGCCACGGAGGGTCTCGTCGAGCAGCGGGCCCACGCGATCGACGGGGCCGTGGGGCACCAGCACGCCGAGCAAGGAAGCGTGGGGCCGGGTGCGGGGCGAGCCGCCGGGGTTCGTGGGGAACCAGCGCTCGAGCTCGGCGGCGAGCGGTCCGGGCTCCGCCGGGTAGACCAGCCCGGCGAGGGTGGCGGCGCGCACCGGAGCGTCGAGGAAGTCGGCGTGGAGATCGGCCCAGCGCTCGCGGAACGTGTCGTCGTCGAGCAGGCCCTGGTCGGCCAGCTGGGCCACGAAACCCGCGAGGTCGGTCAGCGGCAGGTCGAGCCCATGGCCCATCAGCAAGGACTGGCGGATCTGCGCCAGCGTGCGGGTTCCGTCGAGCAGATCGAGCACGGGGGCTAGCTCTGCGTCCAATCCGAAGGGCTCGGCCACACCGAGCGGATCGCGCACCACGAGGAGATCCTCCGTCCCGCGGCGGTGCTCGAATCGATCGACTTTGCGTAGCTTGGGCCGGTCCATGAAACTCCGGGGGTGCACTGGGTGCTGCTCGCGGCCGCGTGGAGCGTGGCCGGTTCCCCCGCGACCGAGCCCGTGGTCGAGCTCGGCGACGCGGCGGGCGGCGAGGCGATCGGTGTGGTGTGGCACGACCAGGCTACGGTCGCGCCCGCGATCCAGCAACGGCTGGTCGACGAGCTCGTTGCGCGCAGCGGGTCGCGGCGCAGCGCGGTCGTCGAGGAGGCAGCGACGCTGGCCCGCTCCCGCGTGGCGCTCGAGCTGCCGCAGTCGCGCCTGGACGTGGTCGCAGGCTGGCGCTCGCTGCTCGACGAGGCCAGCTCGGCCTATCGAGCGGGCCAGCTGCCGGCCGCCCGCTTGGCGGTGATTGGTCTGCTGGAGATCGTGCGGGCCGATCCCGTCGTTCCGGGCGCGGCGGCGCTGGCCTGGCGCGCCCACATGCTGCGCGCGCAGCTGTCGTGGGCCGAGGGCGATGCGGTGGGTCTGGAGGAAGCGATCGTGGCCGCGGTCGCCTTGGATCCCGAGGCGAGGCCGTCGACGCGTCAGGTGCCTCCGCCCGTGGTCGAGGCCTACCTGCGGCGGCGCGAGGTGGTGATGGCCGAGGTCGCCTCGTGGCCCGAGCTCGAGGTGTCGTGGTCTTCGAGGGAGTCCATGGCGCTCGAGATCGATGGCGTCCCCGGGCGGCGGCCGGTACCGCCGGGCGAGCACTTCGTGGTGGTGCGGCGGCCTGGGGCGGCGCCGGTGGGCGCGGTGGTGCATACGTCGACGCCGTGGGTCGTGCCCGACCAGACGCCGGTGCTGAAGCCGGGCTTGCCGGTCGATCGCGAGACGGCGCAGCGGATCTGCGAGAGCGCGGAGGTGAGCTGGCTGCTGCTGGCTCGTGTGCGCGGCGATCGACTGGGCCTGCAGCGCTACGCGTGCGGCGTGGGCTTTGGACCGGCGTGGTTCGAGGCGCGCGAGGGCTGGGCGCCAGGGATCGAGCGCATGGTCGCGGGTCCGCACGCGGGCTTCGTGGAGTCGTCGGAGCTGCATGGCGAGGGGCCGTGGCCGGCGATGCCACCCCGCGTCAGGCCGCGTCCTGCGGCGTGGGGAGAGAGCTCGGGGGGACCCACGCACGCTCGCCTGCGCCGGGCGCTGCCGTGGATCTTGATCGGCGGGGCGATCGCGGGGGCGGTGACGCTGGGGGTGCTGGTGGCTCGCGACCCGAACCCGAGCCTGGCGATCGATGGGAACGGATTCCTGCGGCCGTAGTGGAAATCGATGGGCGATCGATCCGCAGGGCTCACTCGGCGGTGAGGCGGAGCGTCTCGCCGGCTTGGATCGCGACGGTGCGCCGCAGCAAGATGCGGGACTCGGGGCACACGTCGGGGACGCAGCGGACGATCACGCGATGATCGCCGGCGGAGAGCTCGAGCTTGCGGGTGGGGGTGACGCCGAAGCGGCGGCCGTCCACGGTGACCTCGGCCCACGAGACCATCGGTGCGAACACCTGGAGGCTGCCGCGGCCTTGGGGGGCGGCGGGGCGCAGCACGAGCGAGCGCTCGCCGGGCTCACCGGCATGGAGCTCGACGGTCTGCGTGGTGTGGCCGGGGTGCTCGACCAGCGCCTCGAGCACGCCGTGAGTGGGCAGTGGAAGGGTGAACGGCGAGCCGCCTTCGAAGCGCTGGGTGCCGATTCGCACCGTCGCGCCCTCGGGCTCGACGTGGAGCACCAGCGCCGGGGGGGCCGCACTTTCCATGGCGCTGGTCGCCGCGTAGTCCGGGCCGCTCGCGTGGTCTGGGCCGCTCGCGTGGTCTGGGCCGCTCGCGTGGTCTGGGCCGCTCGCGTGGTCTGGGCCGCTCGCGTGGTCTGGGCCGCTCGCGTGGTCTGGGCCGCTCGCAGTGTTCCTGCGGCTTTGCCCCGCCGCGACTCCCTGGCTCGTGTCGATGCCAGGGGTCGCCCCCCGGTCGGGCTCGACGAGCGCGGTCCCATCGCGAGCGAGGGCGGTGGTGGGCACGACGGGCGAGCGACTCGGCCACAGCCACAGGGCGAGCGCGGCCGCGGCCACGGTGAGGCCGACGACGAGCGCCCGGCGACGCGGGCCGGGCGCGAACGTGGCGCGGGCGCTTCCGACGTGCGACCGCCAGGACCCGAGCTCGTGCTGCGACGCGTCGGGCTCCTCCTTCGGCGGCGTGGTGATGGAGATCGGCCGCGTGGCGAAGGTCATCGTCGTCGGCCGGACGGCGGTCGAAGGCGTGACGTCGCCCTCGTCCGCGCCCGCGCCCGCGCCCGCGGGCGGCGGGGTCCAGCGGCCGTCGGGGTAGAGCATGCGCAGGTGCGCGGCGAGATCGCTGTCGGAGAAGGTGGCGGCGTGGCGGCGGATGGCGTCGCCCAGCGCGGTGAGGAACGCTCCGGCGTCGGCGGGGCGCCCGGCGGGGTCGAGGGAGAGCGCGCGCTCCAACGGGGCGCGCATGGCCTCGGGGAGGCGGGCGAAATCGGGGGCGACCCACACGCCATCGCTGGGGAACGCGCGGTCGAGCGAGAGCAGCTCGTAGAGCAGGCAGCCCGTGCTGAACACGTCGGCGCGGGGATCGACGGCCTCGGCCCGCGCCTGCTCGGGAGCGACGTAGCCGCTCGACCCGGCGCGCACGGCCGCGACGGCGCGGACCGGCGAGGCGATGCCGAAGTCGACGATGCGGACCTGGCCGCTGCGATCGACCATGATGTTGCGCGGGGTGATGTCGCGGTGCACGACCGCGGGCCGCCCCGGCTCTTCGGTGTGCGCGTAGGCGAGGCCGGAGAGCACGCCGCGCACGATCGCGAGCGCGACGGCGAGCGGGGGCGGGTGGCCGCGGCGCCGATGGGCGGAGAGCAGCTCGGCGACGGAGGGTCCGTCGACGTAGCCCATGACGATGTAGAAGGTGTCGTCGGCGCGGCCGAGCTCGTAGATCGGGACGATGTTGCCGTGGTTGAGCGCGACCGCGGTCTTGGCCTCGGCGGCGAACATGTCGATGAAGCGCGGCTGGGCGGCGAGCTCGGGGAGGATCGTCTTGATGACGAGCGGCTTCTCGAAGCCGAGCTCGCCGACGAGGCTCGCGCGAAAGACCTCGCCCATGCCCCCGCGCGCGATGCGTTGGAGCAGCCGATACTTGCCGAACGCGACCGGGGTGGTTGCGTCGCGGGGCGCTTCTTGGCTGCCCTGTGCGAGGTTCCCCTGGGGTGCCGACGGCCGCTCCGAGGGGCCCAATGCGGGAGAGCCCGTGGTCGGGCCCGTGGTCGGGGAGGCCACCGTGGAAGGCATGGTACCATCGTTGGCCGATGAGTCAGCGGGGCAGCAGCTGCGGCCGGCCGAGGTGGTCGCAGGCGCCCCGCGGGCTGCCGTGGGTGCGCCACGGGGCGCCGGTGGGCTGGGGCTGCGCCGCGGTCGCGTGGGGGGTGCTCGCGCTTGCCGCGGGCTGTCGCGAGCCCGAGCCCCCGCGGCTGGTGGCGAGGGCCGGGTGTGGGCTCGATGATGACCTCGTCGACACCCTGCGGGTGCAAGCGCGCGGCGACTTTCCTCCCTCCAGCGGTACGCAGGTGTTGC
This sequence comes from Nannocystaceae bacterium, assembly GCA_041600735.1. Lineage (GTDB taxonomy): Bacteria > Myxococcota_A > Polyangia > Nannocystales > Nannocystaceae > Paraliomyxa. The sequence goes on from JBFIJN010000182.1 coordinate 11,391, forward strand.
TCTCGGGCGGAACCGAGACGCTGGCCTGGGGCGACCTGCCGGTCGATGGAGTGACGGTGGAGGGCTTGTTTGGCCAGACCGTCGAGGCGGTGGGGCGCACCGCGCGGATGAACGACGAGGGGGAAATCCCGGTGTACTTCGCCCGCGTGGACGGGCTGTGCCCGGTGCAGGACGACGTGAGCCCGCGCGCGGGGGTGGCCGCCGCCGTGGGGCCGCTGGGCGACGTGCTGATCGTGGGGGGCCGCGACGCGCAGGGGCTGCTCGACGACGTGGTGCACTTCCAGGACGAGGAGGGCCGCGCCGTCCGGCTGCCAGGGCGACTCCCCGCGCCGCGCGTGGGGCACACGGTGCACTCGCTGGGCGAGCGGACGTTCATGGTGGTAGGCGGCGCGAGCACGGGGCCCGCTGCGATCGATCACGTGGTGCTGGTGGATCTCGACGACGAGAGCGGAGCGATCGGGCGGGCGATCCCGATGGCGCTCTCCGCAGACGAGGGCCCGGCGCGGGCTCACCATGCGGCCGCGCGGAGTCCCGATGGTCGGATCCTGGTCGTGGGCGGCTGCGGGCGCCTGACCGACGAGGCCGAGTGCATGCTCGGCGACCCGCAGGACGATCCGAGCGTGCACGGGACCGGGGTGTGGATCGAGGCCGTGGGATCCAACCTCGTGTTTCGCCCCGGGCCCGAGCTGGTGGTGCCGCGCTACGGGGGGCAGCTCTCGTTTGCCCGCGATGGCGTGGCGTTCTTGGCCGGGGGCTACGGCGAGGACGGGCTTCCGCTGCATACCGTGGAGCGCTATCGACCGGAGTCGATCCGCTTTCGCGGCTACGGGGGCGAGTCGAGCGGTGAGCTCGACCCGGATCTGCCGGTGGCTGGATCGACGGTGCTCGAGGGCGGGGTGGTGGTCCTGGTGATGGCCGACGGGCGGATCCACTGGGTGACCGAGCAAGACCGCGAGGAGTATCGACCGTGGTCGGGCTGGTGCGAGGAAGAAGGGCCGTGCTTCGGCGACGCGGGCCTCGCCGCGCCGGCCCTCCACCGCGGGCTGGTCACGCTGCCCGGGGAGCGCGTGCTGGCCGATGGGGTGCTGCTGCCGGTGATGGGGCTCGGGTACGGCGGGGCGGATGTGCTCGATCCGTTCGTCGCGGGTCCCGGGCGCCCGGCGCCGGCCCAGCGTCGCGTCGACACGACGCCGGTCGTGCTCGCCGACGGGAGCGTGCTGCTGCTGGGCGGTCGCGATCCGGCGAGCGGGGCGCTCGCGACCCCGCTGGCGCTGCGCCTGCGGCCGGAGCTCGACGGGCCGGACGAGCGCATCCCCGAGGTCGATCGCGCGGCGCGAGGCAGCCTGGTGGCCCGCGATCCCGAGCGCGTGGCGCTCGAGGGCGAGACGCTGCGTCTGCTCGCGGCCGGGACCGTCGACGAGGCGTTTCCGCGGGTGCGGGTGCGCGCTCGTGGGTTCCGCAGCGCCAGCTTTCGCTTCGACGCCACGGTGCAGGTGACCTCGGGCGAGGTCGTCCCGCTGCTGGTGCTCGAGCACGGCGGGGTCGAGGCGGTGAGCATCTCGTTCGCGCCCGGGCGGATCCAAGCCCACGTGCGCGATGCCCAGGAGCACGTGCAGAGCTTCAGCTGCTCACCCGCGGGGGTGCGCTTCGACGAGGCCCAGGTGTTGCGCATGGAGGTGCGCGCCGAGGGGGTGCTGGTTCGCCAAGGCGACACGATCCTCGGCCAGTGCCCGATCGGCGGCGCACCGCGCCCGTGGTCGGTGGGCGTGGGAGCTTCGGGAACGGGCGAGATGCTGGTGTACGGCCTGCGGCTGACGCGGCTCTGAGTCGGCTCGGCGGGGCGGCTACTCGCAGGCGGTGCGCGGGTCGTCGTGCAGCGCGCGAAGGCTCTCGCGCGCGGCGTGGCCGGCCTCGTCGCCGCGGGTCGCCACCTCGCACAGCAGCTCGTCGCCGGCCGCCGTGGGCTGGGGCATGTGGCGGAGCGCGCTCGCGAGGCGGCGAGCGAACGCGCGATCGGGGTTGCCGAGCAGGATGCTGGCGACCGCCGCGATGCTCGCGTCGTCGCCTCGCCGCGCGAGCTGGCGCGCGGCCTCGGAGCGCAGCTCGATGTCGAGGTCGCCATCATCGAGCAGGGCCTCGAGCCGCCCGCCGGCGCCGCAGCGACCGAGCGCTTGGATCGCGGCTCGAGCCACGGCGCGGTCGTCCTCGGACTTGCGACCCGCGAGGTGGGCGCGCTGCTCGAGCAGCTTCTCGTTGGTGGAGGGGCAGGGGCCAGCGACGCGGCCCAGCGCGGCCTGGCGCACCTGCGGCCAGGGGTTCTCGAGCGCATCGGGCAGCCACTCGCCGTCGGAGGAGAGGCTCGCGTGGGTGTAGCCGAGCTCGGCCAGGCGCGGGGCATCGTGGGAGACGAGCGCGTGCTGCTCGACCAGCGCGCGGGCCCTGGGAGCGGGCAGACCCCGCAGCGAGAGCCACGCGAGCAGCTCGCCGCGCTGGGTCTCGCGCTGCGCAGGCGCGAGGGCGTCGAGCGCCACGCGGGCGAGCGCATCGTGGGCCGCAGGCGAGCGCCGACCCGCGAGCGCACGCAGGGCGGCCACGCGCACCGGGAACGGAGCCGCGTCGTCCTCGGCGAGCTTGGCGAGGGCCGCGGTGAAGCTGGCATCGTCGTCCCCCGAGAGCGCGCCGCGCAGCTGCACGAGCGCGGGCACGCGCTTGGTCTCGGCCTGCTCGAGCGCTCGATCCGTCGCTTCGACCAGCGCGAGTCGGGCGGGCTCGTCGAGCGAGGCGCGGCGCTTGAGCGAGCGCTGCAGCTGCTGGCGCAGCGGCACGGCCCCGCGACCCACGAGCGTGACCAGGTCGGCCACGTCGTCGACCGGGGTGACATCGACGAGCGCATCGAGCAGCGCGGAGCGGGTCGTGAGCGGCAGCGCTTGATCGGCGACCAACGCGGTGAGCGGAGCGACCGCGACGGCGCCCTGCTCGACGAGCAGCGGCAGCCACTGCTTGAGCGCCTTGGTCTCGTCTTGGAAGCCCTCGGCTCGCTTCACCGCGCGACGCAGCTCCTGAGCGAACAGCTCGACGTGATCGGGCAGCCCGAGCACCGCGAGGACGTCGAGCAGCCGCTTGCGATCGGTGCTGGTCGGCGGCGGCACGGTGGACATGCGATCGAGGATGGCGTCGGCCGCGAGCTCGGGGTGCTCTTCGAGGCGCGCCCGCGCGTGCAAGTAGGCCTTGCTGCTGTCGCTCAGCAGGGTCTCCACGTCGAGCGGCGCCTGCTCGACGTAGTCGTCGATCGGCGGAGGCTCGGGCGCGGGGGTAGGGGAGGGCTGGACCTCCGTGGACACGGCGGAGGGATCCGTCGCGGCCGGGGCGGCCCTGCCAGGCGACTTGGCCGGCGCCTTGGCGGGGGCCTTGGCCGGGGCCAACAAGGACAGCATCAGCACGAGCGTGGCGGATGACACACGATGAAGAGTGCCATAGCGCGCGCCCTTGCGCGGTGCGACTGCGCTCGCCAAGCTCCCCCCTCCCATGGGCCCCGAGGCCTTCGACTACCCGCTGCCGCCGGAGCAGATCGCTCAAGAGCCACCGACCCGCCGCGGTGATGCGCGGCTATTGGTGTGCACCGGCCCGTCCCCCACGCATGCGCACGCGCGCGCGCTGGCCGAGCACCTGCCCGCCAACGCGCTGGTGGTGGTGAACGCCTCTCGCGTGGTCCCAGCGCGCCTGCTGATGCAGCGCGAGGACGGGCGCGCGTTCGAGCTGTTGCTGTGTGATCCGGCGCCCAGCCAGGGCCCGGGCGCGGCGGTGCTCGCGTGGGTGCGGGGCGCCAAGAAGCTGCGCCCCGGCGATGTGCTGCGCACGGACACGCTCTCGCTGCGCTACGAGGGGGCGGCGAGCGTCGATCCGCGGGCGCGCCGCTTCACGGTCACGGCCGGCGCCGTGCTGCCCACGCTCGCGCAGCACGGGGCGCTGCCGCTGCCGCCGTACATCACGCGACCGCAGGGGCCCGGTCGCGAGGACCGCGAGCGCTACCAGACCGTGTATGCGCGCGAGGAGGGATCGGTCGCGGCGCCGACGGCCGGCCTGCACCTCGAGCGCGAGGCGCTGGCGCGGCTCGACGTGGTGGAGCTGCTGCTGCACGTGGGCCCGGGCACGTTCCTGCCGATGGAGGTGGCCGACGTGACGCAGCACCGCGTGGGCGCCGAGCGCGTGACGCTGACGGAAGAGGCCGCCGCCCGCATCGAGGCCGCGCGCGCGCAGGGCCGCCCCATCGTCGCCGTGGGAACCACGACCACCCGCGCGCTCGAGGGCATCGCGGCCGCGCACGACGGCCGGCTGGTGCCCACCCGCAGCGAGACCGCGCTCGTCATCACCCC
>JBFIJN010000183.1:0-15729 GCA_041600735.1 Nannocystaceae bacterium
CGCCTACTCGGCCCGCCGCATCCGCACCAGCGGTCGCGCGGACAGTGCGGTCTACGGGGGGCTGACTGGGGGCATCATGCCGTTCTGGGCCGCCGACCGGCTGAGCGACGACGAGCTGCGCGACCTGGTGGCGTGGCTCGCGACGAGCGAGGGGCCGAGCGATCCGCCCGATCCCACCGGGGATCCTCCCGATCCCGTCGACCCCGGCAACTGCACCGCCGATCACCCGCTGGTCGGGGCCACCGCAATCCTCGAGGAGAGCTTCCACGACGTGGGTGGCATCGCGGAGATCATCAACGACTGCACGATCCAGATCCGCGAGTTCACCTACGACGGCACCGGCATCGACGTGCGGCTCTATGGCGGCCTGGGGGGCAACTACGACGCTGGCTTCGCGATGGGGGACGACCTCATCAAGCCCGGCGGCTACCAGGGCGAGACGCTCGTGTTCACGCTCCCCGACGACCGCACGCTGGACGACCTCGACGGGGTGAGCGTGTGGTGCGTGGACGTGGGCGTGGACTTCGGCAGCGGGATGTTCACCCAGTAGCGAGCCCAGTAGCGAGCCCAGCCCGGCGCGTGGTAGGCCTATGAGCCGCCGATGCCCGCCGACCTCTTCGAGCTCCATCCCGTCACGGGTTACCGCTTCGTCCCCGGTCTGCATGCCCAGGTCCCGCATGAGGGCGGGGGCTACCTCGTGCGCTGCAACGAGGCCGGCTATCGCTGCCGGCACGAGCCCACGCCACACAAGCCGCCCGGCGTGTTTCGGGTGCTCGTGTTCGGCGATGGTCACACCGCCGGGCTCGGGGTCGACGAGGCGGTGCGCTTCACCGAGCTGCTCGAGCGACAGCTCGGCGGCCCGGGGCCACACCACGACCGGGTGCAAGTGCTCAACTTCGGGCTGCCCGGCGCGGGCACCGACCAGCTGTTGCTCGGGTTTCGCCAGCACGGCCGCGACATCGAGCACGACCTGCTGGTGCTGTGCCCACAGGTCGAGACGATCCTGCGCAACCTCGAGGGCCACGCGCCCGTGCCCTCGGCCGATCCCGACGCCGATCCCGACACGCCGCACCTGCTGCCCAAGCCCCGCTTCTCGCTCGAGGGCCCCGAGCTCGTGCTCCACCCGCCGCCGAGCGACCCGCCGCCACCCACCGCCGATGGTCCGGCCACCCCGCCGAGCCTGGTGCGTGGGCTGCTGCGGCAGTTCACGGCCGAGGTCGAGAAGAAGGTGCCGGGCTTCCATGCGTTCACCCGGCGCGTGCGCGGGGTGGGCTACCCCGAGGAGTACTCCGATCCGCAGCAGCCCGCGTGGCGGCTGCTGCAGGCGATCCTGCGCACCTTCATCGCCGAGGCCCGCACGCCCGTGGTGCTCGCGCCCATCCCCACCTTCGAGCACGTCGACGGAGGCCTCGCCGCCGGTCCCTACCTCGCTCGCTTTGGCGAGGTGGCGGTGGAGGGGCGCTGCGAGCTGGTGAACCTGCTGCCGCGCTTCTACGACGAACCCCGCAGCGTGCGGGAGCAGTGTCGCTTTGCTCGCGACCCTCACCCCACCGCGCTCGGGCACTCGATGTTCGCAGAGGGCCTGCTGCCGCACTTGCGGCGCTATCTGCCGTAGCCCGCCCGCGCGCGTCCCTTTGCGCCTCGTCGCGCTTGCGGTATGCAAGCGCTTCCCCCCGGAGAGCCTCGTGGACGTCGTCTTCATCGCGCCCGCCTATCCCCCCGAGATGCCCGAGTTCACCCGCGGCCTGGCCCAGGTGGGCGCGCGCGTGCACGGCATCGGCGACACGCCGATGTCGCAGCTATCCCCCACGGTCCGCGACGCGCTCACGAGCTACCTGCACGTGCCCTCGCTGCTCGACGACGACGACGTGCTCGCCCGCGCCCAAGCGTGGCTCAAGGGCCGCAACGTCGACCGCGTGGAATCGCTGTGGGAGCCCACGGTGCTGCTCGCGGCCCGCATGCGCGAGCGCTTCGGCGCGCCCGGCATGAGCGTGGACACCATCATCGGCTTTCGCGACAAGCAGATCATGAAGCAGCGGATCCACGCCGCCGGCCTGCGCGTGCCCGCGGCGGCCCGCTGCCGCACCAACACCGAGGTGCGCGACGTGGCCGAGCAGATCGGCTATCCGCTCATCGTCAAGCCGATCGACGGGGCGGGCAGCGCCAACACCTATCGCGTCAACTCCGAGGAAGAGCTCGATCGCATCCTGCCCCGGCTCCAGCGCGTGCCCGAGGTGAGCACCGAGGAGTTCATCGAGGGCGAGGAGTTCACCTACGACACGATCTGCATCGACGGCCAGCCCGTCTACGAGAACGTGGCGCAGTACCTGCCGCGCCCGCTCATCGCCCGCACCGTGCACGACATCAGCCCGGTGATCTGCACCGTGCGCGACCTCGGCCAGCCCGCGATCCAGGCCGGCCTGCAGCTCGGCCGCGGCGTGCTGAAGGCGCTGGGCATGGGCACCGGCTTCACCCACCTCGAGTGGTACCGCAGAGCCAACGGCGAGGTGGTGTTCGGCGAGATCGGCTGTCGCGTGGGCGGGGCGCGGCTCGTCGATCAGATGAACTTCACCTCCGACTGCAACCTCTACACCGAGTGGGCCCGGGCGGTGTGCTGGCACGCGTTCGAGGCCGACACCACGCGCAAGTACAACGCCGCGATCGTGTTCAAGCGGGCACAGGGCCGCGGCCGGATCCAGCGCATCGACGGCCTGCAAGAGTTCGTGGCCCGCAACCGCGGGTGGGTGTGCGCGGTCGATCTACTGCCCGTGGGCGCGCAGCGGCGCGACTGGATGCAGACGCTGGTCAGCGACGGCTACGTGCTGGTGCGGCACCCCGAGTGGGGCAAGGCGCTGCAGCTCGCGAAGGACGCCGCGGACAACGTGCGCCTCTACGCAGGCTGAGGGCAGGCTGAGGGCCGGCTGAGGGCCGGCTGAGCCTCACGGGCGCACGCCCTCGAAGATCACGTTGTCGGCCAGCTCGCGGGCGCGCCGTAGCTCGGCCTCGCTGCGCACGGTCCAGGCCACCAGCGGCACGCCGAGGCGCCGCAGCAGCGTGGGTGCACGCTGCGGCAGCGCGCGCAGATCGTAGCCGATGAAGCACGGGCGCACGCGCGGCGCGAGCACGAGGTGGCGCAGGATCAGCTTGTGATGCGCCGGTAGCTCCTCGTCGGCGAAGTCGCTCGAGAGCATGCCTCGCGGCAGCTCGGGCGCGTGGCGACGCATCCACAGCATCGACCAGGGATCGAACGACTGCACCGCGTAGGCCCCGGGACGGCGTCGCAGGGCATCGCGCACCGCGTCCTCGAGCGGTCCGATGGGCGCGCGCGCCTTGATCTCCACCAGCACCGGCACCCGGCCGCGCACGCACGCGAGCACGTCGTCGAGCGAAGGTACGGGCTCGTCGCCGCCGAGCAGCCGCAGCGCGCGGAGCTCGGCCAGCGTGGCCTCGTGCACGTGCCCCGCGACGCCCGTCATGCGCTGCAGCGCATCATCGTGGAACACGACCGCGGCGCCATCGGCCGTGCGCTGCACGTCGAGCTCGATGGGGTACCCGGCCTGCGCCGCAGCTTCGAACGCCGCCAGTGAATTCTCGGGCCGCGCAGGATCGTGCAGCCCGCGATGCGCCACGGGCCGCCGCACCAACCATGGGGGCGTTGCACTACCGAGGGCGAAGACACTCGCTACGGACACGCTTGGTCGGCGACGTTGTCACGGATCGCAGGGGCAAGCCAGGACACGCGAGGGCGCACGGGCGAACCCCGAGGGCGATCGCGTTGGGTGCGCCACCCCAGCGACTTTCGTCGGAATCTTCGCTGGGGACGACCGCGTACGTTATGCACGAAGCGATGCGCATGAACGCTGCGAAGATCGTTCTGGCGTGCTCCTGGCTCGTCGCCTGCGACCTCGCCGACCCACGGACGGCACCGGGCCGGGCGGAGGCGGTGCGCACCCGCGAGGCCCCCACGAGCGAGGCCACGGCCGACCCCAGCGACCCCGGAGACGAGCCCACGGGCCAGCCTGGAGTGGAGTCTGAGGAGGAGCCCGAGGTCACGCCGACGCTCGCGGGCACCCTGGCCAGCGCCCTCGACGAAGAGCCGCTCGTGCGCATGTTCCCGCTGAGCGCCGAGCCCAGGCTCCCGCAGCCGCCGCCCGGCTACGGGATGCTCGAGCTGCCGATCCATCCCCCCGGCGGCGAGGAGCTCGTGGTGCACGCGGTAGCCGGCTACGAGGTCGTCGCCGTCTATGCCGAGCCCAACCTCGAGTCGCGCACGCTCGGCTACCTGCGCCTGGGCACGCGCCTGATGGTGACCGAGAAGCAGGGCACCAAGGGCTGCGCCAAGGGCTGGCACGCGCTGCCGACCGGCGGCTTTGCGTGCGCGAGCAAGGGGCTGGTCGTCGACGCCAAGCGCCCGCCGTACTTTCCCAAGCCCCCGCAGGCCGCAGCGCTCGATCAGCCGCTGCCGTATCGCTATGCCTTCGTGCGCAAGTGGAACAGCCCCATGTGGTGGCGGATCCCCACCGCCGACGAGCTCGCGCGCGCCAACAAGCTGCGATCGCAGCGCGAGGCCGAGCGCGAGGCTCCTGCGGGGGGTGCGGTGGCCGTAGCCGCGCCCGTGCCCGCGCCCGTCGAGCCCGCGAGCGCCGACGCGGTGCCGGCCGGGATGGTGGTTGCGACCGTCGATCCCGCGACCACGCCCGATCCGCTGCGACTGCCGCTCAACCCCGAGAACCCCTGGCTCGAGCACGGCTTCTTCATCAGCTTGAGCGACAAGGTCACCCAAGACGACCGCAGCTGGTGGTACACGTCGCGCGGCGGCTACGTCGAGGCCGAGGCCGCCTACGAGTATGCGGCCAAGGACTTCTCGGGCGTGGAGCTGGGCGAGCGCGCCCAATTCCCGTTCGGCTACGTGATGGTCGAGAGCGCCAAGCTCTTCGAGATCGACGAGGCCGGCGGGCTGCGCAGCGCGGGCGTGCTGCCGCGCCGCACCTTCGTCGACCTCAGCGAGGAGTTCGAGGTTGGCGGCAAGACGTACATGATGACCACCGCGGGCCAGCTGCTGCGCAAGAAGGATCTGCGCCTGGCCGAGCCGCAGCCCGTGCCCGAGGGCATCGAGCCGTGGGAGCGCTGGATCGACGTGAGCCTCGCCAAGCAGATGCTCGTGGCCTACGAAGGCAGCCGCCCCGTGTACGTGACGCTCGTGTCCACCGGGCGCAAGGGCACCAAGCTCGAGTCGTTCGAGACCCCGACCGGGCGCTTCCGCATTCGCACCAAGCACGTCTCGACCACGATGGACGGCGGTACCGCCTCGGACGGCAACTACTCGATCCAAGACGTGCCGTGGACCATGTTCTTCGAGGGCAGCTACGCGCTGCACGGCGCGTTCTGGCACGATGGCTTCGGCCGCGTCCGCAGCCACGGCTGCGTGAACCTGGGACCCACGGATGCGCGCTGGCTGTTCGGGTGGAGCACGCCGTTCTTGCCCGAGGGCTGGCACGGGGTGCACGCGCACGAGGGCAGCCCCGGGACCACGGTCATCGTGCGCCCTTAGTCGCCGGACCCTCGTCGCCGGACCGTGGTCGCCGGACCGCGGTCGCTCAGCACTCGAGGCGCGCGAGCGCGGGGCCTTCGCCCGCGTCGCCGCAGAACCAGGCGTTGCCCTGGGTGTCGCAGCAGCCTTCGCCCTCGACTCCGCCGCAGCCTCCACCCACCTGGAGATCGACGCCCGCGGGGCACTCCATCGCGACGTTGCCGCTCGGGTCCTCGCCCTCGCCGCCGCACACGTAGCCCTCGGGGACGGCTGGATCGCCGGTGGGGCCCCAGCCACACACGCCACCCGCCGCGGTCTCATCGGCGGCCGTGCTCGCCGCGGTGCCGCTGCCCGAGGCGCTCGCGGTGCTGCCCGAGGCGCCCGCGGTGCCGCTGCCGGCCGCGCTGGTTGCGGTACCCGCCTCGGTGCCGCTGTCGTCACTGCTGTCGATGAGGCACGCCAGCGACAGGCCTGCGCCCACAGCCAGCGCGAGAAACGAAGTCCGATGCATGGCGGTGCTAGGTCTATCACAAGGGGTCCCGGGGTGGTGTAGCTTGTCGAGCGTGGCGCGAGACTCGATCGAGCTCGAGGGCCTGACCCTCGACTGCGTGCTGGGCGTGTACCCCGAAGAGCGGCACCGCGAGCAGCCGGTGCGCGTGGATCTCCGCTTGGGGCTCGATCTCATGCCGGCTGGACGCAGCGCGAGCATCGGGGACACGATCGACTACGACCGCACCGCCACCGAGATCATCGCGCTGCTTCGCTTTCGTCGCTATCGACTGCTCGAGAATGCCGCCGAGGAGCTGGCCGCGATGCTGTTCGGCGTGCACCCGAGCGTAGAGGAGCTCGAGCTGCGCGTGGCCAAGCCGCAGGCGCTGGCGGGGCGCGCCGAGGCCGGGGCGGTCCGCATCGCACGAGCCCGCGATGACTTCACGTGGCGGCGCGAGCCCGCGCGCTTCGGCGGCGAGGTCGACATCCTGCTCGAGACCAAGGAAGCGGGGCTGTACCTGCTGCACGTGGGCCCGGGGAAATCGATCCCGCTGCATCACCACCAAGTGATGCGAGAGCTCGAGTGGTTGGTGCGCGGCACGCTGCGCCAGGGCGACGAGCTCGTCCCCCACGGCCGCCCCGTAGAGTGGCCCCACGGGCACGATCACCGCTATCACAACGATGGCGACGAGGTGGCCACCCTGTTCTGCTGCGACTGCCCTGCGTTCATCCCGGGGGACGAGATCGTGGTCGAGGAGCTCGTGGTCGAGGAGGTCGTGGTCGAGGAGCTCGCGCAGTGAGCCGCCCGATCTTGGTCACCGGGGCCTCGCGCGGGATTGGACGCGCGGTGAGCCGCTTGCTCCTGCACCTCGGGCACGAGGTCGTTGGCGTGTACCGTACGCGCGACGACGAGGCGCGCTCGCTCCAGTCGGGACCCCGCGGCGAGCGGCTGCGCATGCTCAAGGCCGATCTCTCGCGGGCCGAGGAGGTCGAGGGGCTCGTGTCCGAGCTGCTGATCGGCACCGACGAGGTCGCGGGCGTGGTGCTGTCGGCCGGGATCAGTCATCGCGGGTCGCTCGACGCCCTCGTCCCGCCGGGGGCCGAGGATCCGCTGGTGGAGGGGCTGCGGGTCAACCTCGAGGCACCGCTGCAGCTGCTGCGCGCGTTGCTGCGCGAGGGTGCGCTGGGCGAAGGGGCGTCGGTGGTGGTGATCGGCAGCAACCTCGCCCGCCGGGGGCTCGCAGGAAGGTCGATCTACGCCGCGGTGAAGGCCGGGCTCGAGGGCGCGGTGCGCAGCCTCGCGCACGAGCTGGGACCGCGAGGGATCCGCATCAACGTGGTCTCGCCGGGGCTGCTGCGCACCGACATGACCGCGGAGATCGGCGCCGCCGGCTACGACGCCTACGCCCGCGAGGTGCCGCTCGGGCGCGTGGGCGAGGCGATGGACGTCGCGCCGCTGGTGGCGTTCTTGCTCGACGCGGGCGCGGGGTACGTGACCGGCCAGGTGATCGACGTCGACGGCGGCTGGTCGGCGTAGGCCGGCTACCAGCTCGGCTGCACGCGCCGCAGGAAGTCGTAGGGATACCCGAGCTCGAACGCCGAGGCCTCGTCGAGCGCGGCCACGTGCGCGTCGTCGAGCTTCAGCGCCGCGGCGCCGAGGTTGTCGTCGAGCTGCGCGAGCGAGCGGGCGCCGAAGATCACCGAGGTGACCGCGGTCTTGCGCAGCAACCACGCGAGCGCTACCTGCGTGGGCTTGCTGTCGGTCTGCTTGGCCACGTCGTCCACCGCCGCGAGGATCTTCCAGTGGCGGTCGCTGTCGAAGCTGCCCCAGCGATCCTTCCACTGGTCGAGGCGCGTGCCTGCGGGGGGCGCCTGGCCCTTGCGATACTTGCCCGAGAGGAACCCGCCGGCGAGCGGCGACCAGGGGAGGATGCCGAGCCCGTGATCGCGGCACAGCGGCACGTGCTCGCGCTCGATGTCACGTACCACCAAGCTGTACTGCATCTGCGCCGAGACGAAGTGCTCGAGGCGCTGCGTCTTGCTGATCCACAGGCTCTCGACCAGGCGGTGCGCGGCGTAGTTGCTACAGCCGATGTAGAGCACCTTGCCCTGGCGCACCAGGTCGTCGAGCGCCCGCAGCGTCTCTTCCTCGGGCGTGTCGAAGTCTTGCATGTGGATCTGGTAGAGGTCGATGCGATCGGTCTGGAGCCGCCGCAGGCTGTCCTCTACCGTCTTCACGATGCGATAGCGCGAGGCCCCGCTCTTGTTGGGACCCTTGCCCATCACGAAGCGGAATTTGGTGGCCAGCACGACCTCGTCGCGGCGCCCGGCCTCTTGGAACCACTTGCCGATCACGCGCTCGGTGAGGCCGTCTTGGCCATAGACATCGGCGCTGTCGAAGAAGTTGACCCCCGCGTCGAGCGCTCGGTTCATGATCGCGAACGAGGTGGGCTCGTCGCAGCCAACCTTGTGCATGAACGAGCCCTCGTTGGCCTCGCCGAACGTCATCGTGCCGAGGCAGAGGGTCGAGACCTTGAGGCCGCTGGGGCCGAGCTTGCGATATTCCATGGTGCGCTTCCTCTCTGATGGGGTGGACGGGGTCGGGTGGGGCGGCGGTGCTATGCTTCGCGGCCGGTGAAGGACGAGTCGATCACGCTCGACGAGCTGGCGATCGGGCGCCGCGCCGACGTGATCGACGTTGGCGGACCGGGCCGCATCGCCATGCGATTGCTCGAGATGGGCTTCGTTCCGGGCACGAGGGTGGAGATCCTCAAGACGGCGCCGCTGGGTGATCCGTTGGAGCTTCGCATCCGTGGGTATCACTTGTCGCTGCGCCGCGCCGAGGCAGCCTACGTGCGGGTGCGCGAGCAGGTCCGCCAGTGAGCGAGCGCGTGCTGCACGTCGCCGTCGCCGGCAACCCCAACGTGGGCAAGACGAGCCTGTTCAACGTACTGACGGGTTCGCGCCATCAAGTGGGCAACTACTCGGGCGTCACCGTGGAGCGCCGCGAGGGCGATCTCGCGCGCCGCTTCGCCGAGGGCGCCGAGCGCCTGCGCCTGGTCGACCTGCCGGGGATCTACAGCCTCAGCCCGGTCTCGGAGGACGAGGCCGTCGCGCTGCGTACTCTGCTTGCTGCTCCCGCCGCGCCGGATCGCGAGCCCAACCGCGAGCCCGACCGCGAGACCGACCGCGAGCCCGACCGCCAGTCCGGCCCCGACGTGGTGCTGCTGGTGATCGATGCGTCGAACCTGGCGCGCAACCTCTACCTCGCGATGCAGGTGCGCGAGCTCGGGGTGCCGCTGGTGATCGCGCTCAACATGGTCGACGTTGCCCGTCGCGCGGGCCTCTCGGTCGAGCCGGCCAAGCTGGCCAGTGCGCTCGGCGTGCCGGTGATCGCCACCGTGGCCCGCACCGGTGAGGGCGCGGCTGCGATCGTCGCGGCGCTGCGCGAGGTCGCGGCGCAAGCCGGAGCTCCCGTGCGAGTGCTCGTGGAGCCTGGGCCGCACGACGAGGCGCTGCGCAAGGTGCTCGCGGCCGCCGACGAGCACGGGCTGTCGCCGGGTCAGGCGCGGAGCCTCGTGGTCGCGCGGGCGGCCGAGGCCGAGGCGGCGCATGACTTCCTGCCCACGATCCCCGAGGCCACCGTGCGCGAAGCGGCGGCGCAGCTCGTGGCCGCCCGCTATCGCCGGGTCGACGAGGTCCTCGCCGTCATCGATCGCCACGACGAGCTGCGCGACGACGCCCCCGCGATGGGCACCTCGCAGCGGATCGACCGCGTGCTCACCCACCGCGTGTGGGGCCTGCTGGTGTTCGTCACGGTGATGGCGATCGTGTTCGTCTCGATCTTCTCGTGGGCCGAGCCGGTCATGGGACTCATCGAGGAGGCCTTTGGCGTGCTCTCGGGGCTGGTGAGCGACACGCTCGGCCCCGGCTTGCTCACCGCGCTCATCACCGACGGCGTGATCGCTGGCGTGGGCAACGTGGTGGTGTTCGTCCCCCAGATCGCGCTGTTGTTCCTGTTCTTGGGCCTGCTCGAGGACTCGGGCTACCTGGCCCGCGCCGCGTTCCTGCTCGATCGCCTGATGGCGCGCCTGGGGCTGCACGGGCGCGCCTTCATCCCGCTGCTCTCGGGCTATGCGTGCGCGATCCCGGCGATCCTCGGCACCCGCACGATCTCGAGCGTCCGCGATCGCATCGTCACGATCCTCATGATTCCGTTCATGAGCTGCTCGGCGCGCCTGCCGATCTACACGCTCGTGATCGGGGCCTTGTTCGTCAGCCACGAGCCGCTCATCACCCGCGGCATCGACCAGGGCCTGGTGCTGCTGGCGATGTACTTGCTGTCCACGATCTCCGCGCTGGCGATGGGCTTCATCTACAAGCGGACGATCTTGGTGAGCCCCACGCCGCCGCTCGTGCTCGAGCTCCCGCCCTACCGACTGCCGCGCGTGCGCGACACGATCTTGATGGTGAGCGACCGCGTGAAGGACTTCCTGCGCAGCGCCGCCACCGTGATCATGGCGTGCACCGTGGTGCTGTGGGCGCTGCTCTCGTTCCCGGTCGAGCAGACCGGCGCCGGTCAGGGCGGGCCTACGCTGGTGGCACACAGCTACGGCGGCCGCATGGCGCAGACCCTCGAGCCCACGCTGGAGCCGATCGGCCAGGACTGGCGCGTGGGCGTGGGCATCATCGGCAGCTTCGCCGCGCGCGAGGTGCTGGTGAGCACGCTCGGCCTCGTGTACGGCCTCGAGGCCGACGAAGACGACCCCGCCGAGCTGCGCGAGGCGCTACGCAACCAACGGAACCCGGACACCGGCCGCCCGCAGCACACCCCGCTGTCGGGCCTCGCGCTGATGGTGTTCTTCGTCTACGCGTGCCAGTGCATGTCCACCTTGGCCGTCGTGCGCCGCGAGACCGGCGGGTGGCGCTGGCCAACGTTCATGTTCTTCTCGATGACCACCATCGCCTACGTGATGGCGCTGCTGGTGTATCAGGGGGGTCGAGCGCTCGGGTTTGGCTAGCCGCCCGGCTGCACGAAGCGACCCGAGGCGATGATCTCGAGCCCCGTCGTCGGCCACGCGTAGACATAGATCCACGCTGCTCGCTCGCCGCCGCCTTCGAGCTGCACCACGGCTCTCACCCGCTCGAACTCGCGCGGCTCCGGGTCGTCGGGCGCGGCGCCTTCGTACGCGTCGAGCTGCGCGAGCACGGCGAGGTCGCGCAGCTCGTAGAGCTCCCCGTGCACCCAGCCCGCGCCGCCATCGAGCACGAGCCCGGGGTAGCTCGACACGCGGTAGAGCACCCCCGCGACCCGGGCCTGGCCGACCAGCCGGGCGGCGTCGCGCAGCGGCGCATGCATCGGATGGCCGACCGAGCGCCGTAGCGTGCCGTATACGAACAGATCCATGGCCAAGGCCTAGCGGCCGACGCGCAACGAGGGTACGGCGGGGACGGCGAGCAGGGCAAGGCGGCCGTCCTCGCGAAGGGCTGGTACAGTCGTGCGGGGTTCATGCCCGAGTCCTCTCCGTTAGGCGATCCGCCCGGCTCGGCCGGGGTGCTCCCGCTGGCCAGCGGAGAGATCGTGCGCGATCAAACCGTGCGCGCGCGCGTCCCCGTGGCCCCGGCGAGCGAGATTACGGTGAAGACCGCCGTTCCCGTGGAGCCACCCGCCGAGCAGACGGTGCGCGTGTTCGTGCCCTCTGCGGTGCCAGCCGAGGCCACGACCGAGGAACACGAAGAGGTCGAAGAGGTCAGCGAGATCGAGCCCGAGCCCGAGATCGAGCCCGAGGCACTCGACGTGAGCGCGCTGGTGTTCGAGCTCGAGGCGCAAGGCCAAGAGGACTCGCCGGCCGACGTGCCGCGACCGCGATCCGAGGAGGACACGCTGCCGATTGCCGTCGCCAAGCCGGGTCGCAAGCGCAGAGCCGGCGGACCCAGCCTTCGCAGCGATCCGCCCGCCGTATCCGGTGAGGTCTCCGTGTCCGAGCCCGAGCCCGAGGGTCCGCGGGGTCACGCGGCCAAGCCCGGCCCGCAGCGCATCCCTCGTGCAGCGCCCACGCCCGGGGCTCGCCGCGACGATCCCCCGCTCGTCTCCGGCGAGGTCGCGGTCGCGCCCGAGCCCGAGCCCGCTCCCCCCGTGCCCGCGCGCGATGTCTACGTGATCCCCGGCTCCGCTCCCGGATCGCAAGCGATGATGACTTCCTCGGGGCCGCAGTCGATCATGACCGCCTCGGGCCCGCAGTCGCTGATGACCGCCTCGGGCCCGCACTCGGTGATGGCGATGACCGCCTCCGGGGCCGCCCCGGTGCTGAAGCGGACGAGCAGCGACTCTGGCTACGCGACCGTGGACCGCCTCGCGGATGGCACGGGCCCGCACCCCGTGATGGCGCCGCAAGAGAGCACCCGCGACAGCCTGGTGCTGTGGGCGCTGGCCGGCACGCTCGTCGTGCTCGCCGTCGGGGTGGTGATGATGGTCATCTCGTGGAGCCGTTGAGGCCCGCGTAGCAGCGCGGCGATGGGGGCGTGAGCGTGCTGTCGCTGCTGATGACGCTAGCCCTCGGCCCCGCGGCCCTGGGCGAGGAGCCCATGCTGACGCTGCGCTGGGAGGCGCCGCCCGAGTGTCCCGATCGCGGCGCGCTGGTGGCCATGATCGACGCCACGCTGGGCGAGGTGAGCAACGAGGAGCGACACGCCGTCGACGTGCGCGCCCGCGTGGAGACCAGCAACGCCGACGGCTTCGTCCTTCGCCTCGAGCTCGACGGTGGCGAGGGGGTTCGCGAGCTACGCGGCGCGTCTTGTCGGGAGCTGAGCGAGGCCGCGGCGCTGTTGATCGCGATCGCGATCGATCCACGAGCGCTCGACCGTCAACCGGAGGACTCGACGCGAGCGGTGCCCGAGCCCGCGAGCACCGAGCCTGCTGGCGACGAATCCGCGAGCGATGACACGCCCGTCGATGACACGCCCGTCGATGACACGCTCGTCGACGACGCGCCCGTCGTCGACACGCCCAACGTCGACACGCCCGTCGTTCCGCGTGAGCCGCTGCGCTTCTTGGGGCGAGCCGAGGCCGGCGTTGGGGGCGGGCCGCTTCCGGGTGCGGCCGCGGTGCTCGGGGTGGCCGCGGGCCTGGGGGGTCGAGGTTGGCGGGCCGAGCTCTCGGCGGTGTACTGGACCCCGCGCTCGCGGGCCTCGCCCAACAACCCGGCGATCGGCGT
The DNA here is from genome assembly GCA_041600735.1 of Nannocystaceae bacterium. Classification (GTDB taxonomy): domain Bacteria; phylum Myxococcota_A; class Polyangia; order Nannocystales; family Nannocystaceae; genus Paraliomyxa. The sequence continues at coordinate 13,234 of JBFIJN010000183.1, forward strand.
GCGCGCGCAGCTGTGGGCGCTGGGCGTGCACGGCTGCGGCGAGCCGCGCTGGCGCTCGCTCTCGTTCCCGCTGTGCGCCGCGGTGCTCGCGGGGGCCGTGCACGCTCGGGGCGAAGGCCAGCTCGAGGCGCAGACGGTGAGCTCGCGCTGGGTCGCGCTCGCGCTCGAGCCCGGGCTCGTCTGGTGGGCGCGTCCCCGGCTCGGCGTCGCCTTGCGCGGCGAGGGGCACGTGACCCTCGCGCGACCCGAGCTGCGCGCAGAACCCTCAGGAACGGTGTTCGTTGGCGCTCCCGGGGGTGGGTCCGTGCGTGGTGGGCTGGAGATCCGGCTGCCGTGACGGAAGAGTCTTCGAGCGGACACCCACGCAGCGTGCCGGCCTCCGCCGTCCGCTCGACCTCGGCCTCGGTCGAGCCACGCCCCACGCTCGCGGGGCTCTACCGTGCGCACGCGAGCTTCGTGTGGCGTGTGGTCCGACGCATGGGCGTGCCCGAGGCGGCCGCCGAAGACGTGGTGCAGGAGATCTTCCTCGTCGCGCGTCGCCGCCTCCCCGAGTACGAGGGCCGCGGTGCGCCCACCTCCTGGCTCTACGGGATCGCGCGCGGCGTGACGGCCAACTATCGGCGCGGCCAGGCTCGCGCCGAGCGGCGCCTGCGGGTGGTCTCGGGCCCTCACCCCAGCGCCGCCGTCTCGCCCGAAGACGCCGTGGGCCAGGCCGATGCGGTCGCGCTCGTGGAGCGCTTCCTCGCCGACCTCGATCCCGACCAGCGCGAGGTGTTCGTGCTCGCCGACATCGAGGGCCTGCGCGGCCCCGAGATCGCACAGGCGCTCGGGCTCAAGCTCAACGTGGCCTACTCGCGGCTTCGCCTGGCCCGCAGCAAGCTGCGCCGCTTCCTCGCCGCATCGCCGCACTCACAGGAGCCCTCATGACCACGCCGCGTGCCCCCGCCCCGCTCCCCCGTCGTGCCCGCGCGTTGCTGAGCGCCTATCGCGATGCCCACGCGATCCCGGCCGCGGTCGAGGATCGGATCTGGTCGGTCGTTGGCGCCAACGAGGCACCCGAGCCCGCCTTCGATCCGCTCGAGGCCGTGGTGCCGCGCCGCTCGAGCGTTCGCATGATCGGCTGGGCTGGGGCCACGCTGGCGGCCGCCGCCGTGCTGCTGCTGGCTTGGCGCCTGGGAGGCTCGCTCGCGGAGCGGCGCGAGCCGGCGCCCAGCCCCGCCGAGGCCGTGATGCAAGGCGAAGGCGGAGCCCAAGGTCGGGCTACCGCGCGCGCGACCCCGCCGTCGACCTCGCGCTTGCCCGAGCCGCGCGACGAGCCCGCGGTCGCGGCCGGGCTCGACTCTCCAAGCGCGACCGAGCGCGACGCCGTGGGCTCCGACCCCCAAGCGCCCGCGCGGCCTCGGCCCGCCGCAGCCCAAGCCGCCGATCGCATCCCCGACGCGCCCCCGCAGCCGCAGCCGCGCGAGACCTCCACGCTGGCGGCCGAGGTCGCGCTCGTGGCCCAGGCCCGACGCGGGCTGGCCGACGGAGATCATGCGCGGGCGCTCGAGGTCGTGGCCGAGCACGCGCGCCGCTTTCCCGGCGGCCTGCTCGCGCCCGAGCGCGACGCGATCGAGAGCATCGCCCGCTGTCGCCAGGGCGACGGCGATGGCCCCCAGCGCGCGAGCGCCTTTCATCGCGCACACCCTCGCTCCCCGTTCGCCGATCGCGTGGACGAAGCCTGCGGCGTGACCCCGCGCGGAAGAGAAATCGAGAGCCCGTGACGGATCCCCAGCCCCGCGGACACCCACCGGCATGACTCTTTGCTTCCGTTATCGAATCGCCCCCACGCTCGCGCTGCTGGCCAGTGCCGCCTGCTTGCTGCCCGGCTGCGTCGACCCCAAGTCCATCGGTCAAGAGCCCGGCTCGACCGACAGTGACAGCGAAGGCTCCGGTGACACCGGGTCCGAGGGCGCCACCGAAGGGATGACCAGCCAGACATCGGGCCAGTCCTCGGGACCGAGCGGCACCGACACGGACCCTGGCCCCGGCTGCCCACCGATCGATCCTGCGCCCTGCAGCGAGTGCGAGTGCGTGGGCGAGAGCTGGAGCTGCACCAACGTCTGCGTGGAGAGCTGCGCGGGTGCGACCTGTGGCGAGGCGTGCTCCATCTGCCCGGACGACGACCCCGAGTGCGAGGACCCGGCGGCCGAGGGCGTGTGCACGGCCGACGGCCACTGCGTGGGCACCCCGCCGCCCAAGCTCGGGTTCTGCGAGGGCCAGCTCCAGCCCGGCTTCGAGAGCGAGCTCGACGCGGTCTCCGGCTGCGCCGATCTCAACGTCTACGCCCACGATCCAAGCGACCAGCGCGGCCTGGCGGTGTGGATCGATCAGGGCCTGGTCGCCGCCGCGGTCGACTCGGGGGAGCCGGTGCATGCCGAGCTCTCCGCCACCGACCCCGCCGTCGACCTCGAGGGCCGCGCCGGCTTCAACGTGACCGAGGCCGAGTGCAACGAC
>JBFIJN010000184.1:0-15607 GCA_041600735.1 Nannocystaceae bacterium
ACGTCCACGCACCAACGGCCAGAACCCACTGACGAGACCGCACGCGAGCACGGTAGCACGGCCGCCACTCGTGGGCGACGGAGCGCGCTCACGCGCTAGGGCCACGAAACGGCCGCCAGGAGGGCTGGGAAGGCCGGCCCGCGCGCGAAGAGTTCGCGCGTGCGCGGGCCGCCGCCATCATCCGGCGATCCATGGCCGGCCCATGTTAGCGTCGGTTGGTGATCCGGGAGTGCTGGAGGACCGTGGTCTCGACGGGGGCCTTCGCCGGGGTCGTGGGCCTGGCCGCCTGTTCGGATGGCGATCCGCCCAACTTGGTGCGCAAGACGATCGGTCCGCGAGGAGGGCTCATCAGCTCGCACGATCGCGTGCTGACGCTGGTGCTGCAGCCCGGTGCGCTCGCGCGCGATGTGGAGATCGAGGTGTTCCCCAGCGACGAGCCGCCGCCGATCTTCGGCCCCGCATATCGGGTGCGCCCGCAGCTGGAGCTGCTGGTGGATGCCGAGGTCACGTATCGCCGCGTGCTGCCCAGCAACCCCAATGCGGCCACCGTGGGGGTGATTCGCCTCGACGACTACACGCAAGAGATGGGCTACTGGCGCCCGCTTCCCCGCCTGGCGCTCTCGGTCGAGCAGCAGTCGGTGATCGCGATCGACGACGAGCTCTCGCTCTACTACGGCCTGCTCGAGGACGCCGACGCCCCGCCGTTGCCTACCGATGACGGGAATCCTCCGGCCACCGACGAAGGCCCCTCCTCGACGAGTGGCCCGACCACGGGTGGCCTCACGAGCGGTGACACGACGAGCGGTGAGACGACGAGCGGTGACACGACGAGCGGTGACACGACGCGCGGCCCGCTCGACGACGGGGAGACTACGATGGGCGTGGATCCCACGACGGGGGGCGCGGGGAGTGAGGGCCCCGCATCCACGACCGCGGTCGGGAGCACGGGGATGGGGATGAGCACGGACGATGGCATGGTCGTCCCCATGTGCGGCGACGGCATGCCGCAGCCGGGTGAGCTGTGCCTGGTCACCGGGGGCGATGCGCTGGTTGGGCTCGCGCCGATCGACGTGGGCCTGGGCGACCTCGACGGGAATGGGACGCTCGATCTCGTCACGCTCGACTCGGGGACGCTCGAGGTCGGAGTGGTGCTCGGCAACGGCGACGGAACGTTTGGAGCACCGGGCATGGGTACCCCGATTGCGGGTATGCCCACGATGCTCGAGGTCGGCGACTTCACCGGTGATGGTGTGCTCGACGTGGTCGTGCTCGATACGAGCACCGATGCGGTGCTGCTGCTGGTCGGCGACGGTGCGGGCGGGCTCGCGGCCCCCATCGCGACGCCGACGGGCGCGGGCCTGGTGGACCTGGCCGGGGCCGACTACGACGGCAACGCCGCGCGCGACCTGACGGTGCTCAGCGCGACGGACAGCACGGTGCAGATGCTGCTCGGCGGGCCCGGGGGCCTCGTGGCCGGGCCTGCGGCGCCGGTGGGGGCGATGATCGACGCTGCGGTGACGAGCGGAAGCTTCAACCCAGGCGTCGATGCGTTCGCCGACATGATGGGCGTGGGGGTCGGCGCGGCCGGCTTCGACGCATGGGCGACCGACGGTCTCGGCACGGGCTACATCGGTGAGATCACGGGGGCGTTCGGGGCGGGCGGAACGTTCGTGGAGCTGGTGGCGGGCGACATCGACGGCGACGGCGACGACGACGTGCTCGCGATCGACACGGCTGGGGCTGCGCTGGTGTTTGGGCTGAGCAGCGGCGGTGCGGCGAACTTCGCGTTCGCAGCCCCGCTCGCGGTGGGGATCGACCCCTCCGACGTGGTGCTCGCGGACCTCGATGGCGACGGGGATCTCGAGGCGGTGGTGTGCAACGCGACCAGCGCGAGCGTGATGGTGTTCGCGTGGGAGGCCGGCGCCTTCGCGCTCGCGTTCACGTTCGACACGGGGACGACCCCGAGCGGCGTGGCGGTGGGGGATCTCGATGGCGACGGCGTGCCGGACCTCGTGGTCGCCAACGCGGGCAGCGACACCGTGACCGTCGTGCTCTCCAGCCCGTGAGCCGCTACGGAGCGGCGGCTAGCTCTGGCTCCGGCTCTGGCTCTGGCTCTGGCTAGGGCAGCGTTCCGCCCTCGATCCACGCGCGGATCGTCTCGATCTCTTGCGCGGTCATGTCTTGGGTCGGTGGCATGGGAAGGCCGCTCCCGCCCGAGATTCCCTCGAGGTGGGTGTTGTCGATCTTGCGGAAGGCGTAGCTGTTCTCGGGATCGTGACCCACGCAGTCGATGTAGCGCATGCCGCTGAAATTGTGGTCGCCCTCGCACAGGCGCTCGAAGACGCCAGGCGAGGCGATGTCGAGGCCGGCCTGCGGGGCGTCGGCGTCGTGACAGGCAGCATCGATACAGTGGGTGTTCCAGATCGGCAGGATGTCGACCTCGTGCGAGAGCATGATCGGCGGACCCTCGCTGCTGCCCGACTCCTCGGTGGCCGAGGAGGTGGTGGTGTCGCTCGTGCTGCTCGGATCGACCGAGGTCGAGGTGTCGCTGGTGGGCGCGGGGCCATCGTCCTCGGGCCCCGAGGTGAACGCGCCCGGCGGCAGGTCGTCGCCTTGGGAGTCCTTGTCGCAGGCGAGCGGCCCCGCCAGCAGGGGCGGGCACAACAGCGGAAGGGTCAGCAACAGGCGTGGGCTGGGCACGTGAGCCATGGTGGGTGTCTCGGGTTCGCGCGTGGTCACTGGACGGTGATCCCGTCGGCATTGCAGCCAACGGTGAGCTCGCTCCAGCTCGCGGCCTGGCTCGCGAGGGCACTGAAGCCCGCGCACAGCTCGGCGGTGGTCGTGCCCGGGACGATCACCACGGGATCCTGATCGGGATCCTGCGGGGCCGAGGGCACGCCATCGAGCATGAACTGCGGGGTGTTGAGCAGCACCCCGGCGTAGCGGCGCACGCCCTGGAGCACGTTGCCCGCGCCGACATCGGTCACGGCCTCGTCGAGCCCGGCGCCCATGATGGCCTCGATCACGTCGATCTCGGCGCTGTTGCGGATCACGGGCTCGGCGATGAGGCGGTCCTTGAGCGCGGCCGCGACGTCGTACATGGTCGCCCCGGGCTCGGACATGGCCTCGTTGACCAGCGCGGTGGCAAAGTCGTTGGGCGAGCACTCCTGGCCGATCGGCCCGGTGCATGCGCCTCCGAGCTGGGGATCGAGGCCGCTCGCGAGCTCGGCCTCCCAGTGCAGCAGCCCGTTGAAGTCGACGCCGTTGAAGCCACCCTCGGAGGGATTGATGAAGATCCCGATGTCGCGCATGAGCTCGTAGTTGTTGGGCGCGTCGACGCACGGCTCGAAGAAGCCAGCGCCACACAGGCCGTAGGTGCCGGGCTGGCCCACGGGGAAGTGGGGGTTCACGTAGGGCGGCGCTCCGGGGTTGTCGGCGATGTACGGGACCAAGAACGCGTAGTTGTAGCTAGGCCCGAACTGCTGCGGGAGGTTCCACCACATCGAGCGCATCGCGGACTGCAGCAGTACCCACGCCGAGTAGCGGTGGACCATGTCGCCCACGCCGTTGCCCTGCTCTTGCGGATCGGTGGCCGACTTGGTGAACGGGTCGAACAGCGCCGGCATGTGGTACGGCGTGGAGGCACCACAGCGGTCGGGCGGCGCCTGGTTGAAGTACGGGTGGGTGGCGACCTCGGTGATGAGCGTGCGCACCGAGTAGTGGCTGTTGAAGAACGCCTCGGTGAGCGCGGCCAGCGTGTCGCGCTGGGCGGCATTGCGGGGGAAGCGGTTGGCGACGGTGAGCGAGTAGCCCATGCCTTCCTTCCACATCGCGTTGGCCTGGTTCATCGCGAACAAGAACGCCATGCCCACGTTGGGGTCGTCGAGCATGCCGACGTCGTCGGAGCTCACGCCCGAGGCCGCGAGCGTCTCGAGGCCGTCGCGGAAGCGGGGCTCGAGGTCGAACAGGTTGGCGCCCGAGCCCTGCGCGAACTCGCCGGACATATAGGGGGTGGGGGTGTTGTCGACGACCGGATCGACGTAGCCGTCGGTGCGGAACAGGCCGCAGTTGAAGTCGAGGCCCCACGCCTGCTGGCCGATGGCCTGGGCGGGGTTGCAGTCGGTGTTGTTGCTGCTGCACCACGAGTAGTCGACGAAGCCCGCGTGGCGGAAGATCGCGTGAACGTCGTCTTCGCTGACCGGATTGCTCATGTCGAACTCGCCGTACACGGCGAGCTCGAAGTAGTTGCCCTCGTAGACCGGCCAGTGGCGATCGATGTCGGGATTGGCCGCGTCGGTGGTGGACCAGCCGGTGGTGTGGCACTGCAAGCACTCGGTCACGCGGCCGAGGTACTGCGACTCGAACAGCTTGCCGTAGTAGGCGCGGTTGGTGAGCTCCATCTCCTGGCGGGTCACGTTGCCGCCGGTGATCGGAGCGCCCATGCGCGCGAACAGGTCGGCGCTGTAGGCCGGCGAGATGTCGTCGAGCCGCAGCGACGAGAACACCACGTCGGCCATGGTGAAGTTCTGGTACTGGGGCGGATCGTCGGCGCGGTCGTTGCGGATGGTCTCGGCCAGCTCGGAATCGAGCGAGAGCGCGGTGAGATCGGCGTAGCACTCGCCGTTGCGCTGATCGCCGCGCAGGTGGACCTTGAGCTCGGTGTAGTAGTAGTTGCGCCAGCGATTGAGGTAGAGGTCGCCGTGGGCCAGCGCCTCGGCCACGCGCTGGCGCCCGGGCAGGCCCTGCGCATCGAGCTGCTCGATCGCCGAGACCAACATCCGTACCTCGCGGATGCTCTCGGGCTTGCGCCCCTGGATGAACGGGATCGCACGCTTGACCCACGCCTCGTCGCCGGCGTCGCACAGCTCGCCCTCGGGCGGAGGCGGCTCACCGCCGTCGTCGCCGGCGTTGGTGGGATCGATGGGCCCGTCGTCGGCGGTTCCGTCGACCCCCTCGGTGGCGTCGCCGGTGTCGGCGGTTCCGTCGGTGTCCTCGCCGAAGCCGGAGGCGTGCGGGGGCGGATCGCCGGGATTGGTGCTGGGGCAGCCCAGCAGCGGCAGCGCGGAGCCCAGCACGAGGAAGTGAACGATGCGTCGAGTGCTCATGGTGTGTCGCTCCCCTGTCGCATCAGACGCTGATGCCCCATAGCTCGTCGCGCACGCGGGTGACGGCCTCGATCTCGTCGGCGGAGAAGCGCACGTCGGCGACGGCATAGCTCTGCGAAGAGAACGGATAGATGCCCAGTGCATCGAGCAGCATGATTCGGTTCTCGGTGGGCGTGACGAACGAGTCGGCGTAGCCGCCGCTGGCCTCGGTGATGTTGCCGTAGATCGAAGACCCGGGGCTGCGGGCATCGTCGGCTTGGATCGGACCGCCGATCACCACGTTGACGTAGCCGTAGGGCCAGTGGTTGGTGCCCAGGCTGCCCGCCACCTGGCGGAAGGGGGTGCGCCCGAACTCCATGTTGATGACGATCATCGTCTGATCGAGATCGAGCAGCGTGTCGTCGGTGCTGCCGGGCTCGCGGATGATGTTGGCCAGCTGCTGGAGCGTGTGGGGCACGCTGCGCGAGGTGTAGAGCACGTGCTCGTTGTGCACGTCGTAGCCGATCTCGGGGCGCGAGAAGATGCCGGTGTCGATCCAGTTGACGTAGCGCGCGCGATTGGTCTGGCGCGTGAGCAGGCTGCGGGCCACGTTGGCCATCATCGCCGGCATGTCGAGGTTCTGGGTGGGGATCTGCCCGGCGCCGGCGGGGCAGGTCTGGCCCTGCACGGGCTGGAAGAGATCGGGCGAGAGCACCGCGGTGAGCTCGGCGGCGTTCTGGCGCGCGAAGTTGGCGAAGTCGAAGTTGCCGCGCTCGAGCGAGCGCGTGCTCTTGCCGACGCCCCCGGTGCGAAAGCGGTTCTCGTAGGCCTGCACGTAGTGCGAGACGGCGGCATCGAAGGCCTCGGGATCGCTCTGGTCGAGGCCGGGGCGTGCGAGCAGATCGGCGAGCACGGAGTCTTGCGAGACGGTGACGTTGAGCGGCCGCGCCGAGCCGGGGTGAAAGCCGATGGCCGAGGCCGAGCCGACGTTGAAGCCCGAGAAGCCCGAGCCGCCGGGGTACAGCACGAACGCGTAGGGCACGGCCCGCTCGCCGCCGGGCTGCTCGCTGAAGTAGCGCTGGATCGGGGCCCCGATGCCCGCGAGCCGCGGATTGCCGAGGAAGTCGCCGGTGAACGAGACCGGGTTGGCGCCCTCGTGCGCGAGCACGGTGTGCGACTGCACCAAGATGCGCATGCGCGAGAGGATGTCGGGTCGCTGCTTGAGCGGACGCAGCCACGGCCCCAGCGAGACCATCAGGCCCACGGCATCTTCGGCGAACGGCGTGGTGTAGGGCACGCTGCCGTACTGACAGACGTTCTCGTAGAAGTTGACGGGGTTGAAGTAGCCCTCGTCCATGAACAGGTTGAGGAACGTGTTGTTGCCCTGGCCCCACTGGGGCACGGAGTAGAACGTCTCCCACGGGGTGATGCCGCCGTGGAAGCACAGCTCGAGCACGTTCTGCGCGCGCATGTCGGCGGGGATCATCAGATCCTCGCGATCGGTGGGCCACGTGCCCCAGCCGGCCGCGTTCGCCCCGCGTGGGTACTTCAGGATGCCGAAGGCTCCGGCGCCAGCAGCGAGGCCGGTACCGGCCGCGGTCTTCAAGAAGGTCCTGCGTCTCATGGTGATGCCTTCGGTGGTCGGGACAGCTTAGAACAGATCGAAGAAGCCCCAGCGCTCGAAGCGGTTGAGCACGGTGAAGCCGCCATCGGTGAACTGCACCCGATCGGTGCGCTCGCGCGCGATGAGCACGTCGATCGGACCGCGCAAGAGCGCGCCGAGCTCGGCGGCGGGGATCGTGAACGCGCCATCGTCGGCCGCGTGCGCGGTGATGACGTTGTTGTTGGCGTCTACGACGCGGATGATGATGCGCGCCTCGGGATCGTCGCCGGCTTCCCACGCGAGGGCGAGGTCCTCGTCGGCATCGAGCGGGGCGTCGAACGGCTCGAGGTCGGGGGCGGTGACGACGAGCGGGACGGGCGTGGTGACGCGCTCGAGCAGCACGTTGTCTTCGAACAGCCCGCCGCCGTAGAGCACCACGTCGTACTCGGTCGCGCCGCTCCACGCCGAGCTCGGCGCGTTGCACTCGCTCGCCACGCCCATCGCGGCGCTCGAGCGATACACCGGATACTGCCCGGCGACGCCGGCGGCGAGGAGGCACGCGAGCAGCTGGGGCCCGCCCTCGCCTTGTCGCAGCTTCATCCCGTTGCCCGCCACGAGCCAGTCTTCGTCGTCGCCCCAGTCGAACGGGGGCACCGGGGTGACGGACACGAGCGTGTCGGGCTCGTCGGGCGGAGCGGGAAATGCCAGCTGATAGGCGATCGGCGAGTAGAGATCCTCGGTGTCGCCCCAGCCGACCTCGGCGCTGCGATAGCCGCCGGCCAGGCCGACCACGTCGTGATCGACCAGCGCGTGGGCGGGCGTGAACGTGACGGTGAGGATCCCGAGGATCTCGCCGGCGTAGGCGGTGCCGCCCCACGGCTCGCCGCTCTCGGCGGGCCCGGCCGACGCTGGCGTGGTCGCGGCGGAAGTGGCGTCGCCGGTGGTGTCGCCCGATTCCTGAGCGAAGCCCGACGCCATCGGCTCGTCGTCGGCGGAAGGACCGGGATCGCGGCAGCCGCTGAGCAGCAGCCCACAACCGCAGGCGATTCGAACGAAGTAGCGTGCCATGGGCCTCGTCATCCACGGCGAAGGGCCCCCGACCCTCCGCATGGAGAGTTTGTTGGTGCACCCTGGGTAATTCAAGGCTCGTTCGCGCGCGGAAGGTCGCCAAAGCCCCGCGGAGGGTGCGGCGCAGCCCCCGCGAACGTCGTACGGCTCACACGCCGCGGTCGCGCAGATAGGCGACCAGGTCGGCGTAGAAGTCGAGATGATCCCACGCATTGCCGAGACCGGGGGAGTCGCCGAGCAGCTGTCCGACCTCGTCGAGATGATCGGCCGGCACACAGCCTAGGAATTCCCCCCAGCGCGCATCCACCACGCGCACGAGCGCATCGTTCGGCTGCTGTACGAACACGCCCTCGCTCAGGATCGCCTCGGGGATCACGAACATGGGATCGGTGGTGTCGAGCGTGTCGTCGAAGGCGGCGATGAGCTGCGGTGGCGGTAGGCTGGTGGGCTCGCAGGCCTCGCCCCCGGCGTGCAGCCCGGTGCGGCCCGTGACCGAGGTGTAGAGCACGCCGGGCGCATCGGTGTACGTGGCGTTGAACTCGGCGATGCCGGCTTGCGACATCTGATACATCGCCTCGTAGAGCGAGGTCTGGTTGCCAACCTCGTCCCACAGCGGCGCGCCGAGGGTCTGCACCAGCCAGTCGATCAGCGCCGCCGAGCCGGAGTTGGGGGTGAGCCCGACGGCGATATCGGCGATCGGGGTCCCGTAGTGCGGGGTGGCGATGGTGGTGACCGAGGCCACGAGCTCGGGGGCCACGTGGGCGACCACACGCGCATCGAGGCCTCCCTGCGAGTGCGCGAGGATGTTCACCTTGGCGTGGCCGCTGGCCGCCGCGCACGCGATCGCTTGCTCGAGCAGCTGCTCGCCGCGATCGGTGGAGTCGTTGAAGGGATCGACCTCGCCCACGCACACGAGGTGGCCGAGCGACTCGAGCCGCTCGGGCACGCCATGCCAGTAGGGCACGAAATCGAGATTGGCGAGGTGCTCGAACCCGAAGAAGCCGTGGGCGAGCAGGATGGGGTAGGGCGCGCCGAGTAGGGGTTCACCCGTGCTCGCGGTGCCGGTGTCGTCGAGGCTGGGCCCGCCCGTGAGCGACGAGGAGCCCTCGCCCTCGGCGAGCGGGCCGGTGCCGTCGAGCTCGCTCGTGCGGCTCGGGGCGCCGCTCGTCTCGTCGCCGCTGGACGAGCCGCCCTCGTTCGTGACCTCGGGAGGCAGGCTGCACGCCGCTGCGCACAGCCCGAGGGTTGCCCACCATCGCTGCATGTTCGGCGGCTCCTAGTCGACGCCGCCGCTGCGGTTGGTGCGGGTGCGGGTCCGGTCGTCGACGACCTTGATGACCTCGAGGTGGATCGTGCGCAGCTTGCCCTTGCGCTTCTTCTTGTTGACCAACACGTCGTTGGCCTCGCCGAGCGACTTCATCTTGCCGAGCTTCATCACTCGGTACTTCTTCCACAGCCACTTGTAGTAGTTGGCGGGGTCGGCGTAGCCGGCGAGCGGCGGCGACTTGAACAGGCGGTAGAGCCCGTCCTCGGTCTGCACGAAGCCGAAGGCGCAGTCGGGGGCGTTGCAGGTGGCGCTGAACGTGACCCACAAGAGCGGCATCCCGTTGAGCTCCTCGATCTTGAGGATGAGGCCCGAGTCGCCCTTGGTGGTGACGTTCTTGATGCGCAGTCGGGCCGAGGCCTCGCGGATCTGGCGATCGACCTCGAACTGCTCGTTGATCTGGCCCTCGATCCAGGTGGTGACGAGGCGCTCGCTCACGTAGACGCGCAGCGGCTGCGCGCTCGCGTCGATCTTCTGCACCTTCTCGAGCTCCTTGGGCTCCAGCGCGAAGCGCTTGGCGCAGGCGGTCGTACCCAACAGGCCGAGCCCGGCGATCAACAGCGCCGCGCGGCCGAGCGACCGCGGTGTGCGGAGAGGGCGTGCTTGTGCGGGGGAAGGTGCGCGCATCGATTCGGAGGGTGGCTCGAAGCACGGGGGTCCGTCAAACGGGCCTCGCGGTGGCGAACCCGCGCGAGCTCGGGCCGGCGGACCGGCTCGCCCCGGCGCCAGACAGCGGAAGGTGCGCGCTTTGGCGCAAACGGGCACTGTCTTGGCAGATTGGTAGATCGCGGCCGCGGCCGAAGATAAAAGGAGGACGGTCCATGATTCGGATCTCCATCGCCGAGGCGGGCAAGAGCCCGCAGCTGCTCACGTACAACACGTCGGCGATCACTCTAGGTCGCGTGGCGCAGAACGACCTGTGCCTCACCGGCAAGGGCGTGTCGGCCAGCCACTGTCGCATCCTCCGCGAGGGCGAGGCCTATTTCATCGAGGACCTTGGCTCTACCAACGGCACCTACGTCAACCGGCAGCGCGTGCAGGGGCGTCACCCGCTCGGCCCGACCGACGATGTGGTGCTCGCGATCTATCGGCTGCGCGTGCTCGCGGACTCGGAGTCGGGCGTGTCTGCCATGCCCATGCCCGGGCCAACGCAAGGGCCGACGCCCGGGCCAACGCAGGGCCCGATGCCCGGACCGATGCCCGGACCGATGCCCGGACCGATGCCGATGGCCGGTCCGATGTCGGGCCCCACGCCGATGCATCCAATGAACACCAGCGGCGAGGCGCCGCGGATGGCCACGCCGGGCGTGCGGCAAGGCTCTCCCACCGCGCACATGTCTCCGCCGACGGGCGCGATGTCTCAGCCGGGGCCGTCGAGCCCGTCGATGTCTCCGTCGAGCCCGTCGAGACCCGGCGCGCTGCAGAGCAGCGGCGTTGGGCCGACGCCGGGCAGCGGGCTGCTGCAGCCGGGCCTTGCCGCCAGCGGGCGCTCGCCGACCGTGTCCGGCATTGGCTCCGGCGTGGGCCCGAGCGCGGCCGAGATCGCGTGGGGTCGCGAGTGGGAGCTGATCGACAAGCTCGCCACGGCCTGGCTCGCCTCGGGCAAGAGCGGCAGCGAGCTGCTGCGCGGCGAGAAGCTGGCGCATGCTCGCAAGTGGCTCGCGCAAGGCCGCGGCAAGCGTCCGCCACCCAAGCCGCTGCACCGCGATTTCATCAATGCGGGCGCGAGCCGCAAGCTGCTGCGCACGCTCGGCGGGCTGATGGTGGGGGCGCTCCTGATCGGGGGGCTCGCCGTGGGCGCTTGGCAGCTCTCCAAGGACAAGCCTGTTCCGCCGGACGACGACTACCTCGCGAGCATGGGAGCCGATCTAGGCGGCGGCGGGGTCAAGCCCAAGGTCGCCGATCGAGGTGATGCGAAGGCCTCGGCGGCCTTGGTCGCGAAGGCGAGCGCGCTGGTCACCGAAGACCCGGTGCTGGCGGTGCTGCTGGCGGCCGAGGCCGTGGTCCGCTTGCCGCGCGACGAGGCCTCGCCCGACGCCCCGGCGTTCTTCGTGCTGCGAGAGGCGCTGCGCGATCTCCCCGGGCGGCCGCTACGCGGGCACGACGGCGCAGTCGAGCGCGTGGCGCTGTCGCCTACCGGCCGCTGGGCGATCTCGGCCGGGACCGGCGGCGGCGACGTGCACCTGTGGGATCTCGAGAAGGCGGGCGTGCTGAGCCCCTCCGCGCTCAACGGTCATCCGCGCGGTCTCACGGGGATGCAGGTGAGCCAGGACGGTCGCTGGCTCGTGACCGCCGATGCCGACGGGCTCGCGATGCGCTGGAACCTGCTCGATCCCGATCCCGCGTCGACCGGCGTGCGCCTCGAGGATCATCGCGCGCCGATCAGCGCGCTCGACATGAGCGCCGACGGGCGCTGGCTGGTGAGCGGCGACGAGAGCGGGCAGGTGAAGATCTGGGATCTCGAGCCCGCGCTGCCGAGCGCGTTCACGCTCCCGGTCGGCCACACGGGCAAGGTCACCGGCGTTGCCACCAACAACAACGGCAGCCGCGTGGTCTCGAGCGGCGAGGACATGACGGCGCGCAACTGGAAGGTCACGGCCGGGCGCGCTGGCAAGCCCGTGGTGGTGCCGCACGAGGAGGTGGTGGTCACCTCGATCGCGCTCGCGCCCGATGATCGCTGGGCCGTGACCGGCGGCGCCGACGGCCAGGTGCGCTTGTGGTCGCCTACCACCCGCGTGCCCACGCTCCGCTGGGCGCTGCTGCCCGGGCACAAGGGGGCGGTGTCGCTGGTCGAGGTCAGCGCCGACTCGTCGATGGCCGTGAGCGTGGCGCAGGACAATGACCTGTGGATCTGGGATCTCCAGGCCAAGGTGCCCTCGGCCTCTTCGGTGCGGCTGCCCGGCCACAGCGGGCGCATCATCCAGCTCGCGCTCTACTCACCGCCCGCGGGCGTGGCCGCGGGTCGCCACGTGCCCACGAGCGCGTTCACGGCTAGCGCCGACGGTACCGCGCGCAGCTGGGATCTCGATCAGCGCAAGTCGGGGGCGATCTCGCGGGTGTTCTCGGGGCACGCGGGCGGCGTGCGCTCGGTGGCGGCCTCGGGCGATGGCCTGTGGGCGATCACCGGCGGCGCCGATCGAGTGGCGCGCGTGTGGGACTGGCAGTCGCTGCCGACCGGCGATGCTCCGAGCGAAGCCGATCTGCCGCGGGTGGGCAGCGCGTCGCAGGTGGGCCGCGGCCACACGGCGGCCGTGGTCGCGGTTGCCGTCGATCCATTCGGGCGGCGCATGATCACCGGATCGGCCGACAACACCGCGCGGGTCTGGGACATGCGACATCCCACGCGCTTGGTCAGCCTGCCGCTCGAGGACCTCCACACCGATCGCGTGCGCGCCGTCGCCGTGTCGCCCTCCGATCGCTGGGCGGTATCGGGTGACAACGCGGGACGACTGGTGATCTGGGACATCCAGGCCGATCGCCCGCCCGGCATCACGCTCACCGGGCACTCGGGGGAGATCGGGGCGATCGCGTTCACGCCCGACGGCAAGCAGGTGGTCTCCGTGAGCACCGATCGCACCGCGCGGGTGTGGACGCTGAGCGAGACCCCGGGGAGCGCCGACGACGAGGTCAAGGTGCTCGCGCACGACGACGAGGTGATCCAGCTCGCGATCGGTGGCGAGGGCCGCTGGCTGCTCACGGGCACGCTGACGAGCGCGCTCTTGTGGGACCTGCAGGGCTCGCTCGACGCCCCCCAGCAGACGTTCAAGGGGCACGAGGACGATCTCAAGGTGGTGGCGGTGGATCCCCGCGGGCGCTGGGCCGCGACCGGCAGCGCCGATCGCAAGATCCTCCTCTACGATCTCGAGCGCCTCGACGGCCGCGCGACGGCCAAGCTGCGCCAGCACGAGGGCGCGATTGCGGTGCTCGCCTTCCACCCGCAAGGAAAGTGGCTGGCCTCGGGCAGCGCCGACAAGTCGATCCGCCTGTGGGATCTGAAGTCCGCACATCCCGACGAGGGCTCGGTCGCGCTGGCTGGGCACGGCGGTGGAATCACCGATCTCGAGTGGAGCCTCGACGGACGCTGGCTGGTCTCGGCCAGCAACGACGGCACGATCCGCGTGTGGGACAGCCGCAAGAAGCACAGCGAGATGGCCGAAGGAGTGATCGTGCTCGAGGGCCACACCGCCAATACCGTGGTGCCGCAGGTGGCCTTGGTCTCGGGGGAGCGAGGGCTCGCTCAGGTGGTCTCGGTCGGCTACGACGGCACGGCGCGGCTGTGGCCGCTCGAGTCGGCCGAGCTGCTGCAGCTGGCCTGCACCGCGGCCGGGCGCCGGCTCACCGAAGACGAGTGGGTCGAGCTCGTCGGCGGCAAGTACGACTCGGCGTGCAAGTAGGCCGGGCGGGCCGGGTAGGGCTCGGCGCGAGCCCGTGGCTCAGCTCTTGGGGACCACCAGATCGATCTCGACCGGACGCGTGCCCACGCGGACCTCGCGGGTGATCGGCGAGCGGCCCGGGACCTCGGCGCGCACGGTGTACTTGCCGCCGGCGGCCAGCAGCCGATCGAAGCGACCGTCGCGGGGCCGCGCCGTCCAGCGCTCGCCCGCGTGCAGCTCGATCTCTTCGATGGTGACCGTGGCCGAGACGGGGCTGCCGGCCTCGTCGTGCACGTGGCCGGAGATGCGCGGGCCCTGGGTGACGTGATCGAGCAGCGCTTGCCACACCGGGCGCGAGCTGGCGACGGCCTCGGTGCGGATCGGTAGCTCGGGGTTGTGGTACGCGCCCTCGAGCAACAGCGCCACCGTGCCGTGCGTGAACATGTGCCAGTCTTGGTCGCTCCCGGCCACGGGATAGCCGCTGGGCGCCACGCGATAGCCCTTGCCCTTGCGCTGGGCCGGGGCCGCCGCGGCGAGCTCTTCGGCGATCGCCCACGCGATGTTGGGCTTGGGATCGAGCGCGCTGTCGAGGTTGTACGGCACGTAGATCACGCGACCGATCGTGTGGAACGAGATCGATGCGGCGAAGCGCTGCTCGTCGGCGAGCGCCATGATCGCCTTGGTCTCGGGCTCCGAGCCCGCGCTCGGTCCGCGGTAGTAGGTGCCGGTGAAGCCCGCGTCGCCACCCTTGCCGCCCCAGCCGAACGTGTAGTTGCGCGACAGATCCACGCCCTCGAACGGATCGAGCGAGCCGTCGCCGTCGCCGTCTTGCCCGTTCTTGCGGATCATCCACTTGGAGTGCTCGATGAAGTAGGCGTTGCCGTCGGGGTTGACCATCGGCACGCACCAGATCTCGAGGTCGTCGACCCAGCGCGTGACCTTGGCCTCGCGCCCGTAGCCCTCGAGCAGGCCGACCACCACGTCGAGCGCGAGCTCGGTGCTCAGCAGCTCGCTGGCGTGGTGCAGCCCGTTGAACAGCACCGAGGGCTCGTCTTCGGCGAGCTCCGGGTGGTCGGAGATCTTGAGCCCCCAGATCTTGCGGCCTTGATGGGTGCGGCCGAGCGCCACGAGCTTGGTGATCTCGGGGTAGCGCTCGTGGTAGCCGCGCAGCAGCGCCTCGACCATCTGCGGGTCCTTGTAGCTCTCGTCGACGCGAAAGCCCCGCGCGGTGGGGGTGGGCGGCTTGCCGCGGCGCTCGCGATAGGCGGCATCGAGCACGCCCCACCCGACCATGCCGTCGACGGCCGCGATCTCCACGTCGGTGCGGCGCAGCTGCTCGGCCTCGACCGTCGAGAGCTCGAGCACCGCCTGGCGCTCACCGGCCGGGGTGGTGTGCTCGCCCGCCGCTCGCTTGCGCAGCGCGGCCGGCAGGCGCTCGAGCTGCTCGTGGGGCACATAGGCGTAGCGCTTGGGTCCGAACGGGGTGACGTCGTGGCGGCCCGGCCCGTAGAGCTGCCCGTGGGGCACGCGCTCGCCGATGCCGCTCTTGGCCGCGCGCGCGGTGTCCATCACCGACAACAGCGTGAGCCCGCTGCCCTGCGTCTTGGCGAACGCCCGCAGCCCCACGCGACCCTCGGCGTAGGTGGTGTCGTGCACGGCCACGGTGGCCAGCAGCTCGAGATCGTCGCCGTCGTAGATCGTGGCGATCAGCTGCGGGCCCACCAGGTGTACGACGACCTCGAGGCTGCTCGGCGAGCCCTTGAGGGTGACGTTGTCGCCCATCGGCTGGGCGATGCCGCGATCCCAGCGCAGCAGCCTCACCTTGTTCTTGACCACCGCGACCTCGTAGCCGCACAAGAGGTCGAAGCCCTTGGGGATGTGCGCGCGGAACAAGAGCCCCACGTCGACGCGCTTGCCCGGGACCAGACGAAAGCGCACCAAGCCATCGCGGATGCTGGCGCTGGGGCCCTTGGCGAGCCAGTGCGCGTTGGCCTCGGTGGTCTCGGCGGCGCGGCGCAAGAGGCCGTCGACTTGTTCGAACGTGCCGTTGGTGTCGGCGGTGCCGGGCACCACGGCGTCGCTGGTGCGCAGGCGGCCCACCACGATCTGCTCGCGCTTGGCATCGAAGTCGGGGAACGCGGCCACCGGGGTGGCG
>JBFIJN010000185.1:0-15584 GCA_041600735.1 Nannocystaceae bacterium
CCAGCCCGGGCTGCGCTCCGTCGTGCGCCCATCCCACGTGATAGCCGAGGTCCACCGCCACCATCGGCAGCCGGCGATCGACGTGCAGGATGACGTCGAGGCCGTTGTCGAGCGCATAGCGCTCGTGGGCCAGCGGCGCGCTGGCGCGGGCCCACGAGGCCGTGAAGAGCACGACGACGAGCGAGGCCATGATGAGGCAGAGCGGGCGCAGCGTGGTCATGACGGCTCCTGGGATCGAGGTGACTCGAGTCGCATCAAGGCACGGCACAGATGCCGAGATCCTCGTAGCCTGCGGGCGCGAGCCCGGGATCGAACACGGGAAGACACAGGTGATCGGGCCGGCCTGCCGCGCACTGGGCATCGGCGTCGGGCTGCCCGAGATCGCACCACGCGGTGCAGCAGCTCGGCGAGCCGCAGCCGCCGAAGGTCGCCGCGGTCACGCACACCTCGCTCGCCTCGCAGGCCTCGTCGTCGTCGCCGCACTGGATCGTGGGGGCGAGCACGCGACCGCCTTCGTCGGGGATGCAGAACGCGGCCGCGCTGGCGGACATGAAGCGGCACGTGGCGCTGGCGGGGCACGTGGTCGCATCGAGCGGGTCACACGGGGGCAGGCACAGCGCGAGCACCTGCGGACCATCGATCATGCACTGCGTGTCCACGGGGCACTCGGGCTCGGCGCCCTGCGGCGCGCAGAACGGCACGCACACGCCCTGCAGCGTGGTGGGGTCGGCGTCCCAGCACATCGAGCCGGTCGCACAGTCGTCTCGGCCCGAGACCAGCGTGTCGAACACGGTGCACACCTCGCCCAGGCCGACCGGCGCGAGCGGGGTGCCGATGCACTTGGTCCCGCTCCATGCGTCGCCGCCGTCCTCGGCCCACGCCACGCACTTGAAGTCGTCGATGCAGCCCTGCTCGCGGACATCGCAGAGCGCACAGTGGGGAGAGGCACCCGCGGCCGTGGCACAGGCGAGATCGAGCGGGCCCACGAACCCCACTTCCGCGCCGTCGTCGTCCGCCGCGTCCATGCCGAAGGTGCTCGGGGTGGGGCCGGTGCTCGTGACCGCGCCCGAGCTCGACGCGAGGGCCGACCCGCTCGACGACGAGGCGGCGGTGCTCGAGCCCTCGGGCTCCACAGGCGGCGTACAGGCCACTGCGAGCGCGAGCACCTCGATCCAAGCTCCTCGCATCCGCTGACTATAAACTAACAAAAGAAACATTCAACACTTTAATGCCGAGCATCGCGCGTGGCCGCGGGGGCTATCCTCGCAGCCGTGCGCTTCGTCGTCATCGCGCTGGGCCTCGGGCTGAGTGCAGCGTGTGCTCGGCCGGTCGAGGATCGCGAGCTACGGCTGGCCGTCGATGCGAGCGCGGTCGAGCCCATGCTGGCCGAGCTCGGCGTGCTCTCGGTCGAGGTCTACGGGATCCGCGAGACCACCACGCTGTGCACGCTCGCGCGCCGCTGCTTCTATCCGCTGGATCTCGGCAACCCGCGCTCGAGCGCGGAGCTCCAGGCTGCGCTGCGCGAGGTTCGACCGCTGGTCGAGGTCGATGCCGCCGTGGCGCACCAGATCGCCGTGGTCGGCCGCTCCGGGGGCCTGTGCGACGAGCAAGGTCCCTTCCTCTTGTGTGGCTTCGCCGACATCGGCACCGCGCGCGACGACGACCTCTCGGTGGCCCTCGCCGACGACGAGTGCCCCGACCCACTCCCGCAGTTCTGCCCGGGCTAGCTGCCCCTAGAGCGCGCCCCATGGACTGGAGTCGAGGGCAACCCGTAGTCACCCGCGCAACGCCGCGGGATCGCACCGCCCCGCGTGGGTACGCGCCGTGCAACATGCGATGCTGATACTGATGCTGGACCGGGCTCATGGGTAGGATCACCAGAGCGCTGATGATCGCGGTGGCGCTGGGCGGAGGTTGCGACCTCGGGCCCGACGACGACGACCTCATGCTCCGCGAGGCTCGCGCGGTCACCCACGGCTCCAGCTCCATCGATGGCACGCCCCGGCTGGCCTACTTCGGCAACTTGTTCGCGCTGCCCCCCGGGCTCGACGCCAGCGACCCCGAGCAGCTGCGCACCGACGCGGTGATGGCGATCCACACGCGCCTCACCTTCACCTTCGCCGCGATCGGCTGTGACGCCGCGGTGGAGACCGACGGGCAGACCCGGGTGAGCGTCTTGCTCGAGGGCTGTGCGCTGCTGCTATGGACGATCGACGCCGAGCTCGAGGCCGTCGCGCGGGCCGAGGGCGAAGCCGTGATCTGGGACCTCGACATCACCGAGATGGCCACCGGCCTGCGCGGCCTCCCGCCCACGCACTTCTACGGGCCGGCCGAGCTGCGCGCCCCCGTGGATCCGGGCGAGCGCATGGAGTGGAGCACCCCGCCCGGGTTCGTGATCGAGACGCCGCTGGGTCGCCGCTTCGACACCGTCTCGCGCGCGAGCTGGCTCGTGGGCGCCGACAACTGCGTCGATCTCGAGCTCGGCGCCCGGCTCTCGCTCGAGGAGCGCGAGGACGAGCTCGATGAGCGCATCGGCGAGCTCGCGGTGAGCGTTCGCGACCTTCGTCGCTGCCAGGGGCGCTGCGCCGAGGCCGGCCGCGTGGAGCTCTCGTTCGGCACCGGGCAGGTGCTCGCGTGGACCCACGACGGCAGCGGAACCATCGTCGTACGCGGCCCGCGAGGTCGCATGCTGGAGGCGAGGCTGCCGTGCGCCGAGGAGCCGAGCGACGGCGAGTGAGCGCGCGCGCGTCGAGCCGCTCAGCGCGCCACCACCACGAGCCGGCCCGGTGCCGGCTCGCGCAGCCCGAGTCCCAGGCCCAAGCCCAGCGCGCCTCCGGTCAGCGCCACGCTGCCCACGATCGTCCAGAACCACCACGTGCGCAGCACCGGCTTGCGCGTGGGCGCGGCCGGCGTGGGCTCACCGCCCGCGGGCCCGCCGGCGATCCGCGGAGCCGGCACGCGCAGGCTCCCGTCGTCCTCGAGCAGGCGCAGCGCAGCGTGCAGCGCCAGCGCGAGCTCGGGTCGCTCCACCGCCGATCCGATCCCATCGCGCCCCCACGGCCGCACGCGAAACCCCGTCGCGCTGCGCCGCACCACCAGCACGGCCGCGGCTCCGTGGTCGCGGGCCAGCGGCACCACCACGCCGTGCGCCGACTTCGATCCATCGTCGACCGCATCGGCGTCGGTGCTGCCCGCGAGGCGCCCGCTGGCCTCGCGCTCGGCCGGCAGGGCGGTCAGCTCCACCTCGATGACACTACGCGTGCGCGTGTCGATCACCGCGGCCCACGGCGCGTAGCCCGGGGCGCTCACCCGCACCGCGTGCAGCCCCGGCCGCAGCGAGAGCTCGCGATCGTCGAGCTCGCGGCAATCGATCTCCACCTCGGCATCGGCGGGCTGCAGGCGCAGCGGCACCGCTCGCGCGAAGCGAGCGCTGCGAGCCTCGACCGCGCGCAGGAACGCCGCGGTCACATCGGGCCCGTAGAGCTCGCCCAGCGGCCGACGCTCGGGATCCAGCGCCAGCGCCAGCTCGAAGCGCGCCACCGCCTCGGCGGGATCGCCCTCGGCACTCCGCGCCCAGCGGCCCAAGCCCTGGCGAAACTCCAGCTCCCACAGCCCATCGCAGCGTCCGGGCCGCGCCAGCGTGAGCGCCTGGCCCTCGGCCTCGTCGAGCCCCGCGAGCATCGCCGTGAAATCGAGCGCCAGGTAGTCCGCCTGGGCGGCCCCGAGCGCCTGCTCCACGCGCTCGCTCTGCGCCCGCTCGCGCTCGGCCCGGGCCGCGCGCTGCTCCGCGAGCGCCACGCCCACCTGCGCCTGCGCAATCGAGTCGACGCCTGCGGCCCGCAGCGCATCCTCGGCCGCGCTCACCGGAGCCCCGAGCTCCCCTGGCCACACCATCACCGTCGGCTCGGCGCTCGCAGACGCGGGGCCCACCAAGCCCCCCAGGCACAGCGCCGTCACCATCGCGGTCGCTCGCAGGCCCAGCATCGAAGCGAGACGACGGTACCATGGGCTCGATGAGCGTCGCCACGAACGGCCCCCCGCGAAGATCGCTGGGGCGCTATCGCATCGGCGAGCGCATCGGATCGGGCGGAACGGCCGACGTGTACCGCGCCCAGGTCGAGGGCGCATCCGGCTTCGCCAAGACGCTGGTGGTCAAGTGCTTGCGCCCCGCCCTCGCCGACGAGCCCGAGCTCGCGCTGGCGCTCGAGCGCGAGGCCAAGCTCGCGCAGCGCCTCCACCACGGCAACATCGTGCAGGTGCTCGACTACGGGGTCGACCACGGGGGCGAGCACGGGGTCGACCACGAGCAGCCATATGTCGTGATGGAGCACGTCGATGGTTGCTCCCTGCACGAGCTCCAGCGCGACCTTCGCGGCCGACGCGAGCGGATCGGCCTGCCCGAGGCGCTGTTCGTGGTCGAAGAGCTGGCCGCCGCGCTGCGCTACGCCCACGGCCTCACCGACGACGACGGCACCCCGCTCCAGCTCGTGCATCGCGACGTCAAGCCGCGCAACGTGCTGGTCTCGCGCGAGGGGGTCGTCAAGCTCACCGACTTTGGCATCGCCAAGGCTTCCGATGATCTCGGCGACACGCTCCCGGGGGTGATCAAGGGAACGCCCGCCTACCTCGCGCCCGAGCAGGCGCTCGGCCGGGGCGTCGATGCCCGCACCGACGTGTTCGCGCTGGGCCTGGTGCTGCGCGAGCTCGTGGGCGGCGACGGCGAGTCCGATGCGCTGCCTCCCGACCCGCGCGTCGACGAGGCGCTGCGCGAGGTGTGGCAGCGCGCCACCCATGATGCGCCCGAGCAGCGCTTCGCCGACGTGCAGGCCATGCTCGGCGCGCTCCAGCGCTGGCGCGCGACCCATCAGATCGAGGCGACGCCAGGTCGGCTACCCGCGTGGGTGCGCCGCGCTCGACGGCAGGCCCCGCGCAGCGTCGCCACCTCACTCGATGCCGCGCTCCTCGGATCGCCCGAGCACGACGTCACGCTCACCAGCGCAGCACCGCCGGGCGCGACACCCACGAGGATGGCCGCCCCTCGCCGCTACGGCGGGTGGATCGCGCTGGCGATCGCGCTCGGGCTGGGCGGCGTGGCGCTGGCCCTCGCCGTACCCGCGCCAAGCGTGACTCCCACGACCACCACGGTGCCGACCCCGCCCGCCCCCTCCAAGACCCTCGCGGCCGAGCCCCTCGCTTCGGAGAGCAGCGCATCCGAGACCACCGCTTCCGAGACCACCACCTCCGAGACCACCACCACCTCCGAGACCACCACCACCCCCGAGACCGCCACCCCCGAGATCCTCGAGCCCCCGCCCGCGCGCCGCCACGATCCCCCTCGCGTCGCCGCCAAGCCGGGTCGACTCCAGGTCAACGTGCTGCCGTGGGCCGAGGTCTCGGTCGACGGCCGGGCTCGCGGCCGCGTCCCGATCGACCTCGAGCTCGCGGCCGGGCGCCACCGCGTGCGGCTGCACAACCCCATGCTCGGCGAGCGCATCCTCGAGGTCGAGGTGCCCGCCGGCGGCGTGCACAAGATCTCGGAGTGGTAGCCTTCTCGCTCCGCCATGCACACCCGGCAGATCTCCTCCGGTGAGGGTGTCACCGCCCTGCGTCGCCGTCGCCTGCGGCTCGAGGTCGTGCGCGGCCCCGACAAGAAGAAGCGCGTCGATCTCGACCTCGATCGCGTGGTGGTCGGCACCCACGAGCAGTGCGCGCTGGTGCTGACCGACCCCACCGTCTCGCGCCAGCACTTCGAGATCGAGCTCGTCCCGCAGGGCTACGCGGTCCGCGACCTCGACTCGCTCAACGGCCTCTACGTCGACGACATGCGCATCCGCGAGGTCGTCGTCACCAAGGGGCTCACGCTCGTGCTCGGCGAGACGCGGATCAAGATGATCCCGCTCGACGACACCGTCGACCTGCCGCTGCCCCGCGAGACCCGCTGCGGGCCGCTACTCGGCCGCAGCCCCGCCATGCGCCGCGTGTTCGAGCTGGTGCGCAAGGTGAGCCCCACCGACGCCACCGTGCTGCTCACCGGTGAGTCGGGGACCGGCAAGGAGGTCGCGGCCCGAGCGGTGCACGAGCACAGCCGCCGCGCCCAGGGGCCGTTCGTGGTGGTCGACTGCGGCGCGCTGCCGCCCACGCTGATCGAGAGCGAGCTCTACGGCCACGAGCGCGGGGCCTTCACCGGCGCCGATCGAGCGCGCGTGGGCGCGTTCGAATCCGCCGCGGGCGGCACCCTGTTCCTCGACGAGATCGGCGAGCTCCCGCTCGAGCTCCAGACCCGCCTGCTGGGCGTGATCGAGCGCCGCCAGGTGCAGCCGCTGGGCAGCGCCAAGGTGCGCCCGATCGACGTGCGCTTGATCGCCGCCACCAACCGAGACCTGCGCCGCGAGGTGAACCGCGAGACCTTCCGCGCCGACCTCTACTTTCGCCTCGCGGTCGTCGGCATCCACATGCCGGCGCTGCGCGAGCGCCCCGAGGACATTCCGCTCTACGTCGAGAGCTTCCTCGCCGACCAGGCCGCGGCCGGCTTTGCGTTCGTCATCGACCCCGCCACCGTGCAGCAGCTGGCCCGTCGCGCGTGGCCCGGCAACGTGCGAGAGCTTCGCAACGCGCTCGAGCGCGCGGCCGCGCTCGGCGAGGTCGACCCTGCGCCCCCGCTCTCCTCCGAGCGCCTCGCAGCCCTGCCCCCCGTGATCGCGCCCGATCCCAACGATCCCAGCACCCCCGTGCTCGAGATCGCGGTCGATCCCGCGGTCCCCTTCAAGACCGGCAAGGCGCTGCTCGTGGGCCAGTACGAGCAGGCCTACGTCGAGGCGCTGATGCACGTGCACGAGCAGAACATCACTCGCGCAGCACGCGCAGCCGAGATCGATCGCGTGTACCTGCTGCGCCTACTCGACAAGTTCGACATGCGCGCAACGAAGCAAAAGAAGTAGCGCCGCCCACTGATTCGCGCGGTACTCCGTCAACCCGCGGCCGCGCACGTGGTCCCGCTGGCCAGCAACGCAGCGCCAGACCGGCGTTCCCTGTAAAGAGGGACCAACATCCCACCAAACAAATTGGAAGACCGATGAGGGGTCGTGTGCGACACTTCATGACGAGGATTGGCGCGCGTGAGGGGGTCTCCGTGGTGAGCCCATCTTCATGGCGGGAGCGCATGGCAATGGGCCATGATGTTCCTCGCCCACGCCGCCCCATTTCGGCGGAGGACACTCGTGCGAACCCAGTTCAACCCTTCGAGCTCCGCCCTCACCGTCAGTCTCGCGTTGGCCCTCGGGCTCACCCTGGGCGCCTGCGATGATGGGCCAGATGGCGGCCGCACCGAGCTCGCCGCCGACGACGGCGCCGACTCGGCCGACGACTCCGGCCCGGGCGGTGATACGCCCAGCGACGACGCAGAGCCGCCCCCCCGGGTGGTCGACGAGCCGCTCACCGAGGACCAGGCCCGCTTCTACCTCGCCCGCGTGGCCCCGGTCGTCGCCGGCCGCTCGCTCACCTACGAAGAGTCCCAGACGATCGCCGAGCAAGGCGAAGACGCGATCGACCCCATGATCCGCGGCTGGGTGACCGAGCCCGGCTTTGCCGAGGCCATCCGCTACCTCGTACAAGAGCAGCTCCACGCCAGCGGCGAGCGCGAGGGCGTCGACTACGAGCTACCCGGCAACCTCGCCGCGCTGATCGCCCGCGACGACCTGCCCTGGTCCACGCTGCTCACCGCCGATCACTGCGTGAGCGCCGAGGGCGAGTCCATCGAGTGCGACACCGGGGCGCCCTACGCCGCGGGCGTGATGGCCACGCGCGCCTACATGATCTCCAACAAGGGCCGCTTCAACCTGAGCCGCGCCAAGCTGATGCTCGAGACCTTCGCCTGCCGCGTCTACCCGATGGAGACCGACGTCCAGCCGCGGCTCGACAAGCCCACGCTCATCCCGATGTTCCGCGCCGAGAACGAAGAGGAGCAGATGGTCGAGGAGGCCAAGGGCGGGTTCGGCAACGGGGTCGGCTGCTACACCTGCCACAGCCAGTTCGGCGCCCACGCCCAGCTGTTCGTCAGGTTCGACGAGGACGGGATCTGGCGCGAGGACGCGACCGGGCAGCAGAACCCCTATGACGAGCTCGGCCGCTCGTTCGACGGGCTCTACACCTCGCACATGTTCGACCCGTTCGCCGCCGCCGAAGAGACCACCAAGGTGTTCGGTCAAGAGGTCGCGAACCTGCGCGAGGCCGGCGAGGTCATCACCGACAGCGAGCTGTTCCCGCAGTGCACGGTGAAGAACCTCGTGGCCCACGCCTTCGATCTCCAGTCGGGGGCCACCGAGGATGTCAGCGCGACGCTCGTCACCAGCGTGGCCACCAGGCTGACGGCCGACACGCCCGACCCGAGCATCGCCGAGTACGTGATCGCGGTCTTCACCAACGAGCAGGTGATCGACGCCGTCGTCGCCACGCTGGAGAGCGAGTGATCTCCCCATGGTCAAGCTTCTAAAGCCCCGCATCGAGTCCGTCCACCCGCTGCGCCGTCGCAATTTCCTCAAGCTGGCCGGGGCCATGCTGGGCCTGCCGGCGATCCCGGCCGCGGTCCGCTTTGCCGTCAACGAGCAGCTCGTGGGCGAGGCCCAGGCCTTTGGCCTCGAAGACGGCCAGCCCACCTACTTCATCGAGATCAACCTGCGCGACCAGTGGGACTTCATGCACGTGTTCGTGCCCCCCGGTCTGGCCACGCACACGGGGCTGATGCGCGGCGGCTCGGGCGACCTGTGCACCCTGTTCTATGGGTCCGAGCAGCTCACCCAGCACCCCAACAATTTCTATCTCACCCCCGACTCCGCCTCGCTCGCCCCGCACCTCGATCAGATCGCGGTGATGGAGCTCTCCGAGATCTGCACCGGAGCGATCCACGGGCACGAGTCGGTCAACGCGATGCGCTCGCCCGGTCGCACCAAGTCGGCCGCGCCCGGCAAGGAAGCGCTGTGGATCAACGAGCCCGGCTTCAGCGAGCAGGGCAACGACTACTACTACTCGTCCACGCCCACCCCGGCCTCGCTGCACAACTACATCAGCAAGCAGATCGACCCCAGCCTGCGCAACGGCGTCACGCTCAAGTACATCAGCCGCTCGCACACCGTGTGCCACTACGGGGCGGGGCTGGCCGACGCCGAGCTCACGCGCATCCAGTCGGTCGACATGCTGTTCCAGAACTTCCCCGACACGGTGGAAGATCTCAACATCCTGCCCACCCCCGAAGAGGCCGCGCTCCTGTCCTCGGTGATGGGGCGCGTCGACGACCGCTTCTTCGATCGCTACGGCTTCGCCAGCAGCGCCCGCACCCGCCACGCCAGCAACCTCGGCGAGGCCGCGGGACTGTGGCACACCGGTGAGGTCAACATCGTGAGCATGCCGCTCACCGAAGAAGAGCGGGCCTACTGGGGCGCGGGCGTGCCCGACCAGGTGGGCGACAACAAGAAGGCCAACATCTGGGAGCAGGCCGCCTGGGCGTTCAAGCTGCTGTCCAACGACGTCACGCGCACCGTCGCGCTCGAGTTCGACTACCTCGACGTGCACGAGACCCGCGAGCAGAGCGTGATGAGCACGATGGGCCTGCAGTGCGCGCTCCCGCTGGCGCGACTGATCGAGAGCCTCAAGGCCGCCGGCATCTGGGAGCGCACCACCATCGCGATCTTCAGCGCCGACGGTGGACGCACCCCGGCCGCCAACTCCTACGGCAACACCGGCAAGAACACGCTGGTGCTCGCGGGCGGCAACGTGAAGGGCGGCTACTTCGGCGACGTGGGCGTGGCCGGTGACACCGGCGGAGGCCACACCTACTCGTATCGCGTGCCCGACCCCGTCACCGGCGCCCCGAGGCCTCCGGTCACCGACAACAGCAACCGGCTCAACGGCGCCTATGCATGGCGCACGGTGATGAAGGCGCTCGAGATCCCCGATTCCGAGGCCAACAAGTACCCCGACGTGGCCGGGGTCGCGCCCCTCTCCTTCATGCTGAGCAACGTCTGACGTGGGGTTTGCAATGGCGAAGCGAAGCACGACGACATTCCTGATGGCCCTGGCCCTGTGCCCGGGGCTGGGCTGCTACACGGGCCTCGACGACACCCCCGCGGCCAGCGGAGGGGGAGCCGAGGCCGGCGACGATGGGGCCGAGGCCGGCGACGGAGCCGACGGCACCCCGCAGATGCCCGATCCCGAGGAGCCGCAGGTCCCGTTCCGCGTGCCCACCGACGAGGCGCGGCTGCTGCCGTTCCCCGTGCGCATGCAGAACCTCGCGCGGGTCACCGGCCAGACGCTCGATCACCCCATGTTCCTCTCGCTGATGGAGCTGCGCTTCCAGCTCGGCGACCACGACTTCGCCTCGGGCGTGGCCCCCGATCTGCGCTGGTCGGCCGAGCGCATGCAGTACTGGGTGCGGGGTCTCAAGCCCGTGTGTGCATCCGCCGAGATGGCGGCCGCCTACCCAGACTTGCTCACCGACCCGCGCACGCTGATGCGGCAGGCATGGGGGCACGAGCCGAGCGCCGAGGAGGTCGAGGCCCTGTCCGACCTACAAAACGGCACAGTGCTCCCCGAGGAGCAGTTCACGGTCACCTGTATCGCCGTGCTCACCGGTCTCGACTTCGTTTCGATCTAGGACCCGGGGAGATCTCCTCGCGAGAGCGGACCGATCCGTGCACTTTTGTGGCTCGAGGGGCCCCAAATGGAACGGGGAGTCGCTCGCACATCGGCCCGCACGCTCTCATGCTGAATGAAAGCGTACGCCAACACGCGGGAGTCACGATGATGGAACCCCACGAGGATGAGCAAGCCGTTGCGCTGCTGCGGGCCGCAGAGCGCAGTCTGTTCGACGCCACCGTCCGCCTCGAGCAGGCCATGGAGGCGCTCCGGCGCCAACCCCGAGCCCACGCCGGGGGCCGCACGCTCGAGAATGCGCGGCTGTGGTCGACCCTGATCCAGGCCGGGCTCGACAAGCTCGATCGACGCAGCGTCGCCGCCTGAGCGCAGCTCGTGCGGCCCGCCCCGAGGGGCGAGGGCTCGACTCACCCGTCGAGCCGCGGGGGTAGCTTGGCAATGAGAAGAAGGGGCCGGGTCCGCGAGGATCCGGCCTTCTTGCGTTGGCAGGGCGACGCCCGTTCGCCATGATCCCTGCCATGCAGGAGCCCACCGTCGATGTGCTGGTGATCGGTGCGGGACCCACCGGACTCGCGCTGGCGCTAGAGCTGCAGCGCCACGGGCTGCGCTGCCGCATCGTCGACCAAGCCGACGGTCCCTCGATCTGGTCCAAGGCGCAGGCGATCCACGCCCGCACGCTCGAGCTGCTCGAGGGCGCCGGGGTCGTCCGCGAGCTGCTCGAGGACGGCAAGCGCATTCAGCAGGTCAGGATCTACGCCAAGGGGCGCAGCGTGGCCCACGTGGCCATCGAGGGCCTCGATACCCACTATCCGTACATCTATAGCCTGCCCCAGCGCGACACCGAGATCGTGCTGACACGCTGCTTCGAGCGCAACGGAGGAGCGGTGGAGCACAGCGTGAGGCTCGATCGCTTCACCCAGGACGACGAGGGGGTCGACGCGGTCCTGGTCCATGCCGACGGTCGCGAGGAGGCCGTGCGCGCGTCCTGGATCGTGGGCTGCGACGGAGCCCACAGCACGGTCCGCCATGCGCTCGAGCTGCCCTTCGAAGGCTCGACCTACGAGGTCCGCATCATCCAGGCCGATGTGCGCGTGACGCTGCCGATGCCGGTCGAGGAGGACGAGGCCGTGGTGTTCTTTGGTGCGGGGGTGCTGGTCGGCCTGTTGCCGCTGCCCGGCCACGATCGCTACCGCATGCTGGTCCCGCGCCCCCCGGGCGACGAGACGGAGGCCACCCTCGAGACGTTCCAGGCGATCATGGCCGAGGCCGGCCCCGCGGGCGCGGTGGTCGACGACCCCGCGTGGATGATCGCCTTTCGCCTGCACTGCCGAATGGTCGATCGCTACCGCGTGGGGCGGGTGTTCCTGGCCGGCGACGCCGCCCACATCCACAGCCCTGCGGGCGGCCAAGGCATGAACATGGGGATCCAGGATGCCTTCAACCTCGCGTGGAAGCTCGCGCTGTGCCAGCGCGGGCTCGCCCGACCCGAGCTGCTCGACTCGTACCACGCCGAGCGCCACCCCGTTGCCGCCGCCACGCTCGCGGGCACCGACACGGCGACCGCCGGGCTCGCGGCCAACATCGGCCTACGCCACACCATCGCGCTCGAGCTGCGCAACAAGATCGTGGGCTTCGTGACCGGCATGGGCTTCGTGCGGCGCAAGCTGTCGCGCGCAGCCTCGATGCTCGACGTGGCCTACGGAGACAGCCCGATCGTCGGTCAAGACCGTCCGTTTCCGCTGGGCACGAGCGCGCTGAGCGACGACGAAGCGCCCACGGTGCTCGATTGGTTTCACTTTGGCCATGGGCCGCGGCCTGGCGATCGCGCCCCCGACGTCCACTTCGACGACGAGGACGAGCACTCGCCGCGCCTGTTCGATGTGCTCGACTCGCGGCTCCACACGCTGCTGCTGTTCGACGGCGCAATTGCCTCGGAGACCGGCTATCAGCGCTTTGCGGACATCGCCGCACAGCTCGACGCGCGCTGGCCCGGGCTCGTGGCCGTGCGCGTCGTCGTCCCACATGGTGAGCGACCCGCTGCGCTCCCCGATCCGCTGGGCGAGGTCGTGCTCGACGGCGCGGGCCTGGTGCACGAGCGCTACGGAGCCCGCTCGGAATCCCTCTACCTCATACGACCCGACGGGTACGTGGCCTACCGCTGTCAGCCGGTCGAGGCCGACAAGCTCATCGCGTACCTCGAGCGAATCTTCATGTAGTGCTTTGGCCCGCATCGAGCAAGATCGAGCAAGAGGGTGGTCGCCTGATGTACGGATCTGTCGGGCGGTCCTCCTCACCGAGGACTCGGTGCACTTCGTTCGACGATCTCGATGATAGTCTCCACACCATGGTTCGTACTCTGGTGCTCACGGCGACCCTCGTCGGCCTGAGCTCGT
Organism: Nannocystaceae bacterium; assembly: GCA_041600735.1. Classification (GTDB taxonomy): domain Bacteria; phylum Myxococcota_A; class Polyangia; order Nannocystales; family Nannocystaceae; genus Paraliomyxa. The sequence continues at coordinate 13,038 of JBFIJN010000185.1, forward strand.
GTCGGCAGACGCCGTCCACTGATCTGCTCGGGCGCGCGGCGAACATGGGCGCGCGGATCGATCACACCGCTTCGCCCGTGCTCCCCCCCTCTGCCAGCCAGACGCTGGCTGCCCGCCACCGCGTGCCCGTGACGATCGAGAGGTCGATCCCGATCGCGGGAGGCGAGGTCGTGGTCTATGCGTACGGGCGGCTCGATGCGAGGCTCGCCGAGCTCGCGGCCGCCGGTCACGACGTCGTCGCCGAGCTCGCGGTCGTGCGGGACGAGTGCGAGAGAGCGCTCGAGGAGCCCGAGCTCCAGGAACCCGAGTGGATCGAGCTGGAGTACCGCAAGTGCAAGGAGCGAGCGGCGTCGTTGCTGCTCGACGACGATCAGATCACGCCCGAGTGTCGCACTCTAGCGGTCGCATACCTCGACCCGCAGGGGGAGGTCCTCGACCGGCTCGAGCCGAGCTCGGCGTGCCTGGTCGGAGTCGGCTCGGTCGAGACCTACGATCTCACGCCGCGGCCCGACGACGAGCTGATGCTGATCGCGACCTACGAGACCTTGGGTGCGCTCACCCTCGGGGGCTGGGGCGTGACCGAGGAGTCTGCGCAGCTGCACGTGCTCGCGACCGAGATCGATCGCGAGGCAGACGCACCACGACTCACCCTGGTGGAGCAGCTGAGGGTCGCGCTCACGCATCGCGCCGACAGTAGCCCCTGCGGCGGCGGCTTCCATCGCAGCGTTCGCGTGGCCAGCCTGGGTACGATCGAGGTGTTCTCCCAAGCATGGAACGAGTGCGGCCAAGAAGACTGCATCGATCCGGACGACGAAGAGGCGCAGGACGTCGACCCCAGCATGATCTGCCAGCCCGATCCGGTGATCGCCGAGCGCTCGACCTGGCAAGCGGAGCTCGGCGCGTGGGGAGAGTTCGAGCCGCGGGGCTTCGACGGCACCGAGCTCCCCGACGGCATCATGCAGTGACGGGCCAGCCGAGCTCGACCTCGACCACGTGCGCGCGCCCGAGGCGTACCGAGTAGCGGGCGACCAGCGCCCGCAGCGAGGTCCTGCGCGTCAGCGCCCCGTACTCGCTGGCGAAGCGGCTCGTGGCGAGCAGCACCGCGGTCGCGAGCTCGTAGTCGCTGCCCTGCGGCCCGCGCAGCCGCCCATCGTCGCCCGCGGGCGACAGCACCGGATAGGGCCCGCGGCGCGGAGCGAAGTGCAGCCCGGCGAGCTCGCGGCGGCGCGCCGCAGACAGCTGACCGATGCGATCGAAGTGGATCGACAGACTCCCCGCGGGCTCTTCTCCTGGCGACTCGCGCTCTTCGATCCGGGCCATCGCATCGACCTCGAACGTGATGAGCACCCCGCCGCGGCGCTCGTCGACCTCGACGACCGCGCCGCCTCCGAGCCCGCCGGGGCCCAGCCCCACGCCCAAGGCAGGACAGCGCAGCACGAGCGGACGCTCGCTCTGCAGCACCCGCCAGAAGCGGCCGCGTCGCAGCTCTTCGGCCGCGTGGAAGAACGCCGACAGCTGCGCGTCGCTGACCTCGGCGGTGCCGCGATAGACCTCGACCTCGTCGGTGGTCGGGAGCGCGACCACCTTTACCGCGCCCGGGATCCGCAGCACTTCTTCGACCTCGGGCACTGGGCCCACCACGAGCTCCAGCCCCGCGCGCTCGGCCTCGGCCAGCAGCGGCGCTTGATCGGGCACGCCCACGCGGATGCGCGTGGGTTGCCGCAGGCCTAGCTCCTCGCCGCGCGCGATCGCCCGCCGCAGCGTGGCCCCCACCGTCTTGGCGGTCACCGAGACGAGCAGGTCGACGTGGATCACCAAGCCCGAGCCCGCCTCCAAGAACAGCGCCGCCCATGGCCTCGGTCGCTCGCGACCGGCACCCGCGGGTCCCGGCATCGGCACGAGACCCAGCACCCACTCGTAGTCGGGCACGAAGTCGGGGAACAGCGGCAGCACGTTGATCGGCAGCGCCAGCCCGTGATGAGACACCTCGGGCACCAGCGGCGCGATGCGGCCGGGCTTCTTGCTCGACGACGGCCCGCGCTCATCGGCCTCGTCGCGCTCGCGTGCGCCCCCGCGCCCCTCCGCGCGCGCCTCCGTGCGTCTAGCCAGCACCTTGGGCCTGCGGGTGCGCTTGTTCGCCGCCTTCTTCTTCTTCGCCCGCCGCTCGGTCATGCCGACTCCAGCCCCAACGATAGCCTCAAATTCGCGCGCTCGCGCAGCACGGCACGCGGCATCACGAGCCCCTCAGCGACGCGCTCGCTTGGCCCCACGCCCGGGATGGAGACCGAGATGGAGATCGGGATCGACCGGATCCTTGGGCCAGCGAAAGTCGGGGAACGTGTAGAGGAACCGGCGTAGATCCACGCGTCCGCGCGGGTCGAACACCACGCCCTCGCGCTCGAGCAAGTGCTGCTGCTCGGCCGCACGGTGCACGTCGCCACGATGCGAGATCCGACCCTGGGCGTTGATCACTCGGTGCCACGGGACCGGCTCGTCGGTGCGCGAGAGCGCGGCGAGAGCGAAGCCCACGTGCCGGGCCACCCGCGG
>JBFIJN010000186.1:0-15532 GCA_041600735.1 Nannocystaceae bacterium
CAGGTGGACGTGCTCCTCGAGCACGACCGACCCGAGGACGTCGGCGCGCTGTGGATGTACGTGATCACGGCGTTCGAGGCCGACTCCGCGCGGTGTGATATGCTCATGAGGTCCGTAAGCAAGCCGGCCCGGGAGGTATACATGACCATCGCAGAAGAGCTCGTCGCGAAGGGGCAGAGGATCGGGGAGAAGCGGGGCCAGAGGATCGGCCAGAAGATCGGCCAGGCTCGGGGCCAGAAGATCGGGGAGAAGATCGGCCAGAAGATCGGTGAGCAGATCGGCCAGAAGATCGGTCAGAAGATCGGTCAGGCTCGGGGCCAGAAGATCGGTCAGGCTCGGGGCAAGGCGGAGGCGTTGCTGGGCGTGCTCGAGCACCGGTCGTTGCCCGTCTCCGGGGCCGTGCGTAGGCGTGTGCTCGCGACGCGGGACGAGGCGAAGCTGCAGCGGTGGTTCGACCGAGCGTTCACGGTCGCGTCGGCGGAAGAGCTGTTCGACCCGTAGCGGCGGATCGTCGTCGCGGCCAGTCGCATTGCTGCGCGATGCGGTACGATCGGGCCGATGGCTCAGCCGGGGCGCGGTCTCTACGAGGTACTCGTCACCGAGGGGCTGGAAGCGGAGCTGGGCGCCCTCGAGGGCTCGCTGACGCCCGAGCGGGGCAAGCTGCGGCCCGCGGAGGCGGCGGACCGGGTGGCGCTGCACCTGTCGCGCATCATCCAGCGCGCGCTCGCCGTGGTCGAGGATGGGAAGCGCGTGGCCGAGGGGGTGGCGCTGGCGCGCGCGCTGATCGAGGTCATCGAGGGCTCGATCGCGAAATCTCGTGTGGGGCCCGAGCGGCCGCTCGCACCGGGAGAGGTATTGAGGGCGCTCCTCGGTCGTCTCCCAGACGGCTCGGCCGAGTCGATCCCCGCGCCGCTCATCCCACTGCTCGACACCACCTTGCTCACCAATGCGCCAGGCGAGCCGCGGGTGGGGCACCAGATCCTCACGGAGATCCGCTCGGCCGATCGCATCGACGTGGTGATGGCGTTCATTCGCCGCAGCGGCATTCGTGGTCTGCTGGGGGCGCTGCGCAGCCACTGCGAGGCCGGCCGCGCGCTGCGGGTGCTCACGACCACGTACACGGGCTCGACCGAGAGCGCGGCGCTCGACCAGCTCGCAGCCCTGGGGGCGCAGGTGAGGGTCTCCTACGACACCACGAGCACCCGCCTGCACGCCAAGGCGTGGCTGCTGCACCGCAGCTCGAAGTTCTCCACCGCCTACGTGGGCTCGTCGAATCTCACGTACTCGGCCCAGGTGGACGGGCTCGAGTGGAACGTGCGGATCTCGGGTGCGCGCAACCCCGATGTGGTGGACAAGGTTGCGATGGCGTTCGAAGGCTATTGGAACGGCGGGGACTTCGTCGCCTACGATCGCGAGGAATTCCTCGCCCGCACGGCGGCCGCGCGCCCCGACGGTCCGACGCTCATGCTGCCGCCCACGGAGCTGCGCCCCGAGCCGTTCCAGGAGCGACTGCTCGAGCAGCTCGCACTGTCGCGAGCACGCGGCTTCCATCGCAACTTGCTGGCCTCCGCGACCGGCACGGGCAAGACCGTGATGGCGGCGCTCGACTACGCGCGGCTGCGGCCCGCGCTTTCCCGGGCCCGCCTGTTGTTCGTGGCGCACCGCGAGGAGATCCTCCAGCAGAGCCTCGCCACGTTTCGCTACGCGCTGCGCGACCATGCCTTTGGTGAGCTGTGGGTGGGCGGGCAGCGGCCGCAGGCGTTCGAGCACGTGTTCGCGTCGATCCAGAGCCTGCGCGCGGCGGGACTCGAGTCCATCCCTCCTGCGCACTTCGATGTGGTGATCATCGACGAGTTCCACCACGCGGCCGCCGGCTCGTACCGCGCGCTGCTGGAGCACGTGCAGCCGGTCGAGCTGCTCGGCCTCACCGCAACCCCCGAGCGCAGCGACGGGCTGCCGGTGCTCGGGTGGTTCGAGGGTCGAATCGCGGCCGAGCTGCGGCTGTGGGACGCGATCGAGCAGCACCGGCTCACCCCGTTCGTCTACTACGGGGTCCATGATGGCCTCGATCTGCGGCAGGTGCCGTGGCGTCGCGGCGTGGGCTACGACGTCGCGGGGCTGTCCAACCTGCTCACCGGCAACGATGTGTGGGCGCGAGCCGTGCTCGCGGCGCTCGAGCGGCGCGTGGACGACCTCGGGCAGATGCGTGCGCTCGGCTTCTGCGTCAGCGTCGACCATGCACGCTTCATGGCGCGTGTGTTCGGCGCGGCCGGGGTGGCGGCCACGGCCGTCTGGTCGGACACGCCCGACGAGGAACGCCGCGCAGCGCTCGCAGATCTCGCGGCGGGACGGATCCAGGTCGTGTTCTCCGTGGACCTCTTCAACGAAGGCGTCGACGTTCCCACGGTCGATACGTTGTTGATGCTGCGGCCGACCGAGAGCCCGACCTTGTTCTTGCAGCAGCTCGGGCGCGGGCTCCGTCGCGCTACGGGCAAGCGGGTGTGTACCGTGCTCGACTTCGTGGGCCAGCACCGCACCGAGTTCCGCTTCGACCGGCGCATGCGTGCGCTGCTGGGCGGCACGCGGCGCGAGCTCGAGGCGCAGGTGCAGGCCGGCTTTCCGTTCTTGCCCGCGGGCTGCCACATGGAGCTCGACCGCAAGGCCAGCGAGATCGTGCTCGCGAGCATTCGCAATGCGGTGCCCTCGCGCTGGACGGCGAAGGTGGAAGAGCTGCGCCAGCTCGCGGGTACGGGCGCGCCGCAGACGCTGCGCGGGTATCTCGAGGCCACCGGCCTCGCACTCGACGACGTGTATGCGGGTACCAAGGCGTGGTCGGACCTCTGCCAAGACGCGGGACTCGCCGTCGCCCCGCCCGGACCGCACGAGAAGAGCCTGCGGCGCGCGTGCGGGCGACTACAGCACGTGGACGACATGGAGCGGATCGACGCCTACCGCGGGTTCCTGGGTCGAGCGAGCGCACCCGCACCCGAGCAGCTCCCGCCTCGCGAGCGCCGGCTGCTGCGCATGCTCGTCGCCTCGGTGCTGGACAAGTCGATCGACAAGCACACGACGCTCGCGGCCGGCTGCGCGCTGCTGTGGCGTCACCCCCAGGTGCGCGCGGAGCTGCTCGAGCTGCTCGACGTGCTCGCCGACGGCCTCGAGCACGTCACGCACCCGCTCGACGACGCCGATGTTCCGCTGCGCGTCCACGCTCGCTACACCCGCATCGAGGTGCTCGCCGCGTTCGGGATCGGCGAGGCCGCCAAGGTCGCACCGTGGCAGAGCGGGGTCTACTGGGCCGCTCGAGCCAAGGCCGACCTGCTCGCATTCACGCTCGACAAGACCAGCGGCCAGTTCTCCCCCACCACCCGCTATCGCGACTATGCGATCAGCCGCGAGCTCGTGCACTGGGAGAGCCAGGCGGTCACCCGCGCCGACGGCGAGACGGGCCGACGTTACCAACAGCACGCAGAGCGCGGCTCGAGCATCATGCTGTTCGCGCGGCTGCGGACCACGGACCGCGCGTTCCACTTCCTCGGCCCCGCGTCGTATGTCACGCACGAGTCCGAGCTACCCATGGCCGTCACCTGGCAACTCGCGCACCCGCTGCCGGGCGACCTGTTCAGCAGCTTCGCCGCCGTCGTGGCGTAGCGCGGGCGGCTACAGCCGCAGCAGCCGCGTGCGCACGCTGGTCTCGAGCACCGAGATCGCCTCGCGCAGCTTCCCGGTCCGCGGATCGCCGACGGCCAGCGGCACGTCGATGAACAGCAGACCCACGTCTTCGGTCGTCGCGAGCGCCTGGCCCACGATGTTCACGCCCGACTCGGCGACGACGCGGTTGATGGCCGAGAGCACGCCGGGGACGTTGTCGTGCACATTGACGATGCGGCAGGCCTCGCCGAGGCGCGCGGCCATGGGCTTGGGAAGGTCGAGCTGGGGCAGGGTCACGCAGCCGAGGGTGGTGCCGGCATCGAGGTAGCGCGTGAGCGCGTCGGCGACCTCGAGGCCGATGTTGGCCTGGGCCTCGGAGGTGCTGCCGCCGATGTGCGGGGTGAGGATCACGTTGTCGAGGCCGCGCAGCTCCGATTCGAACACCTCTTGGGTGCTGGCCGGCTCGCGCGGGTAGACGTCGATCGCGGCGCCGGCGAGGTGGCCGCTCACCAGCGCCTCGCGGAGCGCGGGGATGTCGACGACCTTGCCGCGGCTCAGGTTGAGCAGGTAGGCGCCCTTGCGCATCGAGGCGAGCGCGTCGCGGCCGATCATGCCGCGGGTGAGCTCGGTGTCGGGCACGTGCAGGCTGACGAAGTCGCTGCTCGCGAGCAGCTCGGCCAGGCTGCCCACGGCGGAGGCGTTGCCGAGCGGGAGTCGCTTGTCGATGTCGTAGAACAACACCTGCATGCCGAGCGCCTCGGCGAGGATGCTGGCCTGGCTGCCGATGTGGCCGTAGCCGACGATGCCGAGGGTCTTGTTGCGAACCTCGCGGGAGCCGGTCGCGCTCTTGTCCCAGCGACCCTCGTGTGCGGCCTTGCTGCGCCCGAACAGCTGGCGCGAGAGCATGATCACCTCGGCGATCACCAGCTCGGCGACCGAGCGCGTGCTGCTGAACGGGGCGTTGAACACGGCCACGCCGCTGCGGCGGGCCACGTCGAGCGCGATCTGATCGGTCCCGATGCAGAACGCGCCGACGGCGGAGAGGCGCGGCACGGCGTCGAACACCCGCGGGGTCACGTGGGTCTTGCTGCGCAGGCCCACGAGCACGGGACCGTCGCCCGGGAAGTCGGTGAGCGCGGCGATGAGCTCGTCCTCGTCGAGCGCCGAGGCCATCCTGCGGACCTCGACGTCGTGGGCCTCGAGGACCTCGGAGGCGGAGGCGTGGACGTTCTCGAGCAAGAGGGCATGGGCGCGTGGCACGGCGGCGACTATGGCGAAACGCGGGGGCGATCGCCAGCGGGCCCTCGATCTGCTAGCTACCCGCCACATGAGCCCGACATGAGCCACGGCCCGGCCCTCTCCCGCCTTCGCAAGACACTGCGCCGCTACGCCCGCGAAGGGTGGGCACGCGCGGTGTTCAGCCGTCCGGGAGAGGCCGACGACGCGCTCGCGCAGGTGCTCGAGGGCCCCGGCCCGGGGCAGCCCGACGATGAGACGGTGCAGGCGCTGCTGGCCGCGGCCGAGGCGGCGGCGGCCGAGGGGCGCGTGAAGCAGACCCTCGTGCTCGACGCCACGCGGCGCGTGCGGATCGATGCGCGCCACGGGAGCGGCAAGCTCGTCACGCTCGACGAGGCGCTCGCGCGCAAGGTGATGGGCGGCAAGGACCGCACGCTGCGGCCCGACGCGAGCGCGCCGTTGCTGCGCGTGATCGGCATCATGAATGCCGACGGCACGGTCTCGGCCAAGAGCGCGAAGAAGTACAAGCAGGTCGAGCACTTCGTGGAGCTGTGCCGCCCGGTGTGGTCGCGGCTGGTCGCACAGCGAGCCCCGAGCGAGAGCGAGCCGCTGCGCGTGCTCGATCTCGGCTGCGGCAATGGCTACCTCGGCTTCGTGCTGGCGGAGGCGCTGCGGCTCGCCGAGATCCCGCTGCGATTGCACGGGGTCGACCGCCGCGCCGATGTCATTGCGCAGTGCGCAGAACGCGCAGGTGTGCTCTCGCTCCCGGGGCTGAGCTTCGCGCAATCGACCATCGCGGAGCTCGAGCCCCAGCGCACCCCGCTCGGCGGAGCCCCCGAGCTCGTGGTGGCGCTGCACGCCTGCGACACGGCCACGGATGATGCGCTAGCGCTCGCGGTACGAGCGGGCGCGAGCGCGATCCTGGCCGCGCCCTGCTGCCAGCACGAGCTGGCCGAGCAGCTACGCGAGGGCCAGGGCCAGGGCGAGAGCCAGGGCCAGGGCGAGGGTGGCCGCGCAGCCGCACCGGTACCCGCGCTGCTGCGTCACTCGATCCTGCGCCAGGACTACGCGGCCACGCTCACCGATGCCCTGCGCGTGGAGCTGCTCGAGGCCTGCGGCTATCACGTCGACGCAATCGAATTCGTGGGCAGCCAGCACACGCCCAAGAACCTGCTGCTGCGCGCGCATCGGCGCCACCCCGGCACGCCGGTCGAACCCGCACGCTGGCGGCTCGCTCGAGTGAGCGAGCGCTGTGAGGCGCTCGGCGTGCGCCCGCGCCTGCTCGAGGTGCTGACGGGGTCGCGCGCGGATTCCAGCGCCGACGGCGTTTGACGGCTACGGCTTCGGCCCTCTATTTTCCTGCCGGCCGGAGCCCCTCCGCGCGCGAGGACCAACGCACATGAGCCAGGAAACCGTCAACGTCGCCCTCGTGGGCGCGGGCTACATCTCCGACTACCACCTCCGCGCGCTGCGAGCCCAGCCCAACGTACAGGTGGTGGCGATCTGCGATGTCAACGAGGCTCGCGCCACCCGCTGGGCCCAGAGCAACGGGATCCCCAAGGCCTACGGCGACCTCGGCAAGATGCTCGCCGACGAGCAGCTCCACGCGGTCCACGTGCTCACGCCGCCACACATCCACATCGAGCCCGGGGTGCAGATCCTCGAGGCCGGCGTGGATGCGCTGCTGGAGAAGCCGCTGGCCCACACGCTCGAGGGCTGCCAGCGCCTGCGCGACGCGGCGGCCAAGCACGGGCGGGCGCTCGGCATCAGCCACAACTTCTTGTTCACCACCGCGTACGAGAGCTTGGTCGAGGACGTCACCAGCGGGCGACTGGGGCAGATCGATCAGGTCGACATCGTGTGGAACAAGCAGCTGGGGCAGCTCACCGGCGGCCCGTGGGGCGCGTGGATGCTCGCGCACCCGCGCAACATCTTGTTCGAGGTGGCGCCGCACTCGTTCGCGCACTGCATGCACCTGGTGGGCGAGCTCGACGAGGTCTCGGTCGACGCGCGCGACGAGGTCTCGCTGCCCCGCGGGCTGCGCTTCTTCCGGCGCTGGGAGATCCGCGGGTGGAAGGGCTCGACCTCGGTGCGCATCCGCTTCTCGTTCATCGACGGGTTCTCCGAGCACTACGTGCACGTGCGCGGCACCCAGGGCACGGGGCACTGCGACTTCGAGAACAGCACCTACGTGCGCCAAGAGCACACGCCGCAGCTGCTCGACATCGATCGCTACATCAACGTGACGCATGCGGCGCGCGACCAGGTGGTGCAGGCCACGGGGACGCTGGCCAACTTCGTGCTGGGCAAGGCCGGGGTGGTGAAGGTCGCCGAGCCGTTTGGGGTGAGCATCGCCCGCGCGGTCGAGCGCTTCTATGCGACGCGCGGGTCCACGATCGACGAGCGCCTGGGCGGCGAGCTGGCGCACGGAGCGATCGCGCTGGCCGAGCGCGTGGCCGAGGTCGCCAACCTGCCCGATCCCGTGGGCGTGCCCCGCATCGAGGTCGGCGACGATGTTCCCAAGCCCACCACGCTGGTGATCGGCGGCACGGGGTTCATCGGCAAGGCGCTGGTCAAGCAGCTGCGCAAGGAGGGCCTGGGCGTGCGACTGCTGGCGCGCGATCCCAAGGGCGTGGCCCCCGAGCTGCTCGCGCTGGGGCTCGACGTGGTGCGCGGCGACTTCACCGATCCCTCCACGCTGGTGCCGGCGCTAAAGGGCATCACTCACGTGCATCACCTGGCGCGCGGGTTCGGCAACACCTGGGCCGACTACCTCAAGTACGACGTGCAGCCGACCCGCAAGCTCGCGGAGCTGTGCGTCGAGGCCAAGGTCGAGCGCTTCATCTACGCGTCGTCGATCGCGATCTATCACGCGGGTCGGCCCGGCCAGACCATCAACGAAGAGACCGAGCCGGTCGAGGCGATGCTGCGCGCCAACCCCTATGCCCGCTCGAAGGTGGAGAACGAGCGCGAGCTGCTGGCGCTGCACCGCGAGCGCGGGCTACCGCTGGTGATCAATCGCCCGGGCATCGTGCTGGGGGCCGGCGGCAACCCGTACCACTGGGGGATCGCCGAGTGGCCGTACACCTCGGTGTGCCGGCTCTACGGCGACGGCAACAATCCGCTGCCGCTCGTGCTCGTCGACGACGTGGCCGTGGCGATGGTGAAGATGCAGCAGGTGGAGGGCGTGGTCGGGCAGTCGTACAACCTCACGGCCGAGGCCAGCATCACCGCCAACGAGTACCTCGACGAGCTCGAGCGCCGCGCGGGCATCAAGCTGCGCCGCGTGCCGATGCCGAGCTGGCGCTCGTACACCGAGGCGATGGGCAAGTGGGCGGTGAAGGCCATCGGCAAGACGCCGGGCGTGCTGATGCCGAGCTACGCCGACTGGCAGGGCCGCAGCTTTGCCTCGCGCTTCGACGCGAGCAAGGCCGAGCAGGCGCTCGACTGGCACCCCGCCAAGGACCGCGCCACGCTGGTGGCGGTGGGGATCCACGGGCCCGCCGACGAGTTCATCGGCTGACCCTGGCTCACGTGCTCACTCGATGCCCCGCCCCGGCGGGGGCGCGCCGCGGCGCTGCTGGCCGATCGCCTCGCGCCGCCCGCCGCCGCCCTCGCGCAGCGTGCGGGTGAAGAACTTGGCCACGCCCACCGCTCCGGCCAGCTTGCCCACCACGGCGGCCGCCGCGTAGAGCCGCGCGTCCTCGGGCGCATCGCCCCGCTGGAGCCGCCCCTGCTCGACCTTCTTCCACAGGCGCGGATAGGCGGCCAGCAGCCCGAGGCTCATCCCCAGCGTGAGCGGAGCGCCCCCCACCGCCGCCCCGGGCAGCGCGGCGCCGTAGGTCACGTAGGACAGCAAGTGCTTCAGGTGCCAGCGATCACGGTGCACCCAGTAGCCTTGCGCGTAGGCGTGCCCGGTCCGCATCGAGCGGGTCCACCACTCGAGGAAGCTGGCCATGTCGATGTCGTGCACGGCCATGTCGTCGGCGAGCCGCATCACCTTGTAGCCGGCGTCGATCACCCGCCAGCAGAACTCGCGCTCCTCGGCCGCGGGAATCTCGGGGTTCTGCCCGCCCACGCGATCCCAGGCCTCGGCGCGCACCATCATGATGCCGCCCATGTCGTTGACCTCGCCCGCGGGCTGGTCCCACTCCATGTCGGCGAGGCGATGGAACGCATTGCGCTCGCGGTCGCGCTCGCGCAAGCGGCCGGCCACGACGGCCACGTCGGGATGATCCTCGAGGTACCGCACGGCCGTGCTCAGCCACTCGGGGTGCAGCTCGCAGTCGCCATCGAGGAACTGCACGTAGCGCAGCTCGGGCAGGCGCTCGCGCAGCGCGGCGTAGCCCTCGTTGCGCCCGCGCGAGGGCGAGAGCCGTCGCCCATCCGCGTGCATCTCCACGATCGCCACGCTGGGGAAGCGCTCGCGCACGAGGGCCACGCTGTCGTCGGTGGAATCGCTGTCGGCGTAGGCGGCCGCGCCCGCCTGCTCGCCGACCGAGCCGAACGCGCGCAGCAAGTGCTCGCCCTCGTTGCGCCCGATCACCACCACGCCAACGTGCGCAGCGGGGACGGTGGGCGGCAGGCCAGGAGCAGGCGGGGTCGCGTGGTCGGGGTCGTTCATCGCAGGCCGCGAGCATCATCCAACGGGCACTCGAGGCGAACAACCCCCCTCACTTGGCGCGTGCGGCCGCTTGTAGGGTGTGCGCGGGTTGGCGCCTGCCCGTGCGCCTGGCGCGGTAACCTTTTGCGCGCACGCGCGAATGAGAACGGACTCGACGATCATGAAGCTGCCCGTCCTCCCCGAGCCCAAAGAAGTCTCCGTGGCGCAGTGGAGCGCGCTCCCGGACCGCACCCCAACCTATGCCTGCGTCGCGGGCGTCGATCTCGTGGTGGTGCGCTGGGACGAGCACGTCTCGGTGCTCTACGGTCGCTGCCTGCATCGCGGCGCGCTGATGGCCGACGCCAAGGTGGTGGGCGAGGACATCGTGTGCGGCCTGCACCAGTGGGACTACCGCCTGGACACCGGGGTGAGCGCCTACAGCAACGAGGAGGTGCTGCCGCGCTTTGCCGCGCGCATCGATCACGAGGGGGATCGGGTGCTGGTCGACGAGCACGAGATCGCCGGCTGGGCCCAGGCCCACCCGCAGCCCTACGCGCGCGACGAGTACCTGGGCCTCTACGCCGACACCCACGGCACGCCCGAGGAGCCCTACACCAAGCACATTCACGAGCTGGCGCGCCACGGCCTCACGCGGGTCGGGCACCACGGCGCGATGTCGGCGATGGGCGTGCCGCTCACGGAGCTGCCGCGCTGGGCCGACATTCAGATCGTGACCGCGCAGCTCGCCCGCAAGCCGCTGCTCGACGATGCGCCGGTGGGCACCGAGGTGATCGTGGGGCCGCGCGCCAACAAGCCGCTGCGCCTCGCGATCCCGCTGTTCGTGAGCGACATGAGCTTCGGCGCGCTGTCCGAGGAGGCCAAGGTTGCGCTCGCGATGGGGGCCGAGCAGGCCGGCACCGGGATCTGCTCGGGCGAGGGCGGGATGCTGCCCGAGGAGCAGGCCGCGTGCTCGCGCTACTTCTACGAGCTGGCCTCCGCGCGCTTCGGCTGGAGCCTCGACAAGGTCGTGCGCTGCCAGGCGTTCCACTTCAAGGGCGGCCAGGGGGCCAAGACGGGCACCGGGGGGCACCTGCCGGGGGCCAAGGTCTCGGCCAAGATCGCCGCGGTGCGCGGGCTCGAGCAGGGCCAGCCCGCGATCAGCCCGGCCTCGTTCCCCGACTTGCACGGCGTCGCCGACTTTCGCCGCGTGGCCGACGAGGTGCGCGAGGCGACCGGCGGGATCCCGATCGGCTTCAAGATGTCCGCGCAGCACATCGAGGACGACCTCGACTTCGCGCTCGACGCGAGCGCCGAGTACATCATCCTCGACGGCCGCGGCGGCGCGACCGGAGCCGCGCCCGAGCTGTTCAAGGACAACATCTCGGTGCCCACGATCGCCGCGCTCGCCCGCGCGCGGCGTCACCTCGATCGTCGCGGCCGCCGCGACGTGACGCTGGTGATCACCGGAGGCCTGCGCACCGAGGCCGACTTCGTCAAGGCGCTCGCGCTCGGGGCCGACGCGGTCGCGATCTCCAACAGCGCGCTACAGGCGATCGGCTGCCTGGGCATGCGGGCGTGCCACACCAACAACTGCCCGGTGGGCATCGCCACCCAGCAGCCCCACCTGCGCGCCCGCCTCGACGTGCAGCGCTCGGCCGGGCAGCTCGCCAAGTTCCTGAAGGCGACGGTCGAGATGATGGAGATCCTGGCGCGCGCCTGCGGGCACGACAGCCTGGGCGGGCTGTGCCCGGATGATCTGACCAGCTGGAAGCGCGACGTCGCCGAGCTGGCGGGGATCCGCTACGCGGGCGCGGGCTGGAGCTGAGCGGCGGGGGCCTCGGCGAACGCGTTGGCCACCGCGTCGAGCTCCCGCTCCATCGCCGCCTCGCTCACCACCGACTCGATGATGAGCGGGCACTCGCAGGGCACGAGTGCGGCGATGCGGGCGTAGGCCCAGCGCGCGGTCGCGCCGAGCGCGAGGTGCTCGCCGCGGGGGCCCACCTCGCTCACGTGCAGCTGGCGCAGCCGCGGGCCGTGCTCGAGCAGCATGTGCAGCGCGACCGACATGGTGGGATCGATCTGGCGCGCGTGGCCCACGTCGAGGCAGAACGTGGCCTCGGGGTAGTCGTGGAACATGGTGCGCATCTCGGCGATGGTGCGCGCGTGGGTCTTGCGGTTGTCCATGTTCTCGAGGCAGAGGCGCGGGCCGAGCGTGCGCCACCACGCGGGGGTGTGCAGGATCTCGGGGTGCGCGACGATCGGCCACTCGGGGGGCAGGGCCGACAGCGCCTCGAACAGCTCGCGCTCGCCGAGCGTGCCGAGCCGGCTGGGCGCGTGCACGGAGACGTAGCGAAACCCGGCGAGCTCGAGCGCGCGCGCGGCCTCGAGCAGCACGGGCAGCTCGTGATCCCGCAGCGCCGACAGCTCGACGGCGCACACGCGCGGCTGGTACGGGCGCTGGAGCAGCAGCCCGCGGCGGAAGTCGCCCTTGGCCAGGGCGCCGGTGGAGAAGCCGATGGGTCGCACTAGAACACCGCGAACTTGTGGATGAGCTCGGGGAGCAGCGGGTGCTGCTCGAAGAACAGATCGTTGATGCCGGTGCGAAACTTGGAGCTGGTCCTGCGCAGCGCCTCGTAGACCGGGTCGGTGCCGGCCTCGTCGAACGGCAGCTCCTCGAGGTGCTTGCGCGTCTCGGGGTTGGCGAGCGCGCCGAGGAACTCGTCGTAGGTGGAGAAGATCTCGAGCGCCGTCTCGTTCTTCACGCCGCTGCTGCTCGCGACCCGAGCCAGCAGCTCGAGCGGGGGGGTGTCGGTCTGCTCGCGGATGAGCTCGAGCAGCAAGAGCACGAACTGGTCCTCGGTGCCCGCGCGCGCGAGCGAGCCTGCGTCGTCGAATAGCCTGCCGGAGAACGAAGCGAGCAGGCCCCACACGAACAGCAGCTTGCGCGAAAAGCGCAGTTTGATGTTGCGGATCCCCCAGCCGTCGTGGGTCCGCTCCCACATCTTCGAGGCATAGTCGGAGGCCACCGTGCGCCAGTAGCGAACCACGTCGTTGAGCAGGAAGTACGGGATGGGATCGTAGCGGCCCGTGTCGCGCTTGTTGGACACCGGCCGGTCCTCGACATAGCGCGCGAGCACGTTGCGGATCACTCGCTCGCGCACGACCGGATTGGTGAGCGCGCGCGACTCGGCGAGCAGCAACATGCGGCGCGTGAGGTTGATGTTCGTGTCGCGCAGGCCCGCGATGTAGTGCACGAGATCGTGGCTCGCCACGATCTCGCCGAACGTGCGGGTCCGGCCCACGTCCTTGCCGATCGCCTCGCCGATCTTCTGGCCGATCTCGCGGTGGAGCCGGGTGTGGTCGGGGTTGCTGGGCCCGTCGACGAGCAGTAGCCAGTCGGCATCGCTGCCGTCGTCGGCCTCGCCGCGGCCGAGCGAGCCGGTCACCACGACCGCGCAGTTGGGGTCGTCGAGGCCCTCGAGCGCGGCGCGCAGGCGCGCGAGGATCTCGTCGGTCTTGGTGCGCGCGCGTGCAATCGACGCCCAGCGCACGCCGAGGCGGCGCTCCAGATCATCCAGCGCGGGGGTAGGGCTCTCCATGCTCGAGCATGCTCGCGCGAGGGATCATGCCGACCCCCACCGCCGAGGAGCAAGCTCGATCACTAGAACCCGGCCTGGAGCTGCAAGCGCACCTCCTCGCCGACGCGGTGGATGCTCCCGTCGGTGAAGTGGGTGAAGGCGTCGAGCTGCAGCTTGAGCGGATGGCCGGCGAAGTAGTAGCTGAGACCGCCGCCGACCTCGTCCTGCCGGGTGACCGAGCTGTTGCCGAGCGGGATCACCTGCGAGTAGCGGGCGGCGAGCTCGAGCGGGATGCGCGGGATGAGGTAGCCGGCGGTGGCCGACCAGCCCATGCCGTTGCGCGCCAGCTCGCGCGGCGCGGGGACCTCGGCGCCGGTGTCATCGATCTCGACCGCGTCGCCGAAGTTGCGGTGCCCCTGGCGATAGTAGACATCGGCGAACAGCGAGAAGCCGGCGACCTTGAACATCATGTCGGCGGTGGCGTTGTGGATGTCGGTGGTGCCGCCGTCGCTGGGGGCCGAGCCGCGATTGCCCCGGTTGCCGAGGCCCGCGTCCATATAGGCATAGGCGGCGCCGATCGAGAGCCGCGGCCGCAGGCTTCGCTCGAAGTCGGCTTCTTCGTAGTCTTCGAAGTCCCCGAACGGGAGCACCTCGACGCGGCCGAGGTAGACCATGTCGAAGTTCGTGGTCTCGAACGGATCGCGACCCTCGCCGAGGTACACGCCGGCGTAGTAGCGCAGCTTGCCGAGCCCCAGGAAGTCCGTGGAGCGCAGATCGAAGCCGACGTCGCGGTCGATGTTGAGCTCGGCGTTGGCGATCGAGCGGTCCACGAGATTGAGATCGCCCGAGGACACCACGCGCTGGCGGCTGTAGGGCAGCTTGTACTGCCCCACCCGCAGCGTCAGGTCCCGCAGGTAGGTGAAGTCGAAGTACCAGTCGAGGATCGGGGTGAAGTGCGCGGTGGAGCCGTCGTAGCCCATGTCGTTGGGCGACAGCGCAAACTCGGTCTTGAACTGGTTGTGCTCGTTGAAGACGTTGCCCTTGAACTGCAGGCGGGCGCGGCGGATGACGAGGCCCTGGCTGATGTCCGCGGTCTCGCCGTCGCGCTCGAGCGAGTAGAGGAACTGGGCGCGGAGGCGGGTCGCGAGCGAGAAGCGACCATTCTTGCTCTTGAACGTGAGCCCGCTGCCTGGCCTGAACGTTGCCGCGCCGACGTCGACCTCGTGCTTGCCCCGCAGCTCGTCCTCCTTGGGCGGACGCAGGTGGGCGCCGTCGAGTCGATCGACCTCCGTGGTCTCCGGGACCGGGATGGGCTCCGGCGGTGGGGCCGACTCCGGCGTGGGGGCGGGCTCGGGCTCGGGCTCGGGCTCGGGCTCGGGCTCCGCGGGGCCCACCAACTCGGACGTGGGCTCGGACGTGGGCTCGGGCGCAGGCTCGGGCGCAGGCTCGGTGCTCGGCTCGGCAGCGGGCGCCGTGTCGGCGGCCGGCTGCGCGAGATCCGGCGCGACCGGGGCGGCCAGCGCCTCGCGCGGGGACCCGAGCACTACGAGGAGTGCGGCAAGGGGTGCGAGCAGTCGTCGTCCGGTCATGGTCCCCGTTGCGCGGGACCCTAGCGACACACTGTGACGCCCTCGTGTCTGGCCTGTGACATACGTGACCGCAATGGACGCCGTGCGGTGGACCGAGGGAGCGGTCGGTCCTAGGCTCCCCCACGTGTCGCTCCGCGTGTGGATCCAGGCCTCTCGACCGCTGGCGCACGTCAACATTGCGGTGCCGCTGCTGCTGGGCGAGATGCTGGCCTACGTGCAGTGCCTCCGCCTCGATGTGGGGCTGCTGATCGTGGCCCACGTGTTTGCGGTGCTCGACCAGCTGTTCATCGTGTGGGCCAACGACGTCGCCGATGAGGCGGCCGATCGCGTCAACGAAGCACCCACGCCGTTCTCGGGTGGCTCGCGGGTGCTCGTCGAGGGCAAGCTGCAGCCCCGCCAGCTCGCGCGCGCCGCTGCAGGAGCCGCGCTGCTGATGTTGGGGGTGAGCCTCTACGCCGCGCTGGCGCTCGAGCGGCCCGCCATGCCGCTCGCGTGGGCGCTGGCGGTGGTGCTGCTGTGGGCCTACAGCTTTGCCCCCGCGCGCCTCTCGTACCGCGGCGCGGGGGCGATCACGCAGGCGTTCGGGGTGATGGTGGTGCTGCCGCTCATCGGGTTCTACCTACAGTGCGGCGACGTACAGCGCTTTCCCTGGCCCGCGCTGCTCCCCTGCCTCGCGCTCGGGCTCGCCGGCAACATCACGACGGCGCTGCCCGACCACCCCGCCGACGAGGCCGCGCACAAGCTCACGTGGCCCGTGCGCCATGGACCCCGGCGCGCCCGCAAGCACAGCCTTCAGCTCATCGCGCTCGGGGCGGTGGCGACCCCGTGGGTGCTGCCCGATCTTCCGCAGGCCGGGTGGGCCGCGATCGAGGCGG
>JBFIJN010000187.1:0-15469 GCA_041600735.1 Nannocystaceae bacterium
GCCGAGTCGCTGTTCGGCCGTCCGGCCCTGCGCACGCTCTCCCCCGACGAGGCCGTGGCCCAGGGCGCCGCGGTCCAGATGGGGCTCAAGTCGGGCGACGAGCAGCTCGACGACATGGTCGCCACCGACGTCGCGCCGTTCTCGCTCGGCGTGTCCACCGTCGAGAGCCAAGGCCGGCGCCGCCTCGACGACGTGTTCTCGCCGATCCTCGAGCGCGGCACCGTGCTTCCCGCGAGCCGCGTCGAGCGCTTCGTGACCGCGGCCGATGGTCAGGCCCAGATCCGCGTGGAGGTGTACCAGGGCGAGCACTCGCTGTGCCGCGACAACACCAAGCTCGGCGAGTACACGCTCGAGGGGATCCCTTCGGCCGCCGCCGGCGACGAGGCCATCGACGTGCGCTTCACCTACGACCTCAACGGCATCCTCGAGGTCGACATGACGATCGTGAGCACCGATCACAGCGCCACGCTGGTGATCGAGCGCGCCCCGGGTCGCATGAGCCCCGAGCAGGTCGAGCACGCGCGCGAGGCCCTGCGCACGTTCAAGTTCCACCCGCGCGAGGCGCTGCCCAACACCACCGCGCTCGCCCGCGCCGAGAGCCTCTATACCGAGCTGCGGGGGCCCGCGCGCGAGCACATGGGGGCTGCGCTGCGGGCGTTCCGGCTCGCGCTCGAAGAACAGGATCCGGGCGTGATCGAGCGGCGCCGTGGCGAGCTGCTCGGGCTCATCGAGCGCTTTCGACAAGGGTGAGCGGCGATGAGCAAGCCTCCCCACCGGCTGCCCGATACCGAGGACCCCTATCTCCTCCTCGACGTGCGGCCCGGCGCGACCACCGAGCAGATCCGCCGCGCCTACCTGCGCTCGGTGAAGCAGTGGAAGCCCGATCGGCATCCCGCCGAGTTTCGGCGCGTGCGCGAGGCCTACGACCGACTCCTCGAGCAAGAGCGATGGTTCGATGCGTGGCGCCAGGCGACCGACGTGGTGCGACGCGCGAGCGAGGCCGTGACCGACCAGGAGCCCTCGGCCGAGGAGCTCACCGAGCTCGAGCGTGACGTCGCACAGGACGATGCCGAGTGGGCCGAGGCGGACGAGGAGGGCGAGGGGAACGTCGAGGCGCTGATCGCCGCGCTCGAGGACGAGCTGCGCGACGAGCCCGACGACTCCGAGCCCGAGGAGACGGCCGAGCCGCAGCGTCGCAGCGAGCGGGCCGCCGCGGTCGCCGAGCAGCTCGCCGCGCTCCAGGAACGAGTCCACGCCGCACTCGAGGCCGAGCGCTGGCACGAGGCCGCCGCTCGCCTGCTCGAGCCCGGTGTCGATGCTCTCGCCGCACGCCCCGAGGTCGCGCCCCTCCTGCTCGAGGTGTGCTGTGCCGTGGTCTGGGCGCTGCCCTCGGCCTTCGAGGCGCTGGTGGCACGCTATGGCGATCTGGTCTCGGCCCACGACACCGAGCACCACGAGGGCGCGCTGCTGCATCGACGGATCCACGGCGACGAGCTCCCCGCCTGGCGCGCCGCGGTCGTCGACCACCCCGAGCTCATGCGCTTCGTCGTGCTGGGCTCCAGCTTGCGCGCCCCCGCCGAGGCCGAGCTGGGGCTGCGGCTGGGCAAGCGCGCCGCGGCCGATCCCACCGCATTCCTTCGCACGCTCACGCGCGCGGCCACCGATGCCCCCGGGATCCTGGGACTGTTCATCGGCATGGCCGAGCGCTGGACTCGGCTCTACGGCCAGCTGTCCTTGCCGCGCCCCGCCCGGGTTCGCCCCACGCTCGAGCAGGCGGCGGCCGCACTCGCCGAGGTTGCGCAGCACCACCGCCAGGTGCGCTGGGCGCAGGCGCGGCCGCTGTTCGCCAGCGCGGCGGCCGTGCTCGCGCTGCTGCTCGCGCCCTCCCCCGTGCTCGAGCTGGTGGCGGTGGCCCTGATGATGCTGCTGTGGGCATGGCAGGCGTGGGTCGCGGAGCCCGAGGAGCGGATCTACAGCCGGGTGCTGCGTCCGGCGGCCGCGGGGTGGCTGTGGGCCACGCACGCGAGCCCCCACGCGCTGGCGTCCGCACTGGCGGCCCGGCTTCCCGCGCCGGGCACGTGGGCGGCGGTCATGCACCCAGGGGATCTTCGCGAGTATCCGCTTCGATTGCGTGATGACTTGGCGCTCACAGCGTTCAGCGTCACCTCGCCGATGATCCCGTTGCTGCGCACGCCGGGCGCCCCCCCGACGTGAAGCGCCCGCGGATTGCCCCAGCCCGGTTGGTTGGCGCCGCCGATCGACGATGAGACACTTCCGCCTTCGCGTGAGCGCGGACGATCACGATCGCGAGGGGGCCCGTCCTCGCTCGCAGCAGCCGGTCGTCGCAGGGAGCATCGACCCCGAGCCCCCGCGCGATCGAGCGGCCGACGAGACCTCCGCCTCTGGGGCGCATCGCGGGGAACGACGGCCGTTCGAGCCCCACAAGCGCATCGGTCGCTTCACGGTGCTGCACGAGATCGCCGCGGGCGGCATGGGGGTGGTCTACGCCGCGCGCGACGACCAGCTCGACCGCAACGTGGCGATCAAGCTGCTGCACGCGCGCGACGGTGGCGATCGCGAGGCCCACGGTCGCATGATGCGAGAGGCCCGCGCGATGGCTCGGCTCTCGCATCCCAACGTCGTGCAGGTGCACGACGTGGGTCGCGTGGACGACGACGTGTTCGTGGCGATGGAGTACGTGCAGGGCTCGGACCTGCGCAAGTGGCTCAAGGCGGCGCCGCGCTCGTGGCGCGAGGTGCTCGACATCTTTCGCCAGGCCGGGCAAGGCCTGTCCGCGGCCCACGACGCGGGCATCGTGCACCGCGACTTCAAGCCCGACAACGTGGTGGTGACGACCGATCGTCGAGTGAAGGTGCTCGACTTCGGGCTCGCCCGCTGGCACGAGACCGCGGCCGAGGCTCAGGCCGAGCTCGAGGACGCGCCCGCGCCCGCGCCCGCGCTCGAAGAGCGCCGCGCCACCGAGCACGAGGAAGACCGCGATCTCACCAAGACCGGCTACGTGATGGGCACGCCGGCCTATATGTCGCCCGAGCAGCACCGAGGCTTCCCCGCCGACGCGCGCAGCGACCAGTTCAGCTTCTGCGTGGCGCTCTACGAGGCGCTGCACGGCCGTCGTCCGTTCCCCGGGCGCACGTTCCACAAGGTCGCCAAGTCGATCCTCGAGTCCGATCCGCTGCCGCCGCCGCCGGAGAGTCGCGTGCCCAAGTGGCTGCATCGCGTGGTCATGCGCGGCCTCTCGCGCGACCCCGCCGATCGCTTCCCCTCCATGCAAGCGCTGCTCGGCGGCTTCCTCGACTTCCAGGCCAAGGTCGATGCGCGCAACGCCAGCATGCTGCGGCTCGAGACCGGCCTGGGCTCGCTGCTCGTCGGTGCGTTCTGGATCCTCGACTGGCTGTTCGTCCGCGAGCACATCTGGGTCACCGCCGTCCTGCGCGGGATCGTCATCGCCTACGCACTCACGATCTATGCGCTGTGCCGCCAGCGCCCGCGACTGGTCGAGCGCCACGTCGACGTGCTCGCGTTCTCGGTCAACCTCGCGGCCGGGTGGAGCATCGCGTCGATCGTGTGGCTCGAGGGCGGGCTCGAGTCACCGTACTACGCCGGCCTCAACCTCTTGGTGCTGTGCATCGGGATCATGTTCTTGTGGTCGCTGCGCGTCGCGCTGCTGCTCGACGGCTTGATCTACGCGTTCTACATGCTGCCGCTGTTGCTGGGGCTGTGGCCCGCCTACGATCCGGGCGTGATCTTGATGAACCAGTTCTTCTTGATCAGCACGATCATCATCACCGTGGCGGCGCAGAGCCAGCGGCTGGCCCAGCAGCGGCGCGAGTTCCTGGCCGAGCAAGAGCGCGTGCAGCTGCGCGAGGAGGTGCACGCCATGACCCGCGGCGGTAGCCGCCCCGAGCTCTTCGACCGCGCCAAGTTCCTCGTGCTGGCCGAGGACGAATTCAAGCGCTCGCGCCGCTACCAGCGCCCGCTCGCGTGCCTCGTGCTCGGCATCGATCGCTTCTCGGAGATCATCGAGCACCACGACGACTCGATCGGCCAAGAGGTGCTCGACCACCTGTCCCAGAGCATCGTGAAGGATGTTCGACAGTTCGATCTCGTGGGCAAGTACCACGCCGACGAGTTCGTGCTGTTCTTGCCCGAGACCAAGCTCACCGACGCCCACGATCTGGCCGACCGCTTGCTCGGCCACCGCACCATCTCCACCCGCGCCGGGCTCGTCGAGATCACCCCGAGCGTGGGGGTGGCCTCGCTCGGTGACGACACCCCCGATCTGGCCTCGCTGCTCTCGCGCGCCGTCGAGTCGCTCGAGCGAGCCAAGCGCGAGGGCGGCTCGCGCTCGCGGGTGTGGAGCGAGGCCACGGATCGCCGATGACACGCTCACGCTCACGCGCACGCTCACGCTCGGGCGCACGCCCGTCCATGCGGTGGCTGCTGCCGCTGCTGCTGCTCGGTGCGTGCCGCTGGAGCACCACGCCGCCATCACCTCCGCCGCCCACCACGGTCACGCCCACGCCGACTCGGCCGGGGCCCGCCGCGGCGGTCGATCCCATCGTCTCGCTCACCTCGCAGTCGTTCCACAGCTGCGCGCTACGCAAGTCTGGCACCGTGCTGTGCTGGGGCAAGAACACGCATGGCCAGCTCGGCAACGGCACGCGCGAGGACTCGGCCCGGCTGGTGAAGGTCGAGGGCGTGCGAGGGGCGGTGGAGCTCGCGCTGGGTCGCGATTTCTCGTGCGCGCGCCTCGGGTCGGGCGAGGTGCAGTGCTGGGGCAACAACGAGAGCGGCCAGCTCGGCGACGGTCGCGGAACCAAGCCCGGCGCGCTCTCGCTGCGCCCGGTGAAGGTCGCGGGTCTGCGCCAGCCGCTCGCGCTGAGTGCCGGCGAGTATCACGTGTGCGCGCTCGAGCAGGGCGGCGGCGTGAAGTGCTGGGGCAACTCCAGCAACGGTCAGATCGGCAGCGATGCCCAGCGCGCGTTCGGCAAGCCGCTCGCCATCGAGCAGCTAGGGCCCGTGCAGCGCGTGGCCTCGGGGGCTTCCCACGTGTGCGCGCTCGAGACCTCGGGCGTGGTCAAGTGCTGGGGTCGCAACACCGAGGGGCAGCTGGGCGACGGCAAGTCGGGCAGTCGTATCAAGCCGGTCGTCGTTGCCAACCTCGAAGATGCGATCGAGCTCGCCTCGGGTCATCGCCACAGCTGCGCGCGCCAGCGCAGCGGTCGAGTGTGGTGCTGGGGCGACAACGCCAGCGCTCAGCTCGGCCCCGGTGCCGGCCGAGATCCCAAGCGCGGAACTCCGGTCGAGGTCGCCGGCCTCGCCACGGTGGTCCAGCTCGCGGGCGGCAGCGAGCACTCGTGCGCGCGCCAGCGCAGCGGCCGCGTGGTGTGCTGGGGCAGCAATGCCGCCGGTCAGCTCGGCCAGAACCGCACCGTCACGCGGCGGCCCGAGCCCACGCCGGTACGCGGCATGTCCGATGCCGTCGACCTCGCCCTTGGCGCGCAGCACACCTGTGCGCTGCGCACGAACGGTGAGGTCGCATGCTGGGGTGACCGCGAGTACGGCGCGCTCGGTCCCTACTCGCTCATCTAGCAGCCCGTTCGTGGACCAACCCGCTTGCCCCCGCTTGCCCTTGGCCGTCATTCGGGTATCCAAGCGGCATGCGAATCACGTTGCTCCTGCTCGCGGTGACCCTCGTTGCGTGCGACGCCAAGGACACGGGCGCCGAAGCCCCCAAGACGGCGGCGGCGACCAAGCCGGCGGCGGCGACCAAGACCGCCGACGATGCCAAGGCCGCATCTGCCAATGCCGTCGTCGCGGAGCCCGAGGCAGCCGAGCCCGATCCCACCGCGACCGCGACCGGTCCCGTGCTCGATCACGAGGTCAAGCTGCTCGATGGCAGCGACAAGAGCCTCGCCGACTACCGCGGCAAGGCGCTGCTCGTGGTCAACACCGCGTCGGAGTGCGGCTTCACCCCGCAGTATGCCGACCTCCAGGCGGTCTACGCCAAGTACAAGGATCGCGGTCTCGAGGTGCTCGCGTTCCCCAGCAACGACTTCGGCGCCCAAGAGCCCGGCACGCCCGAGGAGATCCGTGCGTTCGTCGACAAGCAGTACTCGGTCGAGTTCGAGATGTTCGACAAGGTGGTGATCAAGGGCGACGAGAAGACGCCGCTCTACAAGACCCTCACCGAAGAGACCCCCGAGGGCATCAAGGGCGAGGTCAAGTGGAACTTCACCAAGTTCCTCGTGGACGCCGAGGGTCGCGTCGTGCAGCGCTTCGAATCGGGGGTGAGCCCCAGCGATCCGAAGGTCACCGCGGCCATCGAGCAGGTGCTGCCCAAGAGCTGAGCGCTGGCGCGACGGCGCGGGGGCTCGGGCCCGCGCCACGCTCGCCCGCGATGATCGCCGAACGACGCTAGCCCGCGGGCGGGTCGATCGTGCCCGCGCTCGACAGCGCAAAGCCGGTCATGTCGCTATAGGTGTACGCGCCCACGAGGTTGGGGAACGTATCCACCACGTCGGTGATGGGATCGGCTCGGTAGGCGTTGCTGCCCGCGAAGCTCACCCCCCACACGTGGCCCTGGAAGTCGATGCTCACGCCGTGCACGTACTCGGGCAGCTGGACCTGCTCGACGACCTGTAGCGAGTCGATGTCGTAGCCGAGCAGCATGCCGCTGCCGTTGCTGTGCCAGATCAGCGACTCGCCGTCGGTCATGCAGCCGCCGATGCCCGAGGAGCCCGAGATGTCCCAGGTGGCCGAGTCCACGTTGAAGCGTGCCACCCCGCCGCCGCCGCACACCCACGGGCGCCCGTTGGCATCGACCGTGATGCCGTAGCCCCCGAACTGCGACAGCGGCCACTGCTGGAGCGTGAAGTCGTCGGCGTCCACGCGAAACAGCTGCGCGGTGCCGAGGTCGAGGCCCCAGAAGTTGCTCTCGCCATCGGCCGCGCCGCCGTAGACGAACGAGTTGCCGCCAGGGATCGGAATCGTCTGGAGGATGGCCCCGGTCTCGCCATCGAGCAGGTGCACGTTGGAATCGCACACCGTCCACAGATTCGAGCCGGTGTAGCTGCACTCGGCTTGGTTCCACTCGCCGCGGGTCCACGCGGCCGGGCGGTTGCTGCCGCAGATGAGCTCGGTGTACCAGGCCAGGCACTCGTCCTCGCCCCACGGCAGCACGTCGGCGCCGCCGCTCGAGGTCTGGATTCCGGGGATGCCGTTGGTATCGGGGCAGCTCGCGGAGTCGGCGTAGAACTTGGCCACGCCGCCGTTGCGGTTGGCGACCGCCACGTCGCCCTGCAGGTTCACGGAGGTGCGCGAAGGATCGCCGCCCGAAGGCTTGGCCGCGTAGCGCCCCTCCTCGATCATCGTTGCGGTGTCGATCTTGGAGATCGTGGCCTGCGACGTGTTGGCGATCCAGATGTACGAGAGCTCGAGGTCGCCCTCGCCCATGCCACCGCCGCCACCGTTGCCGCCACCACCGTCTCCGGCACAACCATCGCCGGGCATGCCTTCGGTGTCCGCGCTGCCTACGTCGAGCTTGACCCCGGTCTCGCCATCGCCGTCGCCATCGCCATCGCCGCTCGTCATCCCGTCGGTCGCGCTCAGCGTGACGAGGCCTGGCCCGCCGTCCGCGTTTGCGTCGTCGCGGGGGGCTTCATCGCCGCACCCGGGCGCGAGGAGTCCCACCGATGCCAACACCAGACCCAGCCCGCCAAGCCGCAACCCCGAATCCATGTGTCGCACCATTGGACAAGGATACCCCCGAGCGCACACCCTCGCACATCAGAAGATCCAGGGATCACCAAGATCTCGAGGTGTGTCCGGCTACCGTCTGGGCACGCGAGCACGGGAACACCGCGGTCGTTCGAGCAGCCTGCATGGTTGTCCCTCAATGTTGCTCGACGTCACTGTGATG
Source organism: Nannocystaceae bacterium (assembly GCA_041600735.1). Taxonomy (GTDB): domain Bacteria; phylum Myxococcota_A; class Polyangia; order Nannocystales; family Nannocystaceae; genus Paraliomyxa. The sequence goes on from JBFIJN010000187.1 coordinate 7,943, forward strand.
AGGGATGCCCCGACAACTGTGTCCCGTTCGGGACAATCTCGAAGAATGCGGTCACAACCCGCGTAGCGCCCTGTCTACGGGCGGTGGAGCGTTTTCACAAAATACCTCATGGGCACGTCGGCCCAATTCACACATCCGCGCCACTGACATAGAACTGCAATTCCGTAGGCGTTCGCAGTTATCCTCCATGGAGTGGATCACGTTTGCCCCCTCACCAAAGAAACACCGAGAGAACCGCGATGAAGCCCCGCCGTGAACCCGAGCGGCCGTGCGTGCTGCTCGTGGAGGACTCGCGCGAGCTCTCGACTGCGATGGCGCGCACCCTCCAAGCTCGTGGCTTCGCCGTGCTGCACGCTTCCGATCACGCCGAGGCGCGTGATCTGATCGAGCGCAGCGACCTTTGCTTCGATGCCGCCGTTCTCGATCATCACCTCCCCGACGGAGACTCGCGCGAGCTGGTCACGGCGCTGGCCAATCGCGACCCGAGCTGCTGCTCGCTCGTGTTGACCGCCCACGACGGCACGGAGCTCGTGCGCGACTACCTGCAGCGCGGCGCGTTTCGTTACGCGTCCAAGCCGATCTCGGGTACGCAGCTGGCGGTGCTCGTCAGCGACACGGTGCACCACAGCCGCCGGTGGCGTCGCTCGATGGGGCAGGCCCCGCTCGACGGCGATGCGCCGCCGCCCACGGTGGTCCCCGACTTCGAGCACGCGGCCGAGCGGCTGCGCCACATCGCGGGGCTCTCGGCCACCGAGACCACCGTGGCCTACTGGTTGCTCCAGGGCCTGCGCGATGCGGAGATCGCCGAGAAGCTCGCGCGAACCGAGCGGACGGCCAAGCGACACGTGAGCCAGGTGCTGGCGAAGGTCGGCATCAAGAACCGAGCGAGCCTGTGGGCAGTGCTCGACCAGGACGGCGGCGGCGGGTTGCCTGGAGACGGCTCGACCGCAGAGGCGCTCTCGTGAGAATAACCCCGACTCCGGGCGGACCCGCCGTGGTGCCTCACGAATTGTTCGCCGATAGAGCCCCAGACTCGTGATCTCACCCTCCCAAACCCACGGGTGAGACCAAATCCGGTGGGTGCATGCCGGCCCGGGGGCTGTATGCTCGGCGGCCGTGATGGCTCGCCTGGGAACCGCGCTCTTCACCTTGGTCTTCTGGCCGCTCGGCTTTGCCGTGCTGCTCGTGGGGGCACTGAGCACGCTGCTGCTGCTGCTGCTGCGCTTCCCCTATCAGCGCGTGCACATGTGGGTCACTGCACCGGTGTTCGGCAGCTGCGTGCCGCTCTCGCTCACGCGCATGCGGGTGCACTACCACCCGGCCTTCGATCCCGAGCAGCGCGCCGTGTACGTGCAGAACCACATCAACCTGCTCGACGGGATGGTCGCCTCGGTCGTGATCCCCCACGCGTTCTCGGGGCTGATGAACGCGTGGCAGTTCAAGATCCCGATCTACGGCTGGCTGATGACGATGTCCAAGGGGATCCCCGTGCATCGTGGCCGTCGCGACGAGACCATGACTGCGATCAGCGAGGCCGCCCGCGAGCGCAAGCGGATCGGGATGTCCGTGCTCACCTTCCCCGAGGGGCATCGCTCGGCCGACGGCAAGGTCGGCCGCTTCCGCCGTGGCGTGTTCCTCATGGCCCGCAACGCACAGATGCCCGTGGTGCCGATCGCGGTCCGCGGCATGTTCGAGGTCAATCGCAAGGGCTCGACGCTGTTCCACCCCGGTCGCACCGTCGACGTGTTCGTGGGCCCGCAGTTCGACACCGCCGGCCTCGACGATCAAGAGCTGACCGAGTTTGCGGAGCGCATGCGCACGTTCATGGCCCACTGCATCGAGCACGGCGTGTGGCCGGAGTCGGTCGAGTCGAGCCTCGACGACGAGGCGGCGTCCGAAGCCCGTGCGGGCGTGGGTGCTTGAGCCGGGCGCTCGCTCACCAGCGCAGCACGGCGCCGCCCCAGGTGAATCCGGTCCCGAAGGCCGTGAGCACCAGGATCGATCCATCATTCACGCGACCCTCTTGCCGCGCCTCGTGCAGCGCGACCGGGATCGTGGCGGCCGACATGTTGCCGTACTTGTGCAGCACGACCATCATCTTCTCGCGCGGCACGCCGACCCGCTCGCGGGCGACCTCCATGATGCGCATGTTGGCCTGGTGCGGGATGAAGAGGTCGACGTCGTCGGCGGTGATCTTCGCCTCTTCCATCACCGACGAGGCCGCCTTCGACATGGCCACGACCGCGTGCTTGAACACGGTGTTGCCCTCCATGTGCACGGTGTGGGCGTGCTCGTCGACGGTCGCGTGGGTGGCCGGTCGCTGGGTGCCGCCCGCGGGCTGGTAGAGGATGGGGGCCAGGTTGCCGTCGGCACCCCAGTTGGAGGCCAGCATCCCCGAGTCGCCGACCCCGGTGGTCACCACCGCTGCGCCGGCGCCATCGCCAAACAACACGCAGGTGCCTCGGTCCGCCCAGTTGACGACCTTGCTCATGACCTCGCCGCCGACGACCCCGACGCGCTTGGCCGTGCCGCTCACGATCAGGGCCCCGGCCAGCTGAAGGCCATAGAGGAAGCCCGAGCACCCGGCGCTCACGTCGAAGGCCGCGGGCCCGCGCAGGCCGAGCTTGCCCTGGACCCAGCACGCCGTGGAGGGAAACAGGGTGTCGGTGGTCGAGGTGCCGACGATGATCGCATCGAGGTCGCCGGGCTCGAGCCCCGCGTCGGCACAGGCATTGCGCAGCGCATCGGCACACAGGTCCGAGGTGGCCACGCCCTCGTCCGCGATGCGCCGCTCCCTGATCCCGGTGCGCTCCGTGATCCAGGCGTCCGAGGTATCGACCATGCGCTCGAGCTCGGCGTTGGTGAGCACCCGGCTCGGCAGCGATACCCCCGTCCCGACGATCTTGAGACTTTTCAAGGCAATCCTGCGCCTCTCACGCGGCGCCTCCGCTGGCCGAGTACCGCACGGATCGGGCCGGGGTCAAGCCCGCGGGCCGCCCGCGTGACGGGCTGCGGATCGGCCGCAGCTGGGTTTCTCCGGAACATTCACCCCTGGGTTGGCGTCGTGGGACACCGCCGTGCCCAGCTCCAACGCGACCCTCCCCTCGTCCGCGACGAGCTCCCGCTCGGTTGCGCGGATCGCTGACAATGCCTTTCATGTGTTGGGGCTAACCCCGCGGGCCACCTGGCCGGATGTGGCCCGCGTCGCCGACGCGCTGCTCGCCGCCCTCGAGGCCGGAGATCCGGCCGCGGCGAGCTACGCCACGCCCCTGGGCCCCCGGCCGCGCACCGCGGGCGCCGTTCGGGTCGCCCGCGCGCGGCTGCGCGATCCCGACGAGCGCATCCAGCAGGAGATCTGGTGGGAGGCCCCCGCGCGCGGCCCCGCGGCACCCAACCTCGACGACGCAGCATGGCCGCGAGCCTCGGCCGCGTGGGGATGGAGGCAGCGATGACCCTCGTACCGCTGATGGGCCTGTGCGTGCTGGGCTGCATGGCCGTGGTCGCCGCGCCACTGCCCTCGTCCGACATGATCGACCCCGAGAGCAGCCGCGCGCGCTCGCTTCGCCGGGCCGAGGCGCGACTGGGCGCCACCGTGTTTGCGCTCGCCGTGCTCTCGTTCGGGATCTTGTTCGCGCTCGAGCGCGGCGCCACCGGGCCGATCCTGCCGCTGGCCGGGCTCACCGCGGTGGGTCTCGTCGCGCTCCATCCATGGCTCGCGGTGCGCTGGTGCATCCCGCTGGGACTTCCGCGGCTGGCGGTGACCTTGAGCCGGCTCGGCGGGCACCCGTGGGTGCGCGATCCCGAGGGTGGTGGCGTGCTCGCAGGCGTGCTCGCGCAGCTGCGGCGCCCCGTCGACCCCCGCATGCATGCGTGGCTGAGCGCGCGCCTGCGTCGCGGTCCGCTGCGCGGGGCCGGGCTGGTGGCCGCGGGTCTGCTGGCGGCCGATGGAGGCGATCGCGACACCGCGCGGGCACTGCTGGTCAGCCTCGATGATCTCGATCCCGATCTGTGCCCGCCGATGGCTCGTCGGATCGCGCTCGACTGGCTCTGCGCCGATGCGGTGCGCGACGGAGACTGGGCGCGCGTGCTCTCGCTGACCGAGGATCACCCCGCGCTCTCGCCCACGCTGCGACTCATGCAGGCGCTGGCCCGGCACCATCGCGGCCAGTCGCTGCGCCAGGCCCCGCTGTGGCGGGCGTGGCTGCGGGCGCCGCGACGGCGCCACACCTTCGGGCTGGTGCGAGGTGCCGTGGCCTCGCCCGCGCACCTGTGCGAGCTCGAGCTCGGCCCGGTCGAGCTCGCCGACGACCCGCGCTTGGCCGCCAACGACGGCGGACCTGCGCCATCGGAGGCGCTCGCGCTCTACGTCGAGGCTCTGGTGGATGGCGACGGGCCCGGGGCAGCCGCTCGCATGGCGCGGCTAGCCGAGTCCTGGGATCGCGCCATGGACGACTTTGGATTTCGCGGTCACGTGCGGCGCCGGGCCGAGACCCTGCGCTGCACCACGGGCAGCGAGAAGGTGATGGCCCAGCTCCACCGCGATGTCTGGGAGGATCTCGCGCAGCTCCTCGCCGAGTCGGGGGTTCCGCCCGAGGCTGCCGGCGGCGGGGTCACGGCGCGGCGCGCCACCCAGCACATGTACGCGAGCACGCTCGAGGATCTGCGTCGTGTGGGCGCCACCGTCGATGGCCCCCGGCCGGCGCACGCCACGGTGGAGCATGTAGTGTCGCAGTGGCTGGCGTGGTTGAAGGTACGACGCCGCTACGAGGCGATCGCCCGCGTGGCCTCGATCGATCTACGACGCGAGGCCTACGAGATCGTCGAGCTCCACCTGCGCCAGCTGATGGCATGGCTGTGGAACGACGTAGGCGAGCGCGGCTTGGCGAATGCGATCTCGACTTGGCTCTTGCTCGAGGCCGAGCGAGTTCACGACGAGGCCTCCGCCGCCTATCATCGCCACAACGTCGCGCTCGTGATCTAGCAGGTTGCCAGGCCTCGGCCTGGAAATCGCCGCATTGGTGGTGTCCATTGCTTGGGGATCCTCGGGCGGTCGACGATGCAGGTCCACACCTTGAGCGCACCGCAGCGCCGCATGCTGCTAGAGCTACTCGCGAGCGAGCGAGCGGGCGAGGAAGTGCTGTTCGTGGGTCCCATGATGGGCCGCGATCGCACCGCCAGCGGGCTGTGCCGGCTGCGCCTGTGCGACTGGGTCGACGAGCGGAACATCATCTTCACCGACTATGGGCGCCACGTGGCCGAGAACCTCGCGACGCGCCTCGTCGATGGATCCGCTTACTACGAGCTGGTGTGCTAGCCGCTAGCCGCTACCACTCGCCCACATTGGGCATCGAGGCCCAGGGCTCGCGAGGGGGCAGCGCCGCCCCGGTCTGCAGCAGCTCCACCGAGACGAGATCCGGGGAGCGCACGAACGCCATGTGGCCATCGCGGGGCGGTCGGTTGATGGTGACGCCGGCCTCGCGCAGCCGCTCGCAGGTCGCGTAGATGTCGTCGACCGCATAGGCGAGGTGGCCGAAGTTGCGCCCGCCGGAGTACGGCTCGCGCTGGTCCCAGTTGTGGGTGAGCTCGACCTCGGGCTCCCCCGGGGCCGTCGCGAGGAACACCAGCGTGAAGCGTCCGGCCGAGACCTCCTTGCGGCGAACCTCGCGGAGCCCGAGCACCTCGAAGAATGCGAGCGTGGCATCGAGATCGAGGACGCGGATCATCGTGTGGAGGTACTTCATCGCGCGCATGATAGTTGGAGCGTGTCGTCCCCCGCGAGTACCATCGCGCTGCGCATGATCACCCCGCTCACCGCCGGCGCGATCCGCCTGATCGCGTTCGACATCGACGGCACGCTGACCGATGCCACCACGTGGTGGGGCGGGCAGGAGCGCGGCTGGCTACAGCGCTATAGCGTGCGCGATGGCGAGGCCTTGCTGCGCCTCAAGGCCGAGCGGCACGTGCTCCCGCTCTCGCGCAACCGAACCGCCTCCGCCGCCGCGCGCATGGCCGGCCTGGGTCTCGATGCGCGCTGGCTCGGCGTGAGCGACAAGCTGGCCGCGCTGCGTCAGATCTGCGGCGAGTACCAGGTCGATCGCGCGGAGATCGGCTTCGTGGGCGACGGCCCCGACGACGCCGCCGTGTTCGCCGAGGTCGGGCTCGCGTTCGCGGTGGCCGATGCTCACCCCAGCGCCCGAGCCGCGGCGCACGTGGTCCTCGAGGCCCGCGGGGGCGAGCGCGTGATCGAGGAGATCGAGCTACGCCTCACCGCGGTGTGGTCGGATCGAGGAGGCGAGCGATGATGCGAGCGAGCGCGGCGTGGTCGGATCGAGGAGGCGAGCGATGATGCGAGCGAGCGCGGCGTGGTCGGATCGAGGAGACGAGCGATGATGCGAGCGATCGGCCTGATGAGCGGGACCTCTTGCGATGGCGTGGATGCGCTGCTGCTCGAGCTCGAGCACCTCGATCGACGCCACGCGCCGCGCGTGCTCGGCCACGTACACCACCCGTTTCCCGATGCGCTGCGGGAGCTGCTGTCCGCGCCCGAGCAGCTGCGCATGCCCGAGATCTCCGCGCTCGGCTACCAGCTGGCCGATCGCTACGCAGCAGCCGTGAAGGCGCTGCCGCAGTGGGAGACGGCGGAGGTCTGCGGCATGCACGGCCAGACGGTGTGGCATCGACCGCCCTCGCAGGCCGCGGGCGAGCGCTCCCACACCCTTCAGCTGGGCTCCAGCGCGGTGCTGGCCGAGCGCCTCGGCCTGCCCGTGGTGGGTGACATGCGTGCGGCCGATCTGGCGCTCGGGGGCGAAGGCGCACCGATCGCTCCGCTCGCGCACTGGATGTTCACGCCTCCCGAGCACGTGGGGCGCCTGGTGGTCAACGTGGGGGGCATCGCCAACGTGACGCTCGTGACCGAAGACCGTCACGACGTGCTCGCCTCCGACGTGGGGCCCGGCATGATGATCACCGATGCGCTCGCCCGCTTCGTTAGCCGTGGCGCGCGAGCCTACGATCACGACGGATCGCTCAGCGCCGGAGGTCAGCCGATCGCGGCCGCGGTGGAGCAGGTGCTCACGCACCCGTTCTTCGCGCGACCCGTGCCGCGCTCCACCGGGCGCGAGGACTTCGGCGCGATCACGGTGGCCGCGCTGCTCGAGCGCTTCGCCGAGGTTGCGGGCGCCGATCTGCTGGCCAGCAGCCTCGAGGCCACCGCTCGCGCCATCGTGCGGGCCGCCCGCGAGGAGCTGCCAGGGGTGACCGAGATCGTGCTGACCGGGGGCGGCGCGCTGCACCCAGGCCTCCTGGCCCGCGTGCGGGCGCTCGCGGGTGCGTGCCCGGTGGTCGTGCACACCGAGGGTCCGCTCGCGCCCCAGCACCATGAGCCCGCCGCGATGGCGCTCATCGCCGCCCGCACCATGCACCGCCTGCCGAGCTCGCTGCCGCGAGTCACCGGTGCACGAGCGGCCGCGGTGCTGGGCCACGTCGCCTGGCCGCCTCGCTAGTCCTCGGTGAGTCTCGGGCGAGTCC
>JBFIJN010000188.1:0-15434 GCA_041600735.1 Nannocystaceae bacterium
ACCAGCGGCACGCGCTCGCCGACCGCGGCGCGCACCTCCTGCACCGCCTCGAGCATGCGGCGCTGGTGGCCGTGCGCGGTGTCGATCACCAGACAGCCCACGCCGAGCTCCACGAGGTGCGCGGCGGTCTTGGCCGTATTGCCCGCGATCCCGAGCGCGGCGGCCACCATCAGGCGCCCGGCGTCGCCCACGGTGGCGCGCAGCAGCTCGCTGCGCACGGTAGCATCGCGCTCGAGCACGCCGCACAGGCGCCCCTCGGCATCGACCACCGGAGCCGCGCGCACGCGGGCCTCTTGCATGCGCTCGAACGCGCGGCGGTTGTCCTCGTCGGCGCCCAGCGTGATCACCCGCGTGGACATCACCTGCTGCGCGGCGGTGTACTGGTCGCGATCCCGCAGATCGTGCTGGGTGATGATGCCGAGCGGGCGACGCTCGTCGTCGACGACGACCACCATCCCGTGCGAGCGCTTGCGGATGATGCCCTGCACATCGCGGAGCGTGGCCTTGGGCGTGACCTCGAGCGGCGTGTCGAAGCGCGGGCTCGCGCCGTGGATGTGGGCCACGATGCGCTCCACCGTGGGCAGCGACATGTCTTGCGGCAGCACGCCCAGCCCGCCCAGCCGCGCCATGGTCTCGGCCATGCGCTTGCCCGTGACCGCGTTCATGTTGGCCGAGACCAGCGGGTGCGAGCCCACGGGGAAGTCGTCGGGGCGCAGATCCACATCGTGGCGCGAGCGGCCATCGAACAGATCGGGCACGATGAAACAATCGTCGAGGGAGAGCTCGAGCTGCTCGTCGCGTTCGGGGTGCAGGAACCGCATCGAGGCGGGAGCGTAGCAGCGCTACTCGTCGCCGTCGTCGATGGCCCCGCCGCCCTTCTTGCGGTCGGCGAGCGTGACCAGCGGCTGCCCCGCGGCGTGCAGGGCCACCAGCTCCGCGATCTCGTTCTGTAGCGCACGCGCCTGCGAGGCGTCGCTCTTGCGCAGCCCGTTGAGCAGGATCGAGAACACGATCGGCTTGCGGTCGGGCGCGCCCGCGTAGCCCGACAGCGCCGACACCCCGTCGAGCGTGCCCGTCTTCGCCCGCACCCACCCCGCGCGCGAGCTCTGGCGCAGGCGGCTGCGGGTGGTCCCGTCGACCCCCATGATCGCGAGCGAGGCGAGGTAGTCGGGGCGGATGCGAAGGTCGCGGTACACCGCGGCCAACAGCGCGGTGAGCTGGGCCGCGCTGATGCGGTTGCTGTCGTAGAGCCCCGAGCCATTGCCGAGCTTCATGCCCTCGGTGGGCACGCCGAGCGCTTCCAGCTGCGCGCGCACGCGCTCGAGCGCGCCCGCGTACGTCGCGGGTCCGGGCCGCGCGTCGAGGGTCTTGAGGATCTGCTCGGCCATGAAGTTGTTGGACAGCTTGTTGACCGAGCGCACCAGCACCGAGAGCGGCGCGGACTGGTGCGAGCCCAAGAACACCGCGCTCTTGGGCACGCGGCCCGCCTTGATCGTGGAGCGCCCCACCTTGATGCCGTTGCGCTCGAGCACGTGCGTGAGCACGTGGCCCGCGTAGATCGAGGGCTCGGCCACCGGGTAGCGCAGGCTGGTGGGGCTGGAATCCACGCCCAGCTTGCCGCTGAGCGCGAGCTCGAGCTTGCCGCCATCGACCACGTAGTCCATCAGCAAGCCGCGCCGTCGGCCGGGCTCGGTCGTGGCCGTGACCGTGAGCTCGATGCCGTCGACGGGCGGGTCGACGCCGGTGAACGGGGCCGCGCCCGCGCTGTCGCCGGGGCGCACCTGGATCTCGAACGTGTCGAAGTTGACCGCGGTGGCCCCGGTGGGGGCGCGGTACGAGGCCAGCTCTTGCTTCTGGTCGAAGCCGGGCGGGAGCTCGTCGCGATCGAAGCGGCTCGCGTCGACCACGATGCCGCCGGTGATGCGCTTGATCCCTCGCGCGCGCAGCGTGCTGGCCAGCGCATACAGATCGGAGGTGACGAGCGCCGGATCCCCGCTGCCCTGGAGATAGACGTCGCCCTTGATGGTGGTGCCCGAGAGCGCTCCATCCTCGCGATAGAGCGCGGTCGAGTAGCGGTGCGCGGGGCCGAGCAGGCTCAAGGCCGCGGCCGTGGTGACGAGCTTGGCGTTGCTGGCCGGGTTGAGCGGGAGCGTGTCGCCGCGCTGGAAGAGCAGCTCGCCGGTCTCGAGGTCGAGCACCGAGACCCCGACCTGGGCCTCGGCGAGGAACGGTTGGGCCAGCGCCAGATCGATCCGTGCGCTCAGCTCGGGCGCGGGCGCGGGCGCGGCATCGGAGGTCGAGGTGGCCGGGGCCAGCGCTCGCGCGGGGCCTCCGCCAAGCCCGTGGCCCGAGCCGACCAGCACCCCAATTGCCGCTAGAGTGCCAAGGAACGCTGTTACGACGGGTCTGCGGCGGCTGGCCCTCGATCGGGGCGGGGCTCCATGGGGCGAGTACGGCACGGGCTGCCGAGGCTATCAGATCCTTGCCCGTCAGATCCTCGCTCTCCTCACATGATCGACGCGTTATCCTGGGGACCTTGGCTGGTTCCATGATTTCCCGGCTCGCCCCGTTGGTCCTGATCTCCTCGCTGGTGGGGCTGGGCTGCAAGACCGATCCGATCGACCTCGCCCCGATCGGCGGCACCGACAGCGGAATGGCTCCCACGACTGGGACCGACGGTGGCACCGCCGATGGCACGGTCGATGGAACCGCCGATGGCACGGGCACCGGTACGGACACCGGCGACGGCCCGCCGACCTCGTGTGAAGACGTGGTGTGCCAGGGCAACGGCGGCTGTCTGATCCAGAACGGGATCGCGGGCTGCTACTGCGACCAGGGCTACGTGCTCGACGAGGCCGGCACCAGCTGCGTGGTCGACACCTCGTGCATCGAGCTGCACTTCCTCGAGGAGCGCTGCCGGCTCATCGTCAACGGGCCACCTGCGGTCACGCTGTTCTTCGCCGTCGACTACTGCGCGGGCACCGCGGTGCTGCCCGCCGATCTCGAGGCGCAGGGGCTCACGTTCAGCATCCTCGAGAACGGGGTCGACATCGCCAACAACGTCGAGAGCTACGCCACGGTCATCCCCAAGGAGGTCGAGTCGTACGTGACGCTGGTGCTCGACATGAGCGACTCGGTCACCGGCACCGAGGACGCGCCCAACCCCGAGCTGCCGCTGCTGGTGGGCGAGCTGCGGGATTTCGTGCAGGAGCTCGCGCCCGCGCCGGGCGAGCCCGACGTCTACGTGTCGATGTACGTGTTTGGTCGCTTCGTGCGCGAGTACGTGCCGTTCACCCGCGACTATGCGGCCATCGATGCCGCGATCGCGGCGATCGAGGCCGATCCGATCGCGATCAACACGCTGGTCAACGGCGACGGCACGCGGCTCTACGACGCGGTGGAGACGGGCATCAACCGCACCCAGCGGATCCGCGATCTTCGCGATGCCGTGACCCACGGCGGCGTGCTCTCGACCGGCTCGGTGGTGGTGATCACCGATGGGCTCGAGAGCACCAACGGCACGCTCAACGCCTCGCTCATCGCCAACACGCTCAACCAGGTGATCTCGATCGGGATCAGCCCCGAGGTCACGGCCAACGACGAGGACCTGACCGCGATCGGCCGCGATGGCTCGTTCTTGGCCCCGCAGCCCGCGGACTGGGGCGAGGCGTTTGCCCAGGTGGTCTCGCGCGTGCGCGAGTATCCGCAGCGCGCCTATCTGCTCGGCTACTGCACCTCGGCCGCCCAGGACGTGGCGCAGGTCGAGATCACGCTCGACGGGCGCGTCGTCCCGGTGGCGACGGCCACGTGCAACTTCGATGCCTCGGCGTTCTCGATCAATCCGGCCGACGTGTGCTCACCCGCGCTGTTCGAGAACGAGTGCGATGCGCAGGACTGCGGGGGCCTGACCGCGTGCGGGGCCTGTGCCGACGACCAGTGCTGCGACGGCGTGTATTGCGAGGCCCCCACCGACGCGACCTCGGCCGACCTCGATTGCGACGGCGCGGATCAGCTGTGCAGCGCGTCCCAGCAGATCTGCGTGGCGGGGCAGGCCAACGCGCCGGACACCTGCCAGAGCCCGGATGCGCTGGGCGGACCCTGCGATCCGGGCTGCGAGCCCGGCGTGGGCTACTGCGAGCTCGACGACAACGACGATCCCATCGCTTGCGTCCCCACGCTGCCGGTCGATCCCTTCGGAGCCCACTGCGAGGAGGCGGCCGAGTGCGAGAGCCTCAACTGTCGCTCGGCCAACCCCGGCAACCAGTTCCTGCTGCCGACCTGCTTGCCGCCTGCGCTGATCTACGACGATTGCGGCGCGCCGGGCAGCACCGTGTGCGAGGACGGGGCGTGGTGCTCGGGCGGATCGTGCGCGCCCCAGCGGCTCTCGCTGTCCACGTGCGGCGCGGCCGACCAGTGCCGCAGCGGGCTGTGTGCCGCGCCCGTGTCGAGCACCCTCTGCATCGACTCGGGGGTGTGCTTCTGGGCGTGGGACGAGAAGGTGCCCTAGCGCGGGCGGCTAGCGCAGGCCCGCGAGCTCCGGCCAGGCCTCGGGCGCGCGGCCGAGCGGCGGCGGGGTGCGCAGGCCGATCGGATCGCTCGCGCTCGCCCCGGGGACCTCGGGGTGCTCGAGGCACTCGCCGGTCGCGAGCCGCTGCAGCGCGGTGGCCAGCGAGGCCTCGTCGGCGCTGCCGAGCTCATGGGTGAAGTCATCGGGCGCGCGACACGTGGGCACGAGGCCGTCGTAGTAGTCGCCCGCGTCGTTGGCGTTGAGCAGGCGAAAGGTGATCGGGATCGCGATCTGATCGCAGAAGTCGAAGTGTCGCGAGCCCACCGGCTTGCCGCCCGTGGTGCCGCCCACGATCGTCACCGGCACGTGCGCGGCCACGGAATTGATGAGCAGCTCGCTCGCCGAGACCGTGCTGCTGCTGGTGATGAACACCACGTGATCGATCGCGGGCAGGGTCTGGTCGAGGCGCAGCAGCGGGTGCTCGGTGTTCTCGTCGGAGAACGTGTCGTTGTAGCGCACGCGATAGGCCACGCGGCCCTCGGCCACCGCCCCCACCAATAGGTGCATGAAGTGGCGCGCCACGATCACGAGCCCGCCGCCGTTGTAGCGTAGATCGATCACCACCTCGCGCACGCCCGCGCGGCGCAGCTCGGCGAACGCGGTGTCGAGCGCGGCCTTGGAGGTGTCGACGAACGTGGTGAACGCGACGTAGCCGACCGCGCGGCCCTCGACCTCGAGGATCCGCGTGACCGGGACCGTGTCGAGCGCGATCCAGTCCTTGGTGATGGAGAGCTCGCGCAGGCTGCCGTCGGCGTGCTCGAGCTGGAAGTCCACGATCACGCCGGGCTCGGTGTCGCCGTAGATGTCGCCCCAGCGGTTGTCCTCGTCGATCTGCTCGGTCGCGAGGCCCCCGATCGCTCGGATCACGTCGCCGCGGCGCATCCCGGCCAGCGCCGCCGGCGAGCCCGCGTCGACGGTGGCCACGACCACGCGATCTTCGAGGTCGCGGCGGGTGCGAAAGCCCAGGCTCACCACCTTGCCCTCCTGGAACAGCGCATCACTGCGCGCGCGGTCGGCCACGCGGCTCCAGCGATCGTTCCCCACGCGCAGGTCCGAGACCATCGCGCTCGGGGTCTCGTAGGCGAGCGGGTCGATGAGCGGCAGCTCATCGGACCACAGATAGGCCTGCTGCATCAGCCCGTAGATCCACTCGTTCTGATCGGGCACCTCGCAGCTGCGCGGGCCGCCGAAGTCGAACGGATCGTCGGGCGCGCAAGCGGTCGAGCTGCCGAGCGCCGAGACACCAAGGAGGGAGGCACCGAGCATCGCGATCCGTCGCCATCGAGCAATCATGGGCAGCTTCGACCGTATCACGCGGTCGATCGGCCGGATGCGCTATCCTCCTCGCAATCGATGCACGCGGGCACCAAGCGAGAGGGTCGAGGGCGAGGTCGAAGCTGCGGTTGGCGCCAGCCTCGCGCGGCCGCGTGGGCGCTGGGGCTCGTGGGCGGGCTCGCGTGGGGATCCGCGGTTCATGCGGCGCCCGGGCCGGGTGAGCTCGAGCTCTCGGCCCCGCGGGTGCGATCGCTGTCACTCTCGCCCGCGCTCGCGCAGGGACGGATCGAGCACCGAGAGCTCGGCGTGCACGGCCTGCCGATCCGCGGGGCCTACGAGACCGTGCGGACGCGGCCCGACGGCACCGCGGAGCTCGTGGCCTCGCAGCACCCGCAGGCCATGCCGCAGCTTCACCCCAGCCAGGCCCGCATCCCCGCCACGGCCGTGCCCGCGCTCGTGGCCGCTCATCTCGGGCTCGGCGACGCGCCGGCCCTCGAGGATCCCCCCGCGCTGGTCTACATCCTCGTGCTGGGCCAGCCCGTGCTCGTGTGGGAGACGCAGCTCGCGCTGGTCATGCAGCCCGAGCCCTCGCGGCTCACGCTGTGGGTGAGCGCGGCCTCGGGTCGCGTGCTGCGCGAGCTCGATCAGGTGCTCTCGAGCCGCGCGCGGGTGTTCGCCGAGAATCCCTCCAAGACCCCAGAGCCGATCGAGGTCGAGCTCTACGACATCCACGTGGACGAGGCCGGGCATCCGCTGGTGGGCACGCGGGTGCAGGCGTTCAACTGCGTCGACGTGGAGCCCGACGAGGTCTCGCCGTGGTGGGACGAGAACGAGTGCTGGCCGCTCCAGACCGTGCGCTCCGATGCCCAAGGCGACTACTTCGTCCCCACGCCCGACGTCGTGCGGGTCGCGGACAACGTCGATCCCAACGACCCCTACGCCGAGCTCTCGATGTACGTGCACGCCGAGCGCTTCCTCGAGGCCATGCGCGCCAAGGGCGTCGAGGACTTTCGCTGCGAGCTCTCGTCGATGCTCGCCAACTCGCGCGCGCTCGAGCCCACGGCCAGCTTCGACTGGAAGCCGCTCAACAACGCCTACTATACCGATCAGTGCGATCCCGAGCGCGGCCCCACCATGCTGTTCGGGCAGGGCTCCGAGGTCGACTTTGGCTACGACGGCGATGTCGTCTACCACGAGCTCGGCCACGGGATGGTCGCGCACCTGAGCCCCGCGGGTCTCGGCGGCGTGCGCCTGCGCGCCGACGCCACCGTGATCGATGCGCCCGGGATCAACGAGGGCCTCGCCGACTACTTCTCGATCATGCTCACCGACGACGCCCAGCTCGCCGAGTACGTGGGTCGGTTTTGGTCGGGTACCGGGCGCCCGTACATTCGCGACGCCGAGAATTCCAAGAGCTGCCCGCAGGACATCGTGGGTGAGTCGCACAACGACGGCGAGCCGCTGACGGCGGCGCTGTGGGCCACCCGCAAGCGCCTGTCCGAGCGCGGCAAGATCGCGCTCGACGCGGCCGTGCTCGAGGCGCTGATGCGGATGGAGCCCGACGCGGATCTCGAGCAAGCCGCCGCGCTCACGCTCGAGACCGCCGATCGACAGCACCAGCTCGGCGAGCTCTCGGCCGACGACATGGTGCTGCTGCGGCGCTCGTTCGACGCCCGCGGCCTGCTCGAGTGCCCGCGCGTGATCACCGATCCCGCGCGCGTCCGCGCCGGTCGCACGATGTTCCTGCGCCGCGTGACCAGCGGCATCCACCCGTTCCACCCCGGGCCCATGCAGCTGCGCTACGAGGTCCCGCCCGACGGCGACGACATGGTGGTCAGCTTCACGCTCAAGCCCAACGGCTCGAGCGAGCCGGTCGCGGCCCATGTGCTCGTCAAGCGCGGCGACGCGCCGATCGAGTTCGAGTACCAGCTCGTCGCCGTCGACGATCCCCCGGTCGAGCCCACCGATGACCCGCCCGAGGATCCCGTGCGCGAGCTGGTGCTGGTGAGCGGCGACTGGGATCTCGAGCTCGAGGCCACGCTCGTGGCCGAGAACGACTACCTGGTCGAGCTCGGCGGGCTCGAGCCCGGCGAGGTGCTGCACGTGACGCTGGTCGACGTGGCCACCACCAACGCCGTGGCCTCCGCGGTCTCCGTGCGCGCCTCGAGCATGCTGCCCCCCGCCGACCCCGAGGACGACACCGGCTCGACCGGCGAGCCCGAGGAGCTACCGGGCGTCGACGAGGTCACCCCCGGCCTGGGCGCCGCGGGCTGTGCTTGTCGAGCGGCTGGGTCTGCGCGCGGAGGCCCTGCGCGTGGAGGCCCCGCGCTCGCGTGGGCGCTGGGGCTCGTGCTGCTGGGCCTGCGCCGCCGCGGGCGAGGGTCGGGTCGATGCGCGCGCTGAATCGGGTGCTGCGCGTGCTCGGCGTGCTCGCGCTCGCCGGGATCATCGTCGTGCCCAACCTCCCTGCGCGCTGGATGGGCGAGTGGTCGTCCACGCTCGCCGGCTGGCTGCGCCACGTGAGCTTCGTGCAGAGCTGGCGGATGTATGCGCCCAATCCCCAGCGCTCGCAGACGTACATGAACCTCACCGCCCACTACGACGACGGCAGCACCGCGCCGCTGTGGGAGACCGAGCACGAGCGGGGAGGGTGGGGCACCGTTTGGGCCTGGAACAAGACCCGCGAGGACATCTGGCGCTACTACGCCAACTTCCACCCCAAGTCGGTCAACGAGCACCGCACCTGGTACCTGCGCGGGGTGTGCGTACGCGAGGCGAGGACCGGTCGCATGCCCGACAAGATCGTGATGGAGCAGGTGACCCGCGGCTTCGCCAAGCCCGAGCACGTCGCCGCCGGCAAGCCTGCGCTGGGGCGGCGGCGGGTGGAGCTGGTCACGGTGGTGTACTGCCGGGTGAAGCAGGTGCGGGAGATGATCGAGGCGGACCGCGAGCGCGCGGGGTGAGCCGCCCGCAGCCCGACGCGCTCGAGCGCTGCTACTGGCACTGCACCGTCTCGCCGCAGCAGACCCCGCCGTTGCAGATGTCCCCGGGGTCGCACGCGTGGCCGCACTGGCCGCAGTGCTTGGCATCGAGGGCCGTCACGACGCACTCCCCGCTGCACCAGCGCGCGCCCGGATCGTCACACGCGCACGTCCCCGCACCATTGCACGAGGACTCGCTCGGGCATGCACGGTCGCAGGCACCGCACGCCTCGTCGTCGTCGAGCAGGTTCGTGTCGCACTGCCCGCTGCCGCAGTCGGCCCAGCCCGCGGGGCACCCACAGGCACCACCCTGGCAGGTCCTGCCGCCCTCGCAGGCATTCTCGCAGGCGCCGCAGTGGTCGGGGTCCGACTCTGGATCGACGACACACTTGCCGTCGCAGCGCAGCGCACACGGGTCGAGGCCGCCGCAGTCCGGGTTCCACTCGTCGAGCGGAACGCACTCACCGTTGCACACGGTCTCGTCGGGGTCGGAGCAGTAGCACTGGTTGGTCTCGTCGTCGCAGAGCTGGCCGTTGCCGCAGGGAACGCAGCCCAGCTCGAAGTCCATGCAGGAGTCGGGCTTGCAGCACACGCACGCGATGTCCATCTCGTTGGTGCCGAAGTCGTCGCAGACCGTCGCGGGGATCCCCAGCCAGTTGGGGTTCGACTCGGCCTTCGTCACCGGCTTCATGCGGATGTTGTGGGGGCCACACCAGTGCATGTCGAAGCACTCGCCGGCCGAGTCATCACAGCCCAGCACGTACGAGTGGAGCCCCTCGGCCAGCAGCGCTCCGGGCGGGGGCATTGGGGTGGTGTAGTACTGCGAGTGGGCCTGGCGGGGCTGGAGCGCGTCCACCCCGACGGGATCGACCGCCTCCACATCGAGGCACGCCGGGGCCCCGAGCAGGAATCCGAGAGCTACGATTGCGCAGAGTTCGTGTGTGTTCATGGTACGCCGGCCTTGGTGTGCAATCGCGGTGCCAGCCGCGTTCGCGCGCGAGGGCCGAGTCGCAGCGCGCTCCGGGTCGAGTGACCCATGGGGCACGGCGCGACGCGTCCGTCTCGTCCCATGGGACGACGGCACGTGCCTCCGCTCTTCCTCTTGCGCCGCCGGGCCAGGGTGGGGTGTAGTCCTCCGGCTCATGTCCAACGCTGGTAAGAAGACCCGCTCCCCGATGCCCGCCTTCGCCACCCCGCCAAGCGACGGGCCCTACGAGGAGAAGAACGAGGCCGGCGTCGTGAAGACTCGCGGACAGCACGCGGGCGGCAAGCGGGTCGGTACGTGGACTTGGTTTCACGACAGCGGCGAGCGCCTGTGCGAAGGCGACTACGTCGACGGAAAGCAGCAGGGGCCCGAGACCACGTGGTACGCCACCGGCGAGGTCGAGGCGCAGGGCGACTACCTCGATGACGAGCGCCACGGCACCTGGCTGTGGACCTTCCCGACGGGCGAGCGCAAGGGCCTGAACACCTACGATCGCGGCAAGAAGGACGGGCCCTACGAGTGGTGGCACACGCCCCAGCAGCGGCACTCCTTGGGCACCTACCGCAACGACAAGCACTACGGCAGCTGGACCTGGTGGCGCGAGGATGGCGGCATCGACACCCTGCGCGGATACACCGACGAGGGCCGCAAGCACGGGCTCGAGGAGACCTACTACGACAACGGCAAGCTGAAGACGCGCTACACCTGGGAGCGAGGCCAGCTCGTGGGTCTGTGCGAGAGCTTCTACGAGGATGGCAAGCCCAAGGAGCGCGCGCACTACCGCGGGGGCGAGTACGACGGAACCGTCGAGAGCTGGGATGAGCGCGGCAAGAAGACGAGCGCCGAGTTCGTCCGCGGCATGCCCAAGCAGCTCGACAAGAAGAAGCTCGCGGCCGTCGCCAAGAAGATCAAGAGCAAGAAGGACGGCTACGACAAGATGGACGCCGCCGGCGAGCTCGTCGACCACGGCGCTCGCGAGGCGCTGCTGCTGCGCCTGCACGAGGAGGGCTTCCTCCACCTCGGGACCGAGCCCATGCTGTGGGAGAAGCTCGACCGCAACATGCTCACGGGCGAGCAGCTGGCGAGCATCCTCTCCGGCATCACCACCTACAGCCCCGGCAAGGACTACAGTCTCAACCTGCTGACCGCCGACTGGCCCCTCGACCTCGACGAGCTGGCCGTCAACGTCTACGCGAGGGACCCCGCGCCGCTCGAGGCCGCCTGGCCCAGCTTTCCCGCCCCCGTGCGCAAGGGCTTCGCCACGGTGCGGCTGCGCTTTGGCAAGTGCAGCGCCGACGAGCTCGAGGGCAATGCGCTGGAGGACCTGGCCAAGCAGCACGTCAAGGACCACGGCCTGTCCCACCACCTATGGATGCCCGACGCCGAGGGCAAGGCCGTGAAGCTGCGCCTGTACGATGATGCCCAGCAGCCCAACGAGCACTTCTATGCGTTCGTGCAGCTGTTTGGCGAGCGCAAGGCCTGGAACAAGCTGGTGCTCAAGCTGGCCCAGAAGCACGGCGGCAACTACCCGAAGCTCTACGACGCGTTCATCAACGCCACCCCCAAGCAGCTCGAGAAGCTCTTCGATCGCTGTAGCCTCTCGATCGCGAGCCTCTATCACTGCTTCGATACATTGCGCCACGACTCCGTGAAGGACCTCGTCGGCATCGCCGAGCGCGCGAAGAAGGACGACGTACGCGAGATTGCGGCGATCTGTGCGATGCGACGCCTCGCGGCCGCGGGCGAGTCGATCCCCGACGAGCTCGATGCCAAGCTCGAGTTCAAGGGCTACCAGAGCTCGGTGGGGACTCCCTTGTTCGAGGGGCTCAGCCAGACGATCGAGGCGCTCCAGGCCCTGCCGAGCGCGCGTGCGCACGCCATCATCGCGCGCGGCCTCGAGCACGAGTATCTCTACGGCCATCCGATTCCGGTGCTCGGGGTCATCGCCGACGAGGACCTGCGCGGCCGTGCCTTCGCGCGCATCGAGGAGAGCGCGAAGGCCAAGTACTACAACATGCAGTTCATGGCGCACGCGCTCGCGTACTGGGGCGAAGCCGAGCTGCCGCGGCTGCACGCGCAGCTGCAGGCCGCCAGCGACGAGCCTCTGCGGGACACCTACCGCCGCGCCATCCTCATCGCGCTCGCATCGCTCGCGGATGCAGGCACGACCTGGGACGAGAAGTACGACGGCTGCATCGAGTTCTACGAGTGGTCCTCGAGCATCGATGATCACCAGTACGAGCACTACATTCAGCCCTTCATCCTCCGGGCGATCCGCGGCCTGCCTGGCCCGCGTACGCAGGCGCTGCTGCTGCGGGCGCTCGCGCCGAGCGTCGCGTTCACCCGCCCCTTCACCTGCCTGCCTACGGTCAAGGACACCAAGGTGTGGCGGGCCGCGTTCGGCTTGCTGCTCGACCACGGGGCCAAGATCAAGGCGAGCGCGAGCTACGCCGTGCAAGCGGCGCTGCGCGACATGGGCAGCGATGCCGACGACTGGGTTCGGTGGTGTGTGCACAACGAGCCCTCGCCGAAGCTGATCGCGATCTTCAAGGAGGCCTTCTACGACTTCGACGACAGGCTGAAGAGGTGGGCCGAGGCGTCGGGCGGCGACGCGAGCGTGCCCGAGGCCCTGCACAAGGTCGACGAGCTCGTGGCGCAGATCGAGAGCTTCGCGGGGGGCGGGGAGCGCACGCGGATCTACTTGCTGAAGAACGTCGACACCAAGCCCGACGACAGCCTCAATCAGATCGGAGGCTGTCCCCCCGGCATCACCGCCGACAGCTGGCCGATGTACGAAGGCGAGCCGATGGAGCACCTGTTCACGCTCGACCTCGACACCATGCCGGAGGCGCGCGGCCCCGAGTCGAAGACCCGCGCCGTCGCCATGTTCATCAGCAACGCCCGCAGCAACGAGGCCTGGGAGCCAGACAACGAGCACACCGCGCTCATCCGGCTCACCAACGAGGAGGTGGCCAACGGGCGGCTCGACGCGCCCCCAGGGGCCGCGACCAAGCTCGGGTACTTCGTGCCCGTGCCTGCCGACGTTCCGGTGGATGTCTTCGATGAGGAGCTGCCCGAGGACTCCGAGCTCCGCGAGCTCCGCCGCGGGATCTATGGCGCGAGCGCGCGGGTGCTCGGCAGCCCGATCTGGCTGCAAGACAGCGAGCACTTCGGCTTCCTGCTGATGCAGTTCGACGAGGGGTTCGTGGACATCAACCTCGGGGACTCCGGGGTGATGTATGTGTTCTCGGATGCGCAATTCTGGCAGTGCCACTGAGGGGCGGTCCGTTGCAGTGAACCGAGCCATGCCTTCTGCGGTGTGGTCGCTGGGGTGTTCCTCATCACCTGCTCGAAGCACTCTGGCCGCTCGCGGAGCCGAGCGGGATTGCACGCGGGAGGCGCAGCCAGTAGCGTCGCGGCATGGGATTTCGCTCACTCGTTGGCGTGCTTCGGTTCCCGGAGGGCAACGGTGAGGCGTGGCTCGAACGGCCGGATCGCAGTGGGGCAATGCCTGCGTATGACTACGACTCCAGTTCCTTGATCGCATCGAGTGCCGACTGGACGTCCTTCATCATGGTTTCGTAGTCCGGGTAGAGCTCTCTTGCTCGGGAGAGCCGCTGTTGGCGGCTCAGCATGTCATCCAAGAAACGAGCTACGTCTCCCGGATACCCGGAATTCAGCTCGAGATGTATCGAGCGTCCCGGGGCGAATAGAGTATTGCCCTCTTTGCTCCATCCGTTGTTCAAGAGCGCCGTGAACAGGTGTTCTACCATGGGTCCTTCTCGATCTCCATTTCATGGCCGCGGTCCATCGAGGCACGGACCGTGCTCCGGATTGCTCGCAGGAGACTTGCCGGATCCGAGAACGGCCTGGCTCCGCCGCGGTCGGCCTCGAGGTGTGAAGACACCGTGTACTCGATCGCGAGCAGCACGTCGGGAGCCGGGCGCAGCACGCTGGAGAGCACACACGCGACACCGTCGGTCCACGCGAGGCATGCCGCCGGAAGAGCATACATTTCCACGTACTCGATATCGGCGACGTCGCCGCGCTCGGAGAGCAGGCGGGCCGCTACGTGCTCCAGCGTTTCGGAGGGATCCGACGCCGAGGCTTGACAGAACAAGACCCCGCCGAGCGCGTAGGGACCCTCAGCGGAGGTCGGAGAGAGAGCCTCGAAGCGCTCGTAGCCTCGGCTGGCTCGCCAAATGACGACGCCGTCGAGATGCCGAGCCCATCCATGACCCGGCAGGAGGTCGAGCTCGAGGACGACGCCTCTTTGGTTCCCCGTGGCAAGTGTGATGTGCATCGTGAAGACACTCGAGCCGGAGTCAGGGTTGTACCCTCGGTGCACTCGATTGGGCTACGAGTTCGTCGAAACAGACGTCCTCCTCGAGTCCCGCTTGATTCGCTCATGCCCATCCGCGTCACCGTCGGGGTGGTTGCCCGAGCCGCTCCAGCTCTTGGGCGGCGCGTTGACGTATCCGCTCCTCGCGCGGGTCGACCTCGCCCTTTCGCCGCTCGCGGCGGGTCGGCGCGCCTCGGGTGGCCGCGAGGGAGAGGCGCTCGATCGCCTCTGCCCGCCGACCGAGCTGCGCTGCCGCCAGCCCGGCGAGCAGCTGGGCTTCCTCGTAGGCGTTGGTGCCGTCGGACACCTGCTCGAGCCACGCAAGCGCCTCGGCGGGCCGACCCGTGCGGAGTCGATGCTCTCCGACCGCGAGCAACAGCGGGTCGCGCATGGCGGCGAAGAGCTCGTCCTCGAGTAGCGCCTCGGCGTGCTCGCCGATGAGCTGCAACAACTCGACGTCCTCCGGCCGTTCCCTGCGCAGCGTGACCAGCCATGGGAACGCCAGCGTTCGGTACTCGTGTGGCTCGTCTCGCGCGATGCTCATGAAGACGCGAGTGGCCCGCGTGAAGTCGTCGAGCTGGAAGTAGCTCTTGCCGAGCCAAAACTCCGCCTTGGCACGATCCCCCTCGGCCGCCCCCGCGACCAGTTGCTCGAAGACCCACGCTGCGGCCGCGTAGTCCTCGGTCTTATAGAGCGCCTCACCGATGGGGTTGGAGGGCGTCCCATGGATCGGCACGGGCACCCCGGGTGGATCCGGTTGCTCGACGGTCGGCTTGCAGCCGACCGACCCGAGGCCAGCCACGACCAACAGGGGTGCGACCACGCAGGACCAGCGAACCGACGCCATGGTCGACCGTACCTTGGGATCGACCATGGCCGATACGAAAGCAATGTTGCGCTGCGCAATCTGGGCCTTGCGCTGCTGAACTACGGCGTAGCGCTCCGCCATGTATCCCGCTTCATGTCCCAGCACCGCGGCGAGGGCTGACCCGGCCCTGTGCAGAGCGGTCCGTCGAGCCCTCGGGGTCAACCCGCACCCGAAGGTGCGGTCGGCGTGGTCCCTGTCGACGGGCCCGGGGGGCGTCGCTGCCGAGAGACCAGCTTGAGGGTACGTCCTTCGGCCAGCGGTGTGTCGGGCTGGATTCTGCGACCTTTCCCCACGCGAGCTCCTCCTGCTCGGTCATGAGGCCCCTCGGCGATGAGCCATGGGCGCAGCTCATGGATGAGAGGGCGCAGGCGAGCGCGACGCCGGGGAGGAAGGGCCACGGGATCATGCGGGCAGGG
>JBFIJN010000189.1:0-15431 GCA_041600735.1 Nannocystaceae bacterium
GCTGTGCTTCTCGCGCGCGCCCTTGGCCACGGCATCGGCCGAGATCCCGACCGCATAGATCGCAAGCAAGAGCCCGGCGCGCGCGAGCAAGCGCTCGTCGCCGGGCGCCGGGTCGAGCAGCTGCGCGGTGATGAGCTCGTATGCCGTCCCCGAGGCTACCCCCGTGCTGCTGATGTAGAGCGCCCCGCCGGCGACCATGCCCACCACGAACAGCGACGACAGCAGCAGCGCGGACGCGGACAAGCCCACCCACGCCGGTCCCCATAGATAGCGCCGCGGGCTCACGCCCAGCCCGCGCAGCGCCTCGCTCTGGCGCGTCAGCGAGATCCCGCCCAGCCACGCGGTGATCGCATTGCCCGAGGTCGCGCAGAACAAGATGCCCGAGAGCGGCGGCGCGAGGGCGATGATGTGTCGCGAGCCCAGCAGCGTGAACACGAACCCATCGCGCAGCGCCAGATCACCGTCGGCGAACGCTCGATGGAAGATGTAGAGCACGCTGTAGCCGATGAGCGTGGACACGATCGCGAAGAACGGGGCGGGTCGGAGCAGCGTCTGCTTGAGCACTACCGGCAGCACCTCGGCGAGATCGTGGAGGCTGCGGCGCAGCCCTCGTCCCGTGCGCGGCACGCTGCGCAGCACCTCCACCGGCACCCCGAACGGCTCGATCCACTGCACCGCTCGATCGCGCAGCGCCGCCCAGAAGCGCCCGGGGGCGCGGCCGGGGGCGGGCGCGGCGTCCTCTTCGAGCCGGCGCAGCACGGCCTCGCCCAGCTGCTGCTCGATGCGCCACACCTGCTCGGTGGTGCGCGAGACCTCGGGCGGCAGCGCCTCGATCGACAGCTCCTCCACGCCACGCCGACCGCGGTCCATGAACCAGAAGCGATCGGCGAACGCGGCCGCAAACGCCAGATCGTGGGTGATGACGATCGCCGCCGCCCCGCGCTCGCGGATCTGCTGACGCAGCAAGGCCGCGAGCACCACCACGCGATAAGGATCGAGACCCACGGAGGGCTCGTCGAGGAACAACAGCCTGCGCCCGCCCGCCAGCGTGCGCGCCACCGCGACCCGCTGCGCCTCGCCGCCGCTCAGCCGCGTGCTCGCTCGCTCGCCGCTCGCCCACTCTCGCGGCAGGTGCATGCGGCCGAGCCACTCTTCGACCGCGCCGTCGTCTCGCGAGGGTGGCGGTCGCGGGGGCTCGTCGGCCGCGTGACGCAGCGCCAAGCGCAGGTTGTCGCCCACGCTCAAGTGATCGAAGAGCGCGCCGCGCTGCGGCACGATGCCCACGGGCACGGTCAGCTCGCGCCGCGCATACTCGACCCCGAACCCGCGCTCGCGCAGCGCGGCCGGATCCTCGATGCAGCCCAGCAGCGTGGACTTCCCCGCTCCGCTCCCGCCGAGCAGCGCGATCACCTCGCCCGGTCGCACGCACAGATCGACCCCGGCGAGCAGCTCCACGCCGTCGGGTCGCCGCACCGAGAGGCCGTCGAGCACCAACAGCGGTCTTGCTTCGCCGGGCACGTCGTCCATCGCGGGGCACGGTAGCAGGGCCACCACGCAAGAGCGCCCGAGTGGCCTCGATGGGCGACCCGGGCGCTCTTTCAGAGGACGGTCCGACGGCTCAGGCGGTCTCGGAGGCGGCCTGCTCGGGCACCGTGGGGTGGTGGTCCCGCGGAAGGTTGTCCCGCGCAGTTGCCGCGCTCGTCGGCTCGATCCGGTGCTTGGTCATCCGCCGCTTGAGGGCGTGGCGGGTGATGCCCAGGAGGTGGGCCGCTTCCACGATGCTGCCGGCCCGGGAGAGCGCCTGCTGGCACATGAGGCGCTCGGCTTTGCGGAGATTGAGGTCTTCCAGAAGAATCGGCATGGACCCAGCGTAGGCGACACCGAGCTGGTGGGAAAGCCATGAACGACACCGGCGCGAAGGTGATCTCTCACTGCGCATGCGCGCAGAGGTTGTCTCATGATAATTTGCGGCGCGGACCACGGTTCGTTTCGTTACCCAGTTTCTGCGCGGATTCACCACGGATTGAAGTAAATCCCCGAGAGGATCGAGCACAAGCGGCCCGTTTCTGCCCAGGCCGTCGCCGCATCGCTCAATTCTCGTTGCATAGTGGATCAACGATGAGACCGGGGCGACACCGAACCTGCTGGAGCGGTGCTGGGCGGCTGTGATCCCGTCTCCGATCCGAGCGGCGCGAAGCCGCGCGCAAGGGCGCGAGAACGAGATCTCCCGCCGCCATCCGCGTGCCCGCCCGGCCTCGCCTGAGACCCCTTACGGCGCGCTAGTCTCACGCCCGCTCGATGCCACGCCCCCTCCGCCACCCCTCTCGTTCTGCTTCCCTCAGCCGCCGGTTGGGCCTGGCGCTGGCCTTGTGGGCAGCCGCCTGCGGCAAGAACCCGCAGACCGTTGCGCCCACCACCACGCCGGACGCGCCCGCGGCCAAGCCCGCGGCCAAGAGCGAGCTACCCGCTCGCCTCGAGTGGCTGAGCACCCGGCTCGAGGCCGCCCGCGTGCAGCACCACATCCCGGGCATGGCGGTCGCCGTGGTCAAGGGCGACGAGGTCGTGTTCGCCAAGGGCTTTGGTCTCGCCGACCTCGAGACCAAGCGACCGGTCACCCCCGAGACCGTGTTTGCGATCGGCTCGACCACCAAGGCGTTCACCTCCGCGCTCGTTGCGATGCAGGTCGATGCCGGCAAGCTGAAGTGGGACGATCCGCTCTCGCAGCACGTCCCCGAGCTGCAGCTGCGCCCGCGCACCTCCGAGCGCGGCGAGGCCACGCCCGTGACCACGCTGCGCGATGCCCTGTGCCACCGCAGCGGGTTCACGCGCATGAGCATGCTGTGGGCCAGCGGGGCGCTCACGGTCAGCGAGGTGCTCGCCCAGGCCAGCGGGGCCGAGCCCACCGCCGACTTTCGCAAGAAGTTCCTCTACAACAACGTGGTCTACGGCGCCGCCGGGGAAGCGGCCGCGCGCTCGGCCGGCACCACCTGGGGCGAGATGCTGCACGCGCGCGTGTTCGAGCCGCTCGGCATGAAGAGCACCAACGCCACGAAGGCGGCCGCCGAGGCCGATCCTCGCCGCGCCCAGGGCTATCGCTGGCGCGAGGTCACCGAGGTCCACGAGGCGCTGCCGATGCGCTCGATCGACTCGGTCCCCGCCGCCGGTGCGATCAACTCCAACGTGCTCGACATGGCGCAGTGGCTGCGCCTGCAGCTCGGCCGCGGCAGCTACGAAGGCAAGCAGCTGGTCTCGGCCGAGCGCCTGCAGGAGACGTGGAGCCCGCAGATCGAGGTCGCCGGCGGGATCAAGTACGGCCTCGGCTGGATGCTCGGCGACTGGCAGGGCCACCGCGTGGTCGAGCACGGGGGCAACATCGACGGCTATGCGGCCGAGGTGGGCATGCTGCCCGACGACGGCATCGCCTACGTGCTGCTCACCAACGTCAGCATGACCGGGCTCCAGCGCGAGTCGCTGGGCATCGTGTTCGACAGCCTGCTGGGCGAGCTCCCCAGCGAGCACGACGAGGGGTCGGCGCTCGATCTTCGCCCGTACACCGGCCGCTACGTGGCCAACTTCGCCAGCTTCGACGATGCTCGCTTCAGCGTCACCGACGAGGGCGGCAAGCTGTTCGTCGACGTCCCGGGCCAGACCAAGTACGAGCTGCTCCCGCCCAACGACGAGGGGCGCTGGGTGTTCGCGCTCACCGATACGATCCAGGTCGCCTTCGACCTCGACGAGAAGGGCCGCGCGTACTTGATGCACATGCACCAGGGCGGCTTCGACTTCGAGCTGCCGCGCCAGGGCTACAGCGCCCCGCCCGACTTCACGCTCGAGCAGGTGCAGGACCAGCTCGGTCGCTACCGCGCCGAGGGGAGCGGGCCCGAGGCGACCGTCACCCTGAAGGACGGGCGGCTCGTGTGCGAGATCAAGGGACAGATGGGGTTCGTGCTGCGCAAGCCCGACGCCGAGGGGCGCTGGCACTTTCGCGCGAAGGACGACATCGCGGTCAGCTTCCGCGAGGACGCCAAGGGAGCCATCGACGCGCTCGTGATCCACCAGGGCGGCACCGACGTCGTGCTCCCCCGCGTGGCCACCAAGGAGCCGCCGCTGCCCAGCGTGGCGCAGCTGCTGAAGGCCAGCCAGGCCGCGCGCTTCACCAAGCAGCTCGAGAAGCTCGGCGCCGTCGAGCTCACCGGCAAGGTGCGGATACCGTCGTCCAACGTCGAGGGTCGCTTTCGCCTGGTGTTCGATGCCCAGCACCGCCAGCGCATGGAGCTGGACTTTGGCCGCTACGGGCGCTCGATCGAGACCTACGACGGTACCTCGGCGTGGAGCGTGTCCACGCTCGACATCCCGACCGAGGCGCAGGGTCGCTATCTGAAGCAAGCGGGACTCGCCAGTCCGCTGCTCGCCGGTGACTGGACCCAAGGCTTCGACGACGCCACCGTCGAGGGTCGCGTGGGCAAGGGCGCCGAAGAGCGCATCGTGGTGGTCCTGCGCGTGAAGGACCTGCCGCCCATGAAGCTCTACGTGGATCCCAAGCGCGGCGACGTGCGCAGCACCGAGTCGATCACCCTCGTGGAGGGCGCGGGTGCGATCCCCAACCAGAGCGAGCTCGGCGAGTTCCGCAAGGTGCTCGGCCTACGCCTGCCCCACCGCATCAGCAGCACCAACGAGCACTCCGGGCCCACGATCCTCGAGGTCCAGTCCGTCGAGCAGGTGAAGGGCGATCCGGCGCAGCTGTTCCGCGGACCGGCGAAGCTCTAGCAAGTCCGCGAGCCGAGCGTCGACCAAGAAGAAGCGCAGCTTGGGTGCGAGCCCAGAGCTGCGTTTCTTTAGCCGTTGGCGTGTTATCGCCGGGGCTCTTTATCCCCGACTTCTGCCGTTTCGTGGGTCAGATCATAGCGGCAGAACGGACTATCTCATCACCTCTGCTGGAGGTGTCGGGCGCTCGTGGGGTCGTTACTGCTTTCGCGCGGACCCTAGTCTCTGAACCTTGCCAACCCCTCGTGCTGTGCAGCGTTCCATGTTGGCCTTGGCTGCCGATGATCCATCCCTGGACTTTCCGGCAATTCACCCGATTTGCAGCGGTAGCTCGCGCTACCGTGGGCCTTGGACAAGCCGAAGTGCCCTGGGCTCGCACCTTGTGTTCATCTTGCTTCGCGCAGGAACTTCCTGTCAAGCGAGAGCGCCAGCACATAGCCTACTTCGGGATCGAGGTGGTACATGTGCAACGGCCTAATCGGCGCTACCAACGCCCCGAACAGTGCGGCGAACACGACGGGGCCCCGGTAGAATACGTGGAAGCCATCGATATCCGAGCGATCGACCAATGGCGAGATCTGGTCTCGCAATGTCTCTGCTCGTCGGCGCCACTCTTCAGGGTCGGTCGAGAGATACCCCGGGGCTGCGATGTCGACGAGAATCTCCGCATGCTCGAGTCCTAGCTTCCCCCGCTCTTGCTCGAACTGCGCGCTGATCGAGGGCCCGATGCTCACCAAGATCACGCCATGGTGACGCTCGCCAGACTTCGGCCCCTCGAACATCATGATGGCCGGACGAGACGCCGGTATCACCACCGTGAACATCCCAGGCTCGACGACGAACGTCGGCTCCCTGCCCGTTAGCGCCCGGGTGCGGTTGATGATGGTAGGGATCCCTTGCCCCTCCTCTTGCGCCTTGCCCATCGCCACCATCACGGAAATGAGCGAGGGATTGCGCCACATGCCGCCGGAGCGGCCCGAGCGCATGCGTGCCTCGTCGAGCTCGGGAACCAAGCCTCCCGGGCTCTGCACCTCGATGCGATCGGAGAACACGGTCACCTTGACGGGGGCGTCACTCTCGTAGTCCCGGTGGACGAGCGCATTGACGACCGCCTCCTCGATGGCCTCGCGTGCGTAGCGGGGCCGGTTCTGCCGGCCGCTCTGGATGCTCGAGCTCTTGTCGAAGGCCGTACCCATGTACAGATCGAGTCGCTGCAACAACAAGTCGAGCAACGCGGGGAGCCCCACCGACGGGAGGTCGTAGCGCTCGCCCGAGGTGTCTCGTGAGGTGCCGGGATAGACCGAGAGCTGCGCGTGGGCTCCTCGGATGAACTTCGTCGGCTCGCGTCCGAACAGCAAGAGGGCCAGGTACCGTGGATGGCTCACCTCGGACGACGCTCCGCGGACGCTCGCGACCAAGGACGTCGCGCTCGACTTGATGAAGGGCTGGTCGGGTCGCAAGTACTCGCTGGGCTCCAGCGGGAGCTGCAGCCGGCCCAAGGTCTCGGCGATTGCCGCTTCATCCACGTCGTCTAGCCCTGCGGTGTCGCACGGGCGCTCGAGGAAGGGCGGCCAGCGCTTCTTGCGTAGCCGCTCGAGCGCATCGCCCGTCGCTTGCACGACTCGATCACCGGTGCGAATCCACGTCTCTAGCGACTGATCCTTGCGCACCGTGACGAGGCCCGCGGACGCGGGCATGTAGAACACGAGGATGCGACGAGCGTTGGGCAGGTCGACGAAGTCCACGCTCGGCGTCATAGGGGGCTCGAGGTGCTTGCGACAGCGGGTGAGCACCTTGTTCTGGATCTCGCGGAGCGCATCGTGATCGAGCCCGACCAGCTCTGCCGTGGGGAACTCGCCACCCTCGCCAGCCCGCTCCGCTACGCCGCACAGGACATAGCCGCCGCCGCGGCGCTCGTAGTCGTTGGCGAACGCGGCGAGCGTGCGCACGACTTTCTCCGTGGCCCCGCCGGCCTTCCAGTCGACGCGTGCATCCTCGAAGCGCAGGAGTTCCTCGAGTTGCGTGAGCTCCACGGCGGCATCCTTGCCGGGTCGGCGCTGGCATGCAAGTCGAGCGGCCCGGCCGCGGGGCTCAGCCGCCGCGGCTGCGCTGCACCCAGCGTACGAAGTCCGTCAGCATTGCGGTCACGCGGGTGCGGGTGTCGTCGTCGACGAGCTTGCCGTCGACGAGCTTGTGGTGCGCGCCGCCGACGAGCAGCTCGGGGTAGGGGAACACCTCGGCGACCACGCCGAGCAGGACTTGCTTGAGGTGGGCCTGCCCGCGGGCTCCTCCGACCGCGCTCGGCGAGGCGCTCATGATCGCGACCGGCTTGCCGCGCAGCACGCTGCGATAGGCGGGGCGCGACGCCCAGTCGAGCGCATTCTTGAGCCCGCCGGGGATTCCGTAGTTGTACTCGGGCGTCGCGATCACGAGCGCGTCGGCCTCGGCGATGCGCTGCTTCCACGCCTCGACCGCGGCGGGGCGATGCTCGTCATCGTCGAGATCGCCGTCGTAGAACGGGAGCTCGCGCAGACCTTCCTCGAGGGTCAGCGTCACGCCCGGCGGCACGAGCTCGCCCGCGGCCACGAGGAGCGCTCGGTTGAGGGATGCACGGCGTAGGCTCCCGGGGATCGCAAGTAGCTTCATCGTTATCGATTGTATAGAGATTTCGCACATGAGGCCCTACTGGGAGGCCATTTTGGGTTATTGAAAAAGAAATCTATTTTCAATAAGGTCCTCCGCGATGAACCGGCACCGGGGTTCCGCGCACTCTGCGCGATGCTGCTCGAGGGTCTTCACGGCCCGCTGCACCACGCTGGCGCTGGCGCTGATGTTGCTCGGCGCCTGCGACGACCCGGGCGAGCCGCTGGTGCTCGTGGGCGAAGACCCGAGCACCGACCCGATCGCCGAGCTCTCGAGCGACTGGCTCGATCGCCACGCCAGGGGCGACGTGCTGTTCGAGCAGCCGATGCGCGAGGGCGACGGGCTCGGTCCGGTGTACATCCGCCAGTCGTGTGCCTCGTGCCACGCGGCGGATGCCAAGGGGCCCGGCGGCGTCACCAAGCTCGTGCTCGTGGAGGCCGACGGCACGCCGGCCGCTGACCAGTCGGCGCTCGCGTGGGGGCAGACGGTGCGTCCGCGCGTGGCCGCGGGCGCGACGACGCCGGTCGAGGCCCCCTTGCGCGACGACCTTCGCACCAGCCGTCGCATCGGTCCGGCCGTGTTTGGCCGCGGCTACATGGAGGCCGTGGCCGACGCGGAGATCGAGCGCGTGCAAGCCGAGCAAGCAACGCGCGACGACGGGATCTCGGGCCGGATCCACCGCGTGCCCTACCAGAGCGAAGTGCCCAGCGATCCAGCGTTTGGCGCGTGGGCGCCCGGCGACGAGGGGCTGATCGGGCGCTTTGGCGTGAAGGCCCGCATCGCCACGCTCGAGGAATTCTCGGCCGACGCCGCGCAGGGCGACATGTCGATCACGAGCCCGATGCGGCCGCAGGAGCTGCCCAACCCGGACGAGCAGGACGACGATCTGCGCCCCGGGGTCGACCTCGAGGCCGACGACATTCGCTTGCTGGCCGACTACGTGCGGCTCATCGCGATCCCCAGGCGCCCAGCGGCCGATCCCGCGGGTGAGGCCCTGTTCGCCGAGGCGCGCTGCGACGGCTGCCACGTGCCCACGCTGCACACGCGAGCCGACTACCCCATCGAGCCGCTCGCCGACATCGATGCCCCGATCTATAGCGATTTCTTGCTGCACGACATGGGCGTGGGCCTGACCGACTGGCGGCCCGAGGGCGATGCCGGGCCGCAGGAGTGGCGTACGGCGCCGCTCATGGGGATGCGCCACCTCGTCAGCTACCTCCACGATGGCCGCGCCTCCACGCTGCGCGAGGCGGTGCTCCAGCACCGCAGCGAGGGCTCGGAGGCCAACGACTCGGTCGAGCGATTCGAACGCTCGTCGGCCGCCGATCAAGAGCGCCTGCTCGACTTCGTCGCCAACCTCTAGACCAAGACCACCATGAAGACACTGCTCGCGTCGCTTCCATTCGTTGCTCTCCTCGCATGCCAGGCTGCCGATCCTTCGCCGGAGGAGCAGGCCACGCTCGAGGTCAAGGCCATCGTCGAGGATGATCTCGGCACCCTTCACGAGGCCGCGATCGCGCTGCGCGACGCCGCGCCCGAGCCCGATGGCGACGGCTGGAATGCCGCCGATGATCGCCCCGCGGTGGAGCGCATGCGCACTCACTGGGGCGAGGCCCGCGGCGCCTACGAGCGCATCGAGGGCGCGATCGCGGTGCTGTTTCCCGACCTCGATGCCGCGACCGACGAGCGCTACGACGGCTTCCTCGAGGCCGCGCCCGACGACGATCTGTTCGATGCCGAGGGTGTGACGGGGGTGCACGCGCTCGAGCGGATCCTGTGGGCCGACGAGCATCCGCCCGAGACGGTGGAGTTCGAGTCTGCGATCGAGGGCTATCAGCCCGCGGCCTACCCCGCCAACGCCGAGCAGGCGGCTGGCTTTCGCGACGCGCTGGCCCAGCGCTTGGTCGACGACATCGCGCAGATGCAGAGCTCGTTCGAGCCGCTGGCCCTCGATCCCGCGGCGGCCTACTCGGGGGTGGTGGGCTCGATGGCCGAGCAGCGCGAGAAGGTGGCGCTGGCGGCGACGGGTGAGGACGAGTCGCGCTACGCCGACAACACGCTGGCCGACATGCGAGCCAACCTCGCGGGCGGGCGGGCGCTCTACGAGGCGTTCGTCCCGTGGCTGACCGCCGAGCCCGGGGGCGAGGAGCTGCACGCGCGAGTCCTCGCCGGCTTCGATCGCGTGGAGGCCGGGTACGCCGCGCACTCGGGCAGCGGCGTGCCCCCGGTGCCCGAAGGCTGGAGCGCCGAGCCCTCCGCCGAGCTGCGCGCCACCCCCTATGGTCAGCTGTTCGAGCTGCTCGAGCACGAGAGCGACCCCGACGCGGAAGACAGCCTCGTGCGGGCGATGCTCGACGCCGCCGAGCTCATGGAGATCCCGGTGAGCGCATGAGCGGTCAGCGACCCGCGCGCGGGCTCGTGCTCGCGCTCGTGCTCGCCGCGGGTCTCGGAGGGCTCGGCTGCGAGGCCGACCCCAGCGAGCCCGCCGCGGCCGAGTTCATCGCGTTGCAGAGCGACTTCGAGGGCTTCGCGCGCTGGGATCACGAGTCGCTCGGCTTCGCGGCGGACAGCCCCGGCCACCCCGGCGGTCAGCGCACGGTCTACATCAACCAGCGCCCGCCGGCCGCCGTCGCGGGCTTCGAGGTGGGCACGATCCTCGTCAAGACGATGGAGACCGACGACTTCGGCGTGCTGGTGCTCGCGATGGCCAAGCGCGGCGGGGGCTACAACGACGAGGGCGCGCAGGGCTGGGAGTGGTTCGAGCTCACGCTCGACGACCTCGGTCGCCCCGTGATCGTGTGGCGCGGGCAGGACCCGCCCGACGGCGAGTGCTACGGCTGCCTGCCCGGGGTCGAGTCGATGATCGAGCCCACGAGCTGCAACGACTGCCATCTCGAGGTCGAGGCGCAAGACCACGTGTACACCGCGCAACTCTGGCACTGAGCCGTGTTCCCAGGGCCGAGCCCGGTGGGGCTCCGCGAGGCCAAGCCGCGTGTTAGCGTCGGTGGGTCGGATGGGCGCAGGCGCAAGGATCGGTGCAGGGCTCGCCCTGGTCTTCGCGCTGGGACGCGTCACGGCGGGCTGCGGCGACTCGGCGTTCACGTGCGAGAGCGACGCGAGCTGTGCCGGTCTCGCCGAGGCGATGTGCGAGGCGGATGGTTACTGCAGCGTGCCCGACGGTGAGTGCAACTCGGGGCGCCGCTATGCGCCGCACTCGGGGCCGCTCTCCGATCGCTGCGTCGCCGAGGCGGAGGAGTCCGGCGGAGGATCCTCCGGCGCGACCGCAGCGAGCGAGGGCATCGAGTCCCTCGACGGCGACGGCAGCACCTCGGCGAGTCCCATGACCGGGGACGCCACTGGCGTCGAGCCCACCGGAGGCGTCGACCCGGTGGTGCTGTGCGAGGGCGAGGTGTTCGTCGATGATCCGTTCGACGCACCCCAGCTCGACTCTGGCCCCTGGGACGTCAAAGATGATCTCGGGGTGTGGTTCGAGCTCGTCGATGGCGAGCTCCGCTTCATCGCGGAGGACGCCGACAACGACTACACGCACATCGAGAGCGGGTTCAAGCTGCCCCAAGCGGGGCGCGCGGGGGTAGAGCTCGTCACGGCTCCGCCACCCGACCTGTCGCAGGGCCTCGCGTACTTCGTGCTGGAGGAAGAGGGGACCACCTACGGGTTCCAGGTGGGCCAAGGGCAGCTCGAAGCGTTCTACGACGACGGCTTCGATCACACGTCGATCGCCCTGCTATCCCATGATCCGCTCGAGCACCGCTGGCTGCAGCTGGTGTTCGATGAGGATGCCAATTGGCTGGCGTGGGAGAGCTCGGCGGATGCCAGCCGCTGGCAGCGGCTCGGCGAGATCACGATCGAGCTCGGCTTTCAGATCGGCGACGCCACGATCGACATCGGCGCGGGCGCCTGGGGCGGCCCGATCTCTGCCGATCCGCTCGCCGCGTACGGGCGCGCCTATGTCTGCGCGCCCTGAGCGAGTGCCGTGCGCTGCGGGCTAGAGGCGCGTGATGCCCTCGGGCAGGTCGCCGAAGAACTGATCGACGTTGCCGGCTTGCGCCACCGCGACCCCGTCGGGGCCGCTCGGACCGGCCTGACCGCCTGCGCCCTCGGGGCCCTTCGCACCCTCGGCTCCATCGGGAGCACCCTCGCCGTTGCCGCTGCCCTTCGAGCCTCCGTCGCCGCCCGAGCCCGCCGAGCCCGCGTAGCCACCGGGTCCGCCCGAGGCGTCGAGCACGATCACGTTGGCGAGCTCGGGGAAGTTCGCGTCGTAGACCAGCGTGAGCTGGCCGCCGGGGCCACCGGGGCCTCCGTTGCCGCCGTTGCCTCCGGTTCCGCCCGCTCCGCCGTTGCCCCCGGGCCAGCCCGACGAGCCCGAGCCCCCGCGGCCGCCCGAGCCACCCGAGCCACCCGAGCCGCCCGCGCCACCACCGGCGCTGAGCTGCAGCGACTTCTGCGGGTCGAACAGCACCACATCCTCGGCGCCTCCGGTGATCTTCACCAGCACCAAGTGATCGTAGTGCGGGGTCTTGACCACGGTTGCGTACGCGGTGATCTGAAGGCCTGGTCCGCCTGCGCCGCCATCGGTGCCCGGGCCACCGGGGCCGCCCGCACCGCCGCTCCCGCCCGGATCGGACGAGGATCCGCCGCTGCCCGAGCTCCCGCTGCTGCCCATTGCGCCCGAGCTGCCCGAGGGTCCGCCGGGGCCGAACGCACCCGCGCGAGTGATGCAGTCGTAGCTCGGCTTGTACTCGTTGTTGAACGAGAACTTGGCGGGGTCGCGCAGGTACTTGGTGTCCAGCTTGAAGCCGCTGGCCGCGGTCGCGAGCACGTTCGGGTTGGGCGAGAACACCCCGAACTCATTGAAGGTGCCTTGCTCGCTCGAGAACTCGAACAGCGAGAACTCCAGTGCATTGATCTGCTGGCGCTCACCCTCCGAGGTCGACACCGTCTTGGTCTTGTCGCGCTTCTTGTGCTTGAGATCGGCCACCGCGATCATCTGCACCGGCTGCCCCGGGCAGATCCGCTTGTCGTCGGCGCGGAGGTCCACCTTCATCTTGAGGACCTCCCAGTTGTCCATGTTGACCGCCTTTGCCTTGTTGGTCGATTTGGAGATCGCTCCGAAGATCTGGGCGCAGCCGGCGAGGGGGAGCAGACAAAGGGCAATGGTGAGGCGGTGATTCATGGCGGTGCGCTGGGGGGACGCGCGCCGTCGCACCAGGTTGCGCGTCTCCGAGCCTCGCCGATCCGATCACGCAGTCGATAGCTCACACGCTTGCGGATCGCGCGAGTCGCGTTACGGCGGGGCGTTGCGATGACCGTGCGCGAGCCTACGGCGCGATCGCGCGCGAACGCGCGATCGCGGCGGCATAGTGGCGACACAGCAGCTCGTGGAGCACCAGCTCGTGCGCGCGCTGCCCCGCGGGCACCAAGCGATTGACGTGCATGTGCATCAGCGACCACGCGATCCCATCGAGGCTGGCGCTCAGCCGACCCGCCGCGGCCCTTGCCGCGAGCTCGAGCGCACTGGGCCGCTGCTGCAGCGAGCGTCGATCGAGGTGCTCGATCCCATGGAGGAGCTCGGCCGGCGCCGACGCCCGGGCCCCGTGCTCGAGCAGCTCGGCCAGCGAGGCTCGCTCCTCACGGAAGCGACGGCCCACTTCCTTGAACATCGGCACATCGGCGCGGAACTCTCGGCGAAAGCCATCGCGAGCGCGGGTGACCTGCTCGCTGCGCTGCTCGAGCGAGAGCCCGAGATCGCCGAGCAGTCGATCGATGCCGTAGATCGCCAGTCGCCAGCGCGCCGCGGCGCCGCTCTCTCCCTGCAGGCCCTCGACGATGCCAAGGACGGCCTCGCTGTCGGCAAAGAAGATCTGCTCGGCGAGCTCGATGCCCTCGGGCCCGCCATAGCGCTCCACCTCGCGCTCGTAGGTGTCGATCGCGACGCGCCAGACCGTGCCGTCGTCGATGCGGGGCTGCACGGCGCGGTAGAGCGCGGGGAGGACCTCGCCGTGGAGTCGCTCGGGCGGGCCGAAGAAGCGCACGCGCAGGTGCTCGGCCTCATCGCGGTAGCGCAAGAAGAACCACTTGGTCGCCGCGCCCGAGGCCAAGCACTCGGCGCGCAGCGGAGCGACGACGTCGCGCAGCACGGCGTCGATGCACGACAGACCGCAGTAGAGCTTGATGTACAGCCACTGCCCGCCAGGCGTGAAGCGACGCGGGATCGCGGCTGTGGCCGGCTTCGCAGGGGCGGTGGCATGCGGCTGCCCCGCGCGCGTGAAGCAGCAGATCATCTCGTGGAGGAAGCGGCCCTCGGGGGCTCGGGCCGGCATCCGCTGCGGCTCGGGGTAGAGCTCTTGGATCACCGCACCTTGGCGAGTCGCGAGCGGCCACGCGGCGCTCTCGACCGAGAGCGGGTTGTCGAGATCGATGGGGAGCTCGTTGTCGCCGTCGGCGAGCACGACCCAGCGCGGCCAGCCCTCGCGGTGTCGCAGCGCTTGCATGGCCTCGAAGACCGCCTCGCGGGCGGCCTCGCGCTCGGCCTCGCGCTGGGCTGGTTGGCCGGGGCGCTTGGCCGCACGCACCGCTCGGGCAACGGGCGCGAGCTCGGCCGCGCTCGAGCGCCAGCGCGCCCGTGAGAGCACCAGCCGGCCGTAGCGTACGCGGGGCAGGTAGCGCGCGCCTTCGAGCGGGCCAAAGCCGAACCCGAGCTCGGCGCCCTCCTGCTGCTGCAGACCGCAGAGGAACCGGTAGACCCCAACATTGAGGCGAGTGCGATGTGCGTGGGCGGTGCTCATGCGCGGGAGGACCTCGCGATCCAGGCGCTGCGATCGCAGCACCACGCGACCCTCTCGCACCGAGACCCAGAGATCCTGCACCGGGATCCGCCCCTCGGCGGGCACGCCGGAGATCCCGAGATAGGGGATCTCGTGCTCGCGAAGCACGGGGCGACACAGGATGTTGCCGATCCGTCCCTGGCCGAGGTGGACCACCTCGGCGAAGACGGCCTCGGGGCGCAGGGCCTCCTCGGCGCGCAGCTGCTCCTCGACCATCGCCCGCACCTCGCTCGAGGCGTGACAGAA
Organism: Nannocystaceae bacterium; assembly: GCA_041600735.1. GTDB lineage: Bacteria > Myxococcota_A > Polyangia > Nannocystales > Nannocystaceae > Paraliomyxa. The sequence continues at coordinate 14,499 of JBFIJN010000189.1, forward strand.
GCGACCCAGGAGGTCGGCCCCCGAGGGTCCGCCCGCGCTCGACAGGATCACCTCGAAGGCGTCGCGCCCGTCTGCGCTGGCCTCTGCGGTGCTCGCCAGCGTCACCATCACTGCGATCGCATCGGGGATCGGAGAGATCCGCTCGGCCACGATCGACTCGAGGTCCGCGTCGTCGAGCCGCAGCTCTCGATCGCCGTGTTCCCAGCAGCGCTGGAGCTTGCGCAGCAGCGTGCGCTCCCATGCGGTCCAGCTCGCCGTGCCCTCCTCGGCGGCCGCAGGAAAGCGCAGGCCTTGGAGCAGCGGGCCTCCCAGCGCGCTCGGGGCCCCGCTCACGTCGTAGCCGAGGCCCGACTCTTCATCCAGCGCGGACAACAGCGGCACCTCGCGGCCCGCGTAGCGCTCCTCGAAGGCGCGGGCAAAGCTCTCCATCGCGCCGCCGGTTCGCCGCGGCGTCACGCGGCGCAGCACGTCGATCCCTCGCTCGATCTCCGCGACAAGATCGTGGCCGAGCACCAGGTCGGGCGCTGGCTTGACCAGATCGACCTGGAACAAGCGAGCCGGATCGACCTCGACCGGGAGGGCACGCAGCGGCTCGGCGATCGCGTGGTAGGCCTCGGGCGCGGCCCCGACCCCCTCGGCATCGAGGCGGCGCAGCCCCTGGGCCGCCGTTTCGAGCCGCTCGCTCGCCAGCCCGAGACCGCAGCGCCTCGAGACCTCGAGCATGTGCTCGATCGGCTCGACGCCGGTCACCGCGGGCGCGAGATCGCTGACGAGGAGCTGACTGTCGATCAGCTCGTCGATGAACGCTCGCGCCTCTTCGAGCTCGATCTCGGGATCGGCTTCGACGATGGCCTGGGCGAGCTCTTCGGTCGAAGCACCGTGCTCGGCCCGCGTGAGCGCCAGCTCGACGAACTCGCTCGCGTCGACCGCAAC
>JBFIJN010000190.1:0-15384 GCA_041600735.1 Nannocystaceae bacterium
CGCCGGGCAACACTGGGGATCGTGCTCGCACGCCGCCTCGCTTCGATCGTGCTGCTCGCCGCCTGCGGTGAGCCGCCGCCGCTCGAGGCCCACGGCTCGTCGAGCGAGGCATCGACCACCACCACGACCGCACCGCTCCCGACCACTGCCAACGCGAGCTCGAGCTCGACATCGGCCGACCCGGACACCACCGCCGTCGCGACCACCGACGCGAGCTCCACCTCCACCAGCTCGTCGTCCTCCGACGACACGACCACCGGCCCCCCCGATCCGCTCACGCCCTTCGTCGACGTCACCGAGGCGATCGGCATCGCAGCCCCGCACGTCGCGGGCGGGAGCACCACCGGCCAGGCGTTCGGCGACTTCGATCGCGATGGCCGCCTCGATCTCTTCCTCACCGGAGGCATCGGCCCCAACCACCTCTATCGCAACCTCGGCGACGGCACGTTCGAAGCGGTGCCGCTCCATCCCGGCGCGGCGCTGCCCGGCCCCGCCAAGGGCGGCGCGACCTGGGCCGACTACGACAACGACGGCTGGCTCGATCTCTACCTCGCGGTGATCGGTCCCAATGTGCTGCTCCACAACGACGGCGGCACGCTGGTCCCCGTGACCGCGGGCGTCGAGCACCCCGGCGACACGCGCAACGCGGCCTGGGCCGACTACGACGGCGATGGGCGCCTCGACCTCTACGTCGTCAACGCCAGCGACGAGCCCGACGCGCTCTACCACGGCGAGCCCGACGGCACCTTCACCGAGACGAGCGAGCTGCTCGCGCCCGCGGTCGGCAAGCCGGGGTTCGCCGCCGCGTGGGTCGACTACGACGACGACGGCGATCCCGATCTCTACGTCGTCAACGACTACCGCACCGGCAATGACCTGTGGCGCAACGACGGGCCCGACGGCTTCACCAACGTGTCGGTATCGAGCGGGGCCGGCCTCCCCGTGTACGGCATGAGCATCGCGGTCGGCGACTACGACGAAGACGGCGACCTCGATCTGTTCTTCACCGACATCGGCCGCACCAACCTGCTGCGCAACGAGCTCCACCCGAGCCCGCCCGGCGCCCCGGTCGTGTTCACCGAGGTCGCGGCGGAAGCCGGGCTCTTGCACTCTTCGGTGAGCTGGGGCGCGGTCTGGCTCGATCACGATCTCGACGGCGACCTCGACCTCTACTTCGCGACACTCCATCCCGCGCCGGCCGATCGCACCAACCGGTTGTTTCGCAATCGCGGCAACGGCACGTTCTCCGACGTCTCGGAGGGCTGTGGCTGCGACGACCCCGGGTGGGGCTGGGGCGTGGCGGCAGGCGACTACGATGGCGACGGCGCGGTCGATCTCGTGATCGGCAACCGCGCGGCGGACTACCGCGTGCTCCGCAACGAGCGCGGTCCGCTTGCCGGCCATCACTGGCTCACGGTGGAGCTCATCGGCGCGCCCCCGATCAACCGCGACGCGATCGGGGCCCACGTCACCGTGCACACCAGCGACGGCCGCACGCGCCTGGCCGAGCGCCGCAGCGGCTCGAGCCTCGGTGCGGGCGACATGCTCCCCCTGCACTTCGGACTCGGCCTCGCCTCGGTGGAGCTCGTGACCATCCGCTGGCCCGACGGCACCGTGACCCTGCACGACGACGTGCCCACCGATGCGCTGTGGGTGGCCAGCTACGGCGGCTGAGCCGGGGCTCGGACCGAGAAATCGACGAAGGCCCGAGGCGCCTTGGCACCCCGAGCCCACGTCGTCACGAGCCTCGTCGGGTCAGCCCTCGAGGATCTCGGTCTCCTTCTTGGAGATCACCTCGTCGACCGTCTTGATCTGCTTGTCGGTGAGCTCCTGGATCTTGTCGAGCCCCTTCTTGAGCTGATCCTCGGAGATGTCCTTGTCCTTCTCGGCGGACTTGAGCAGATCGTTGGCGTCGCGCCGCGCCTGACGGATCGCGATCTTCGCGTCCTCGCCGGCGGCGTGCACCTGCTTGACCAGATCGCGGCGGCGCTCCTCGGTGAGCGCGGGGATCGGCACACGCACGATCACTCCGTCGTTGCTCGCGTTGAGGCCCAGCTGCGAGTTGTTGATCGCGCGCTCGATCGACGCGATGTTGTTGCGGTCGTAGGGCTTGACCACGAGCATCCGCGCGTCGGCCACGCTCACGGTGGCGGCCTGCTTGAGCGGGAGCTGGGTGCCGTAGCTGTCGACCTTCACGTCGTCGAGCAGCGCGGGGTTGGCCCGGCCCGTCCGCACGCGACCGAGCTCCTTCTTGAGCCGGTCGAGGCCCTTCTCCATCCCGTCCTTCGCCAATTCCTCCGCTTCATCCAGCATCGCTCTTCGCTCCTCTTTGGGGGTCGTCAACCGGCGGCGGTCGCCGGGCTCGATTGAGACTCGTTGCACACGAGCGTGCCCACGGCCTCGCCGCAGACGACGCGACGAATGTTACCTTGGGTCCGCAGGTTGAACACGATGATGGGCAGATCGTTGTCCTTGCCCAGCGAGGTGGCGGTGCTGTCCATCACCTGAAGCCCCTGCCCAAGGACTTCCATGTACGAGAGCCGCTCGAAGCGGACCGCGTCGGGATGGCGCGCCGGGTCCTTGTCGTAGACACCGTCCACCTTGGTGGCCTTGAGCATCACCTCGGCCCCGATCTCGAGGGCTCGCAGCGCGGCCGCCGTATCGGTGGTGAAGTAGGGGTTGCCGGTGCCGGCGGCCAAGATCACCACCTCGCCCTCCTCGAGGTACTGCACCGCCAGGCGCTGCGCGTAGGTGTCGCACACGCTCTTCATGGGGATCGCCGAGAGCACCCGCGCCGGCACGCCCGCGTGGCGCAGCGCGTCTTGCAGGGCCAGCGAGTTGATCACCGTGCCCAGCATGCCCATGGAGTCGGCCATTGCACGGTCCATGCCGTGGGCCGCCGCGCTCACCCCTCGAAAGATGTTGCCGGCCCCGATCACCACGCCCATGCGCACGCCGAGGTCCACGACCTCGCGGATCTGCTCGGCGACCTCGCGCAGCACCTGCGGGTCGATGCCGTGCCCGCGCTCGCCCTGCAGCGCCTCACCCGAGAGCTTGAGCAGGATCCGTCGATAGCGGAGGGGCTGGGACAGCTCGGCGAGCCCGTCAGGCGTGGGCTCGAGCTCCTCGACGATGGGACCGTGCGTGGTCATGGGGTCTTGGGGTTGGCCCCGATCTTCTGTTGCGACCCCCGCGCGTCCGGGCCGGACGACGCGCGGGGTCTGGCTGCGAGCCGGAGCTCAAGCCTTGCTAGCGGCGACCTGCGCGGCAACCTCGGCCGCGAAGTCTTCCTGCTTCTTCTCGAGACCCTCGCCCAGTTCGAAGCGGACGAAGCGGCGGATCTGTACGTTCTCGCCGAGCTTGGCCACCAGCTCCGTCTGGAGCTGCTCGATGGTCCGCTTGCTGTTCTCGGCCGTGTTCTTCACGAACACCTGCTCGAGCAGCACTTGCTCGGAGTAGAACTTGTTGATCTGCCCGTCGACGATCTTGTCGACCATCTTCTCGGGCTTGCCCTCGGCCAGCGCCTTGTCGCGCAGGATCTCGCGCTCCTTCTCGACGGCGGCCACGTCCATCTCCTCGCGGCGCACGGCCACGGGAGACATGGCGGCGATCTGCATCGCCACGTCGTTGCAGAACCCGATGAAGCCCTCGGTCTTGGCCACGAAATCGGTCTCGCAGTTGACCTCGAGCAGCACGCCCACGCGATTGTTCGAGTGGATGTACGAGACCACGGCGCCCTCGGTGGCCGCGCGACCCGCCTTCTTGGCGGCCTTGGCCAGGCCGTTCTTGCGCAGGTACTCCATGGCCTTGTCGATGTCGCCATCGACCTCCACGAGCGCCTTCTTGCAGTCCATGAGCCCGGCGCCGGTGGCCTCGCGGAGCTCCTTGATCAGTGCAGCGTTGACTTGTGCCATCTTGCTTCCTCGCGATCCCGTGCGGGGATCAGTCGTTCTCGGCGGTGGGGGCGGGCGCCGGAGCGACCTCTTCCTCGGGGGCGGCGGCCGCCTCGGGGGTGGGCAGGTTGCCGCGCCGCGAGACCAGCTCGACCCGCGGGCCGTCGCCGCCGGTCATCACGCGAATGGTCTCGGGGGCTTCCTCGTCGCCCGACGAGTTGTGCACCGCACGCTGCTTGCCGATGCGCGTGCCCTCGAGGCAGGCGTCGCCGATGCGGCTGCAGAACAGCTTGATCGAGCGGATCGCGTCGTCGTTGCCGGGAATGACGTGCGCGATGCTGTCGGGGTTGGCGTTGGTGTCGGCCACCGCGACCACGGGGATCCCGAGGCGATTGGCCTCGCTCACCGCGATGTACTCCTTGGCGGGATCGATCACGAAGATCGCCCCCGGAAGCTTCGGCATGTCCTTGATGCCGCCGAGGTTGCGCTCGAGCTTCAGCCGCAGCCGCTCCATGCGCAGGACCTCCTTCTTGGTCAGCTTCTCGTGGGTGCCGTCCTCGGCCATGCGCTCGAGGCCACGCAGCTTGTCCACCGAGGCGCGCACGGTCTTCCAGTTGGTGAGCGTGCCGCCCAGCCACCGCGAGGCCACGTAGTACTGACCGGCGCGCTGCGCCTCGGCCACCATCACGTCGGAGGCCTGCTTCTTGGTGCCCACGAACAAGATCGGGCTACCCTCGGCGGCGATGTTGCGGATGAAGGTGAACGCGCGACGGAAGAGCACCGCCGTCTGCTGCAGGTCGATGATGTGAACCCCGTTGCGGGCCCCGTAGATGAACGGCTTCATCTTGGGGTTCCAGCGATCGGTGCGGTGGCCAAAGTGGACCCCCGCTTCGAGCAGCTGGCGAACGGTGATGATGCGCTGGGCTTGGTCGAGCGCGGCGCTGTCGCCGGCATCGGTCGTCGTCGATTCCATTTCGTCTCCTGTTGGCGTTGTGCTTCTGCCCCCGTCCTTGGTGCTCGCCAAGCCGCCGGGCCCCGAGGGGAACGACGACCACGCCACGAGCCCCTCGAGGGGCATGAGTCGTTGAAAGTCGGCGGTTGGTAGCACGCTCTCCGAAGCGCCGACAAGCGATCGCCAGGCCAGCGGCGGCGAGCCCCACCACGGCCGCGCCGACGGGTAAGGAGAGGTTTCCCCGCCACCGCGGGCCGGGCGTGAGGAGACCGACTCGGCCTCGGCGCAAGGCTGGATCTGCGGAGACTGCGCTCGGTGCTCCCCGGTGGCCACTGCGCCTCCTTGCGCTATCGTTGGCGCCAACATGACCGCAACGCGTCTGGCCGCTGCGCTCGCGCTCGGCTCGGTCCTCGGGATCAGCTGCTATTCCGAGCCGCTCCCGCCCTCCACGTATCGCTACGCTTGTGAGGGCGACGGCGACTGCAATGCCAACGAGTCGTGCCGTCACGGTCGCTGCGAACGGCCCTGCGCGCAGCTCACCGCGACCGAGGACTGCCCCAGCGAGGAAGGCTTCCTCACCTGCTTCAACGGCGCGTGCGCGACCACGTGCACGGTGGGATCGAGCTTCTGCACCACCGGCCAAGAGTGCATCGACCTCGGCATCGACCTCGGCGGCGGAGGCAACCCGTTCGGCGGCGGCTCCGATGCGGCCGTCGGGATCTGCGGGCTCAAGTGCGACGCCGACGCGAACGCCGACATCTGCCCCGAAGGCGAGATCTGCATCGCCGAGCTGGGCACGTGCGCGGTCGATTGCTCGCAGGGCCAGCCCTGCCCCGGCGGCTACACCTGCTTCTTCGGCGTGTGTGCGCCCCCCGATGCGATCCCTGGCGGTGACAGCAGCAGCGGCGCGCCTACCAGCGACGGCGGGAGCACCGATGCGAGTGACACGACCGGCGCGGACTCCAGCGGCGGCAGCACCACCGCGATGGGGGCCGAGCCCGACGACGAGGACCGACGATGATGCCCCCCCGCTGGCTTGCCTTCCCCCTCGTGGTGCTCACTGGCTGCGCGACCGCGACGGGTATCACCCCCGGGCCGCGCCTGCTGTCGTCCGACCTCCACATCGGCGCGCTCGATCAGCGCACCCGCTTCGAGCTCGACGACCGCGGCTCGGCCCCCACGGCCAAGTCCGAGACCGCCGCCGACTCGCCCGAGGACTCGCCCAAGAAGGAGCGCCGCCGCAAGCTGCTCTACTACACCGGCCTGGGCGCGATCGGCTTCGGCGTGCTGGGCTCCGTGTCGTTTGGAATCGGCGGTCGCATCGTCCAAGCCCAGCTCAAGAAGGGCTACGAAGACGGCACCCTCACCCGTGATCGCGAGGACCAGCTGCACACGACCGGCACGGTCATGAACGGCATGGCCATCGGCAGCGCCGTCGTGGGCCTGCTCGGCGTGATCACGGCGGCCACGATCTACGGCATCGACTACTCGCGCTGCGGGGAGCTGCCGCCGCGCCGCAAGAACTGCCCGGGCAAGGCCGAGCCCGCTGCCCCCGCGCCGGCCGAGCCCGCCGCGACGGCCAGCGAGACGACGCCGCCCTCGGCCGACACGCCGCCCCCGGCCGAGCCCGGAGCCGGGCAGTAGACGGCGTGAGCGCGAGCATCGACGAGCCCTGGTCGCGGGTCTCGCCGCGGATCTCGTTACTGGGCGCCCTGCTGCTCTCGGCGCTGCTGTACCTGCCGACGCTCACCTTCGACTTCGTCTACGACGACCACTGGACGATCCTCGCCAACGGCTTCCTGCGCATGCCCGAGGATCTGGGTCTGCTGCTCGGGCCGGGCGCGCACGCGGCCAACGTCCCCGACGCGTTCCGCCCCACGCTCGTCGCGTTCGACATGGCGAGCTACCAGGCGCTCGGCGTGACTCCGTGGCGCCACCATGCGGTGTCGGTGCTGCTGCACGTGGGCGTGGTGGGCCTGGTCGCCGCGTGGCTGCGAGGGCTGCGTGCACCCCCCGCGCTGTGGGCCGCCAGCGCGGCCGTGTTTGGCGTGATGGCGATCCACGCCGAGGCGGTCACGGTCGTCTCGTTCCATGAAGACCTGCTCGCCGCCGGCCTCGCCCTTGCCGCGCTCGTGCTCGTCGATCGCGGCGGCGAGGCCAAGCGCGGGTCGAGCACCCTCGCGCTCGCCCTGGTGGCCGCACTCCTCATGCTCGCGGCCGCGGGCGCCAAGCTCAACGCCGTCGCGATGGTCGGCCTGTGGATCCTCGCGCGGGCGCTCGCCCCCTGGGGCCGCCCGCTGCGCGGGCGGGATCTCGTGGGCGGGATCGGGCTCGCCCTTGGAGCCGCGCTCGCCTTGGCGTTCCAGTGGGTGAGCTACGGCGGCCCCTCGCCCTACGCCCCCGACGATCCGCGCTTGGCCCTCACCCAGCACGGGCCGGCCGCCGTGCTCGCGCGCAGCGTGCAGATCCACGTCGGCTATCTGCAGCAGATGGTGCTCCCGTTTGGGCTCTCGCCGGAGTACGTCGAGCGCCCCGCGGCGTGGAGCTCGGCGGGGGCGCTGCTGGCTGCGGCCGTGCTCGGAGGCCTGCTGGTGGTTGGGCTGTGGGCGGCATGGCGGCGGCGCCGACCGGTGCTCGCGCTCGCGGTGCTCGGGGCCATGGGCCTCGCGCTGCCCACGAGCAACCTGTGGCCCATGCCAAACCTCCGCGCCGATCGATTGATGTACCTGCCATCGATCGCGGTCGCGGTGGGTCTCGCCGCCGCGCTCATCGCCATCGGCCGCGCCTGGGCCGGGCCCAGCGGGCGACCGGCGCGATCGCTGGGCCCGCTCGTCGCGATGCTCATCCTTCAAGGCGCGCTCGCGCAGGGGGCCAGCACCAGCTACCGCAGCGACACGCGCCTGTGGGACACCGCGCTGCGGCATGCGCCGGGCTCGGCCCGGGCCCACGCGGTGAGAGGCGAGCTCTACGTGCTCCAGATGGGAGATGATCCCAACGCCGATCGACGCATCGTTGCCCGTGCGTCGGCTCACTGTTTCGTGGCCCAGTGGTTGGAGCCCGAGCAGGCGCTGCCTTGGCTGTGCGAGGCGCGACTGGCCGCAGCCCAGCGCGACTGGGCCCGCGCCTACGACCGGCTCCGCCAGGCGCTCGCGCTCGGGATCCCCCGCCGCGACCGTGCGCTGGCCTCACTGGCCTCGCTGGCGCTCGATCACCCCGATCACGGGTATGCGCACCGAGTGGCCGAGGCTCGCGAGCTCGCGGATCGCGCGACTCGTGAGTACCCGTACTCCGCCCTCGCCCACGCCACCGCGGCCGGGATCCACCACCGCCTCGGAGAGGCTTCGCGAGCGCGTGATCTCTACGCACGTGCAAGCGAGCTGCGCCCCGAGCGTTGGGACCTGGTGCTCGCCGGGGTGGAACTCGAGCTGGATCTCGGCCATGCTTCGGCGGCTCGCGCTGCCTGGGCTGCGCACGAGGATCTGCTCGAAGCCGCGGATCCTTCCCGGCGAGACCACGTTCGGCGTCGTCTTGCCGATGCCGAGCGCCTCCTGGCTCCCGCCCGCCCCTAACCACCTGGACTCCACGCCCATGACCCGCAAGTTCTTCGCGCTCCTCGCCTTCGTCGCCCTCTCGATCGCCATCGGTGGCATGGCCTGCATCGAGACCCAGGAACAGATCGACGACAGCGACGAGACCGACGGCGCCACCTGAGCGCGTCGCCAAGCTCCCGACCGCGCTGGCGCGCTAGCGAGAGACCGCGCGCAGCCGGGCGACCAGCTTCCCCAGGCCGCGGCACAGGTCGACGCAGGTCATGATGCCGATGAGCTCGGTGCCCTCGATCACGAGCGCCGAGCCCACGCGGCGGCTGGCCATCGCGTCCGCGACCTCGTCGAGCGGATCGTCGGGGCCGACCACCAATAGATCGCGGGAGCACAGCGACCCGACGGGCGGGCCCACCTCACCGGGCGTCTGCTCGAGGAAGGCACGAACCCCGCGAAGGTCGCGCTCGGACAGGATGCCGACCAAGCGATCGCGATCCATCACCGGCAGGTGGCGAACGCCAAGCTCCTCCATCTTGGCGTAGGCGGCGGCCGTCGCGACGTTGGCTTCAATGACCGCGGGCGCCGAGGTCATCACCGATCGAACCGTGGGCGTGAGCACGAAGACATGCTCCACCACTTTGCTCGGGCCACCGCCCGCAGAAGTTGCACGACTGCTCAGGCGCTGTGCTCGAACAGATCGGACGTGAGCAGCGGAACGAAGCGCGGGGTGAGCTCCGGATCGAGGTGACACTGCGCCGGGCACCCGCAGTGATCGACGCGCAGGCCAGCCTGCTCCACATGGCGGCGCACGCCATGACGAACCGTGGCCGCGGCCAGCGGTCCGAGCACGACTCCCCGCGCAGGAAGCTTGGACCAAGGATCATCGTCGCGCGGGTCGAGAGCGAAGGCGCGGAGCATCGCCCCCGCTTGCCCGTGCGCGAGCACCTCCGCGAGCGCCCGGCCGCGCGCCGGAGTCAGCCGACCCACCGCGAGGTGCACGTCGCGGATGTCGGCGGCGGCGATGTGGCGAGCCAGCGCCACGATCTCGGCGTGCTGGTCGTGAACCACCGGAAGCAGCGGACCCAAGTGAGCGGCGACCTCGATGTCGAGGCTGCGCAGGTGCTGGGCGTGCAGCAGCAGCGCGGCCGCCGACTCCGCCGTGGGACCCACGAGCGCCCGCTGGTGCGCAGGTCGCGGATGCGCCAGCTCGAGCACGACCGTGGCCCCCCAGCGCCGCACCGACAGCACCAGCTCGCGCCCCAGCACCACGCAGCTGCGCACGATCACCCGGCGGCCTCGCTCGGCCAGCCACTCGACGGCCGGTCGGGCCCAGGCTGCGTCATCACGCGCGGTTAGCCGCAGAACTACGGTTCGCGCCGGTTGGCCGCGTGCCTCTCGCTCGCCGAGCGCCGCGCCGAGGGCCAGCCCAACATCCTCGTCGTCGCCCGGGACTCGCGAGAGCCCGCGCCCCAAGACCAGCGCGAGGCCTTGGCATGCGTCGAACGCGTGAATGCACTGGAAACCGGAACCCATGACCAGAACTGTACAGATGGATAGCACCGTGAGCGAGACGGGCAAGCTCTTCGTGAAACCATGATGTTCCACGGAGCTCGGGAGCGCACCCCGCGAGCCCGCTCGGGGCCGGCCGCCGACAGCTTAGCCGTTTGAGATCCTTGGCTTTTCGGTGGCCGCCGACAATTGTGGTACAGGGGGCCCCGCAGTGCATGAGCGATAGCAAGCCACCGGCGGGAGTCGAGCAGATCTTCGGCCACATCGACCCCGACGCGATGAAGGTCGTGCGCCGTCTGCTCCAGGCTGGGCACGAGGCCTATCTGGTCGGTGGTTGTGTCCGAGACCTCTATTTGGGCCGCGATCCCAAGGATTTCGACGTTGCCACGAGCGCGACGCCGGAGGCCATTCGCAAGGCGTTCCGCAACAGCCGTGTGATCGGCCGGCGCTTCAAGCTGGCCCACGTGTTCTTCGGCCCGAAGATCATCGAGACCAGCACGTTCCGCACCGCGCCGCAGCAGGCCGACGACGACGATCCCCTCATCACCCACGACAACGAGTGGGGCACGGTCGAGGACGACGCGCGCCGCCGCGACTTCACGATCAACGGGCTCTTCTACGACGTGGACTCGCGCAAGATCGTGGACTTCGTCGATGGCATGGACGACCTCGATCAGGGGGTCGTGCGCACGATCGGCGACCCCGAGCTGCGCTTTCGCGAGGACCCGGTGCGCATGATCCGAGCGATCAAGTTCGCCGCGCGCCTCGACTTCCAGATCGAGCCCGCGACCTGGCAGGCCCTGCTCGACGTGGCCCCGGACATCGTGCGCAGCAGCCGAGCCCGGCTGCTCGAAGAGATCTACAAGCTCATGCGCAGCGGGGCCTCGCGACGCTGCTTCGAGATGCTGCTCGAGGCCGGGCTGCTGCACCGCATCATGCCCGACTACACCCGCATGTTCGGCCGCAGGGACGACGGCTTGGTGGCCCTCCAAGCGAGCCTCGAGCAGGACGACACCGACGACGAAGAGGCCGAGGAGCCCGAGGCGAGCGAGCTCGGTGCGGCCAGGTTGCTGTGGCGCTTCCTCGAGACGCTCGACGACTACGTCCGCGAGACCCGCGAAGACGTGGTCAATGGCGTGCTGCAGGCGGTGTTGTTCGCCCCGCTCGTGGCCGACGAGATGATCCACGGCTCGCGCCAGGCGCTCGATCGGTCGATCGAGCGCGTGATGGCGCCAGTGGGCGCGGCGTTCGGCGTGGCCCGTCGCGATCGCGAGCTCGGTCGTCAGATCCTGATGGCCCACCGCCACATGACCGACCAGCGCAAGCGTCGTCGTCGCAGCTCGCTCGCGCAGCGGCAGTACTTCCACGACGCGTTGATCTTCATGGGCATGTCGGTGCATGCGCTCGGCGACGACGGCAGCGAGCTGCCGCGCTGGAAGGCGCTGGCCACCCCGCAGGACGAGCCCGCGGCGGCCAAGGGCGGGGAGCGGGCGGGCGGCGGACGCAAGCGCCCGCGTCGGCGTCGCAACGGGAGACGCCCCAAGAAGGGCGAAGGCGACGGACGCGAGACCGCGTCCTCCCAAGATGGATGAGGCCCCAGTGTCGCGAGGTCGAAAGCGGACGCGACACGAGGCGGAGCACGAGCGCCTGCTCCATCGCGGCACCGTCGATCACTATCGCGACACGGTGCTCTACGATTTCGAGTACGCCGACCGCGACAACGACGTGTCTTGGTATCGCGCGCTGGCCCGGATCCGTGCGCCTCGCTTGCCCATCCTGGAGCTCGGGGCCGGGACCGGCCGCATCACCTGTCCGCTGGCCAAGGACGGACATGCGCTGGTCGCCCTCGACAGCATGCAGTCGATGCTCGGGGCGCTGCGGCGGCGCGCGAAGGCGGAGGGGCTCGAGGGCTCGATCCGCACGGTGGTGGCCGATATGCGCACGCTGCCGCTGCCCGACGAGTCGATTGGCCTGGTGATCTCACCGTTCAATGCGCTGATGCACCTGTACACGTGGCAGGACCTGCTGGCGTGCTTTCGCGAGGCGGCGCGCGTGCTGGTCCCGGGAGGCGCGCTCGCGTTCGACGTGGAGCTGCCCGACCTCGAGTGGCTGATGTGGGACCAAGACGAGCGCTACGCGGTGACGCCGTTCGTGCACCCCGAGAGCGGCGAGCGCCTGGTGTACTCGACCAATCATCGCTACGACCCGCAGACCCAGGTCTGCCACGTGCGCATCTTCTACGACGATGCGCCCGTGCCCGGGCGTCGCTTCGTGCCGCCGCCGCAGCCTCGCAAGCTCGTGCACCTCGCCCACCGGCAGATCTTCCCCGAGGAGCTGCGCTTGCTGATCGCGAGCGCCGGCCTCGAGCTCGAGAGTCACACCGGGGATTTCGAAGGCGTGGTCCTCGGGCCTGGGGTGCAGTCGCAGGTCGTGGTCGCCAACAAGGTCGGAGCTCCGACCGACGCCGACGTCGAGGCCGACCCCGACACTGGCCCCGACACTGGCCCTGACCCCGAGGCATGAGCCGAGCGCAGTGCTCCGCGCGTGGGGCGCTGTGGGTGGCCGCAGAACCGAGGCAGGTGCGCGCGGGAACACGACATGGCACGGCGGCGTGAGCTGGGACATGCGTAAGCGGATCCCGCGTCATCGCAGGCGCACCCCATCGATCTGGGCTAACGTGAGAGCCGTGCGAGCCCTCACCTGTAGGTTGGCCCTGACGACCATTCTCGCGGGTTTGCCGGCCTCGGCCCTCGCCGACCAGCTGAGCGCAGAGCAGGGCGACGACGAGCGGGGCTACATCGCGGTCGAGGAGCTCTCCTACGAGAGCATCATCGACGTCTCCGAGGGCTACTCGGCCACGCTGCGGCTGCGGACGGCCCTGCACAACTCGAGCGGAAGCCCCCGGGATGCGGTGCAGAGCCTGGCCCTGCCGGCCACCGCCCAGCTGCGCGGCATCCGGGTCGCCCGCGACGGCCAGTGGACCGACGGGATGGACACGCTCATTCGCAACGAGCCCGAGCGTCGCGATCCGGGCACGGTGTTCGCCCGCGCGCTCCCGCCTCCCGAGCGCGGGGGGCTGCCGGCCGCCGAGATCGTGGCCTTTGGGCTCGAGCCCAGCACGACCATCCAAGTCGAGATCGTGGTCACGGTGTATCCGCGGCTGCGCGGCAACAACTGGGAGCTCGACCTGCCCGCGCGCGGCCATGACCAAGTCAATCTGGCCCGCGATCGTCGGGTGCTGGTGAAGGGCCTGCGCAAGCAAGAGCCGTTCTGGACCGACGACACCAGCAATCGCGGCAAGCCCTACATCGTGACCAGCGGGCGCGATGGGATCACGGTGAAGTGGCCGGCGCACCTGGCCAAGCAGTCGCTGCTCGAGGGGCACTACGAGCTCACCCCCGGGCCCCCGGGCTTCGACGACGGTGAGTTCCGCGTGTACCTGCGACTGGGTCAGACCGCGCCGCCGCGGCCCGATCACCTGGTGCTCGCGGTCGATCGCTCGCTCAGCACCTCGTCGCTGCTGCAAGGGCAGACTCACCGGATGTTCGCGAGCGTGCTCGATGCGATGCCCGCGAGCACCACCTTCGATGCCCTGGGCTTTGCCCGCACCGTGGTGCCGCTCATCGACGTGGAGCGCGGCGGCGCCCCGAAGGCGGGCGACCCGGGGGCGCGTGGAGCCCTGCAGCGAGCGCTCGACGCGAACGAGCGCGAGCCGGGCACCGACCTCGTGGCCACGTTGGTCGCCGCGGTCGAGCGCGCCAAGGCGTCCAAGGCCAAGCGACCGATGATCGTGGTGGTGACCGATGGCATGCTGCCGGTGAGCCTCGATGCCGAGCAGGTGAGCCGCGCCTTCGACGATGCGGTGGGCCGCCGTGGGCCCCGCCCCGAGGTGCTGTTCGTGGTGGACGATCCGCTGCTGGTGCGCTCGGGTCTCGACCCTGCGCACCCCATGGCCCGCATCGCGGCGGCCTTGGGGGCGCGCATCAGCCTCGAGACGGTGGGGCAGCTCCAGGGCCGCGCCGATGCGAGCCTCTTGGCCGCGCCGCGGGTGCTGGGCCAGCTCGAGCTGGCGCTGCCCGAGAACATGGTGCTCGACCAACCGCCGCCGAGCGGGCTCGTGGCTGGGAACTTCGCGCTGCTCACGGGGCACTACGTGGGCAAGCCGGCCGCGGGCCTCGAGGTGGTGGGCGACTTCGCGGGCGAGCAGGTGAAGAGCAAGCTGCGCGCGGCCCCGCAGGAGCGGCTGCCCCAGGCGATCGCGGCCGTCATTGGGGGTCCCCCGAACGAAGCGGCCGGCGAAGGGTTCGTGCGCCCGCCCTGGTACGAGGTGGAAGACGAGCGCACCGCTCGGCTGGGCATCACGCAGGCGGGCCGCGGAGGCGTCGAGCGCAAGGGCTACCTCGACCGCAAGATCTTCCGCCACTACCTCACCACCCGCGTGCTGCCGCGGGCGCGCGTCTGCTACAACCACGCGCTGCTGCGCGCCCCCGCCCAGGCCGGTCGCGCGGTGATGCACATCGAGGTCGCCAAGGGCGAGGTCATGCTCGCGAGCACCGACGGCGTGGAGCTCGATAGCGCCGACGACAAGCTGGTGACGTGCATCCGCGAGGCCGCGTGGGCGCTCGACATCCCCGCCGGCGAGCTCGACGACAAGGTCTACGTGCTGCGCTACCCGGTGCGCTTCATCCCCCCCGAAGATGGCAAGAATGCCGACGTGGTGGAGGGGCTCTCGGAAGACCAGATGATGGAGCTGATGTCGGCCCCGCCGGGTCGCGCCACGCTGTCGAGCGTGGGCACGAACTGAGGCCCCACGGGCCGGGCTTCCCCGCCCTTGCGCATATTGCGCAGTATCGACCGTCGTTCCGCGGCAACTAAAAGTTGGGTGGGCTGTCGATCGGAGGGTCGCTCGACCGTCGTGGCACGGAACGAGGAGAATCACCCCGATGCAGTACATGGCCCTCATCTACGACAGCGAGCAGAACCGCGCCTCCATGAGCCAAGACGAGCAAAAGCAGGTGTTCGCCGACTACATGGCGTTCACCGCGGCCGTGAAGGAAGCCGGCGTGTTCGTGGCCGGCGATGCCCTGAAGGGCGTCGAGACCGCGACCACCATTCGCATTCGCGGCGGCGAGACCATGCACACCGACGGCCCGTTTGCAGAGACCAAGGAACAGCTGGGCGGCTACTACCTGCTCGAGTGCAAGGATCTCGATGAGGCGCTGCACTGGGCAGCCAAGATCCCCACCACCAAGACCGGCTCCGTCGAAGTGCGCCCCCTCATGGTCTGGTGAGCGTGACGGGGTCGCCGATGAGCACTCCTGCGGGCGCGAGCGCGGTCGCGGGCGCGATCGATCGAGTGTTCCGCGATGAGTCGGGCCGCGTGCTGGCCGGGCTCATCCGGGTGATCGGCGACTTCGAACTAGCCCAAGACGTGCTGCAGGATGCGTGCACCGTGGCGTTGCGACGTTGGCCCAAGGAAGGGATCCCC
>JBFIJN010000191.1:0-15368 GCA_041600735.1 Nannocystaceae bacterium
GCCCGCCGCCAGTGAGCGCATCAGCGGCTCCTTCGCCTCGCTCGGAGCGCCCGCCAGCGCATGCGCTCGCGCGAGCTCATGGTGGACCTTCCACGCGCCGGGCTTGATCTTGGCCGCCTCGCCCAGCAGATCGGCTGCGCGGGCGGGCTTGCTCGGGAGCACCGCGAGCGCCGTGCGGTAGTAGGCCAAGAACGCGAAGTCCGTCACGTCTTCCAGCTGCACGCTCAGCGTGTCCGAGAACTCGCCCGCGAACGAGTGGCTCAGGATTGCGAGGCGCTGACCGTCGGGAGAAGGGACGATGTACTCGGGGAAGATGTCGTACTCGCGCCAGATATCCGCGAATGACGGCTCGAGCATCGTCACGAAGTACACGGGCGTTTCGTTCCCCACCTTGGCGCCGATCTCCAGCGTGGACAGCCGCCCCTTGCCGCTCGCCTCGTCCTCGGGGTCCACGCCCGCTTCGCGCTTCCACGCGATCACCAGGTCGCGCCCGAACGCCCAGCGCTTGGGGACCTGCTGCTTGCCGATCTTGCGCGCCTTCCACTCGGCCGTGATCTTCTTCGTGTCGTCACTGTTGCAATCCGACCCACGTGTCCATTTCTCACGCGGACCAGTACCCACCGGCACGATGCGACAGTCCGTACAGTCTGCCCCGCCGCTCGGCTGGCAGTAGCCAAACGACCCGCTGTCCGCCGCCCAGCCCACCTGGATCGGGTGATCCATCATCGAGGGCTCGTCGTCGTCGGTACGCTCGCGGTTGCTCGGCGCCTCGGGGGTGAACTGCAGCGGCCCCGCGAAGGCCGCGAGGGTGGCGAGCGGGGCCGATGGGGTCGTGAGGAGGTCGTCGTCTGCGGGGGCGGGCTCCGGGATGGGCGCGGGGATGGGCGCGGGCTCGGGGGGCTTGGCCGTCTCTGGCGCGGTCGCGGGCTGCGGTGGGTTGGCCGCTTCGCTCGCGGCGGTTGGCGGGGCCTTCGCCTCGGGCTTCGTGGCCTCGGGCTCCGCCGCTGCGGTGGGCGTCGACTTTGGCGCGGGGGTCGACTTGGGTGCTTCTTGCTTCGGCGAGCTCGAGTCGCACGCGGCCAGCAGCAGCCATAGGGGGAGGGAGCTGAGGGCTGCGTTGCGCATCGTGTAGGGTTTTGGCATGGGTTTGCGAAGGGTGTCTAGCGGGGGAGCTGGGGGCGGATTGGTGCGCTGGAACGGGCTCTTCGGCGAGAGAGCAGGATTCCGCGGGAGCGAGCGCAGCGGCCACCGCGAGATTCTCGGCGTACCTTCCGGGGCCGAAGTCGAACGTCCGGCCGACTGGGTCGACGTAGCAGGGCCGGCCTCCTTGAGGCGAGCCTACTCCTTGCTTGGCGAGGATCAGTGTGCCGCTTCGGACTCACTTCTATGACAGACTTGGCGTTTGGATCGGATGGTGTGTACATGGTCTTTGCGGATCAATATGTGCACCGACTGTATATGCAGGATCCGCGTATGTGCCTCTAGTCCCAGTTCTCGTGCTCGGGCATCGAGTTGAGCGGGGGTTCCCCCTACGAGCCACGCGTGGCGCGCACGCTTCGACACGCGGGCGTATATTGCCCGTTCGTGCACGTTCGCGCGCCCAAACTGGCCCTTTGGTGCCCAAGCGGCAGATCGAGTGGCCGAGCCGCTGGCCGAGTAGGCAGCCGCTTGGCGGCGTAGGAGGCCGCACGCTGGCCCGTTGGTGAAACAACCCGACGATCGAGCGATCAATACCAATCGAATATTTTTGTCTGGCGTCCGCGAACTCGATTCTGCATACTCCGCAACGTTCGACCTTCCTCGCCGACCCGTCGCGCGCATTGGTGATCCCCGGTGGGTTCCCGAAAGCGCGCAGATGCTCGGTATTAGGACACCGTACTCCGCGCGAGAACACGCTCATGGCAACAGATCCCGCTTCCCTGTTCACCATCGAAGGCACCGTGCTTGGCCCCGAGCTCGACCCACGACCGGGCATCCGGCTGGTCGCGGTCGATGTGGTCGACGATCGGCAGGCCCAGCCCAAGGTCCTGATCTCTGCGGTCTCGGACGCGAATGGGCGCTTCTCGTTGCAGCTGCTGGCCGATCAAGCGCTGCGGTTGTTTCGAACGGGGCGCGACGAGGAGCTCGGCGAGGTGGCACGACCGCTGGCCTCACGGGTCCGTCGGCTCGCCATCGTGGCCTACGCCAACGCCGGCGTGGTGGGGCGGCTGGACCTGCCGGTCACGCTCGACGGGCTCGCCGATGGCTACGATCTGAAGATCCAAACGACGCAGTCGGGCGCGAGCGTGGCGGTGAGCCAGGGGGAGCATCGGGTAGACGGCATGCTCCGCGATGCCGCGGGCGGGCCCATCGCCGGGTGGCGGATCGAGGTGCTTCACCGACGGCTGCGCGACGAGGTCGTGATCACCTCGGGCCAGAGCGGCTCGGATGGCTCGTTTCGGCTGAGCTACGACCCCGCGCCGCTACTGGGGACGGGTGCGCAGGCGCTCGCGATCGAAGTGCGGGCACTCGAGCAGGTGTCGGGGGTGTACGAGGAGCGGGTGCGGAGCTCGCGGTTCTGCCCGGCCCCCCGCGCGCTGGAGGTCACACTCACGCTGGCCGAGGTCCCCGACGAGCGCACGGAGATCGAGCGGGTGGCCGCGCTGGTCGATACGCGGGTCGGCAACCTCGGGTGGGCTGATCTCACCGATGATGACGCGGAGCTGATCGCGTGCGAGACCGGCCTGCCGCTCTCGCAGGTGGTGCTGTACCTGCGAGCGAGGCGGCTGGCCGATGCGGCCGGGCTCCCCGCCGAGGCGCTCTATGCGGTGGGCGCACGCGGCATGACGATGAGCATCTCCGCGATCGCGGCGGTGTCACCCGGGGTGCTCCGCGCCGAGCTCGAAGGGGCCGCGACGAGCAAGGTGGTGCCGGCGTGGGTCGACGTGGATGCCATGACCTCGCAGGTCGCGAGCACGATGGGCACACGAGCGGCGGCCGACGAACGCGAGCCCCTTGGGTTGTTGCTGGCCACGGCGGGGATCCCCGCCGCCTTGCGCCAGACGTTCGTCGTCGACTACATGGCGCGCACGGGCACGGTCGCCGAGTTCTGGCAGAGCTTCGCGAGCTCGCATCCCGTCGAGGATGTCGAGCACCTCAAGTTCACGCTCTACGCCGGGGCGCTGGCCAATGATCACCTGCCGCTGGTCGCCAAGCTCGAAGCTCGACGCACCGCGGGGACGCTGACCTCGCCGCGCGATCTTGCTGCGTTCACGCTCGCGGACTGGCAGGCGATGGTTAGCGGGGACGGGGTAGAGGAGGGGGCAGGGGCTCCCGCGGAGTACCCCGGGGAGACGGTCGAGGAGATGGAGAGTCTCTACGCGACCGCGCTGGCCCGCTCCGCGGAGGAGGCATTCCCCACCGCGGCGATCGTGCAGCGGCTGGCCAAGACGGGGCGCTGGGGGCTGGCCTCGTCCTATGTGGCCGAGCACCCGGGGCTCGACTTTCGCACGACCAACGCGCGCCAGTACCTCGCGGACAACCCGGCGGCCGGCCTCGATGCAGCCGAGCAGGAGACCCTGAGGCAGCAGCTGTCCGAGGCGCAGCGCCTGTTCATGGTGGCCCCGCGCTTCGATCGAGATCAGGTGGCCGGGGTCATGCTCGACGCGGGGATCCACTCCGCGCAGCAGATCGCCGCGATGGGCCCTTCGGCGTTCGTCGAGACCCACGGAGGCACGCTGGGGGCCGGGGTTGCGCAGGTGGTGTTCGACAACGCCCACCACGTGACCGCCACGCTCGCCACGCTCGCGCTCAAGCACTCGCCGGTGTTCAACCCTGCGGCCTCGATGCCTGCGATCGGCGGCAAGGTCGCAACGGGCGGCGACGCGCCACCGGATCTCGAGGGCCTGCTCGGGCCGCTCGACTACTGCGCCTGTACGCACTGTCGGTCGGTGCTGAGCCCCGCGGCGTACTTGGTCGACCTGTTGCGCTTCCTCGAGCAGCGACCCGCGCTCGAAGACGAAGATGGCGTGCTGCCGGCGCAAGCGCCCTTTGGCGTGCTGGCGGCGCGGCGACCCGATCTGCTGCACACGCTGCTCGATTGCGCCAATACCAACACGCCGCTGCCCGCGATCGATCTCGTCAACGAGATCCTCGAGCGCGAGGTCGCGGGGGTGGTCCCGGCATCCTGGCCGCAGACCACGCGACCCGCCTCGGAGCTGCGCGCCCAGCCCGAGCACCAGCTCGATGCCGCGTACGAGGTGCTGCGGACCGCGGTGTACCCGTGGACGCTACCGTTCGACCTCGCGCGCGAGGAGAGCGAGACGTTCCTGGGGCACCTCGGCGTCGCGCGACACGAGCTGCTCGCCGTGTGCGGGGCGCCCTCGCCCGCGCTCGACGACACGATCGCCTTCGCTCGGCTGGGGCTGACGCAGCTCGCGGCCAACATCATTGCGGGTGAGGACGTGGGCTCGTCGCTGCACGAGCTGTGGGGGGTCGAGGCCTGGCCCGCGCCGAGCGGCAATGCGCGGTGGTTCCTGGCGCAGACGCAGCTCGACTTCGAGGGCTTCCAGGTGCTGGCGCTCACGAGCTACGCGAGCGCGGGGCAGCTCGGGATCGCGTACGAGACGCCCTGCCAGCTCGACGGGGCCTCGATCACCGGGCTCGACGATGGCAGGCGCGCGCGGATCCACCGGTTCCTTCGTCTTCAGCGCGCGCTCGGATGGTCGATGCCCGAGGTCGATGCCGCGATCTCTGCGCTGGGCTCGCAGGGGTCGAATCCCCTCGACATGGCGTGTCTACGGGCGCTCGCGCGCTTCATCGCGCTGCACGAGCGCTTCGCGAGCCTGCCACACCGGGAGCTGATGGCGTGGTTCGGCGATCTCTCCGTGGTTGCACCGACCGCGGGCGGACGCTCGCACTACGAGGAGATCTTCGTCGAGGTCACCGCGCAGGGCGAGGTCGGGCCGCTCGCACTCGGGCAGCCCGCGGTGGCGATGAGCGCGGTCATGCCGAGGCTCGCCGCCGCGCTCTCGTGCTCCGAGGACGCGGTCGCGCGCTTGCTGTCGCTCGATCCGGCTCGCACCACCACGACCGTCGCCAATCTCTCGTGGCTGTATCGCTGTGCCTCGCTGGCGCGCGCGCTGGAGCTGCGCGCCGACGAGCTCGTCGCGCTCGTGCGGATGTCGGGGGTCGTGCCGTTCGCGGTGGTGGGCGCGGGCGCGCTCGATGCCGTAGAGGAGCTCGTGCGGGTTCGTGACGAGATCGTACGGGCGCGGGTCTCGGTGCTCGAGCTCGACGGGCAGCTGCGCCACCAGGGCGCGGAGCCGTCCGGGATCTCGGCGGCCGCGATCGCGGCGTTGCTGGTCGAGCTGGTGCGCGGGCTCCAGGCGGTGAGGAGCGAGCTCGATGCGGCTCTCGATCCGTCGCGGTCCCGCGTGGCCGTGTTGATCGACCAGCTCGACCGGGTGCTGTCCAAGGCCGATGCAGACGCCCTGATGGCCGTCGTGTACCAGGCGCCGGATCTCGGTGACGAGCTCCCGCCCGCGTTTGCGCCGTTCCTCTCGGAGAGCACGTGGAACGATCTCGATCCCTTGCCCATGGGAGGCAATGATCCGATGGGCGACCCGGAGCATCGCGCGGGGCTGGTCCTCGCCGAGCTCGTGCCATACCTCCGCCGTCGCTCGATGGTGGGCGTGGTCAATCGCAAGCTCGCCGTCGCGTTCGCGCTCTCGACGGGGGCGGTGGAGATGCTGCTGGCCGTGGTCGACGGTGGAGGCGCCCGCCGTCTGGACCGCTTCGTGGCGTCGGCCACGGTGCTGGTCGATGCGATCGACTTCACGACGCAGGCCGCGGCGCTCGCCGACCCGGAGCTACCCGTGCACTTGGAGGAGGGCAGCGGGGGGTTCGTGTCGTTGGCGCCTCAGTTCGAAGCCGTGCGGTGGCTGGCCAAGGCCGCCGCGCTCATCGAGCACGCGCGGCTGGGTGATGATGACCTGCGCTGGCTGCTGCAGAGCGGCGCCGCGGCGCATGGCCTGCTCTCGCCCGCCGACCTGCCGACCGAGACGGTCGCCGGGGTATCGGGGCTGTTGACCCCGTGGCTCGCGCTTCAGCGCTTCGTCCACCTCGCCCAGGAGCACATGGGGGGGATCGTGGGCCTGCGCGGGGTGCTGGGGATCCCAGACGTGGTGTTCCGGGCCGTCCTGGCGCGGCACACTGGCTGGGAAGATCCGGGCCTGGCCGAGGGCGAGTCCTCGATCGTGGCCGTCGCGGCACAACGCGGCATCGAGCTGCCGGCTACGCGCACCGTCGACGCCCTGTGGCAGCTCGGCGATGCGTTCGCGCTCGCGCGTCGGCTCGGGGTGACCGCCGCGCGTGCGTGCACCTGGGCGGTGGCCGCTCCGAGCACCGCGACCGCTCGCGACATCCAAGCGGCCGCCAAGGCCCGCCTGCCCGCCGAGCGCTGGCCGTCGGTGCTCGAGCCGCTGCGCGATCGGCTGCGCTTGCGGCAGCGCGATGCGCTGGTCGCCTACGTGCTCGCGCGAGAGCCCGATGCGCGCACCCCCGAGGATCTGTTTGGGCGCTTGCTCATCGACACGCAGATCTCGCCGTGCGCCAAGACCTCGCGCATCAAGCAAGCGCTCAGCTCGGTGCAGACCTTCGTGCAGCGCGTGCAGCTCAACCTCGAGCCTGGGGTGAACCTCTCGTCGAGCGCCAGCGCCGAGTGGCAGTGGATGTCGCGCTACCGCGTGTGGGAGGCCAACCGCAAGATCTTCTTGTGGCCCGAGAACTGGCTGCAGCCCGAGCTGCGCGACGACAAGACCGAGCTGTTCACCGCGTTCGAGAACACGCTGCTCGAGCGCGAGCTCTCCGAGTCGTCGGCCGAGGCTGCGGTCACCGCGTATGTGCAGCAGCTCGATCGCATCGCCCAGCTCCACGTGGCCGGGATCTACCACGAGCGCGAGGTTGGTCCGGCCGACACGATGGCGGTGGATCGGCTGCACGTGTTCGCGCGCACCAAGGCGAAGCCGTATCGGTACTTCTATCGGATGAGGGTGGATGACTCGTACTGGACGCCGTGGGAGGAGGTGCCGCTGCAGATCGAGGCGGAGTCGGTGATTCCGGCGGTGTTCCGGAGGCGGCTGATGCTGTTCTGGCCGAGCTTCCAGCGGAAGGCGCCGGAGATGGACGTTGCGCCGAACCCGGACATACCGCTGCCCCGGCACTATGAGATCCGCATGTCATGGTCGACTCGCGAGAACGGTCAGTGGGGAGACCTGAAGGTCTCCGACGGCACCGTGACCGACGAGAACATTCTGTATCCCATCCCCGTTCCGAATTCCGTGTTGAAGGCTCCGCGATCGAATCGATTCTTCTTTCGCACGTTTCTGGCCGACGACGAAGGAACTCTGGTGATCGCGCCGTCGTTCCGAGCCCACTCGCTGTACTGTGGGTACACGCCTCGCTTCTATCTGGGGGGCTCTCGAGAGGATCTCGGCACTCGTTCGCTCGCCCCGGCCGGGCGCTACGGGTGGGAGCCGTGGCTCAGCCCCAAGCACACGGAGGCGCGGCTGCGCGGCTATGTCCCCACGCCAGATACCTCGTTCGACTTCGAGGTCCCCGTTCGCTCCGGGGCGACCGGAAGCTTCACCTCGGTTCCCCTGTTTCGGGCGCCGTTCATGTTCACGGTCGGGGCCTCGCGACAATATCCGGGCTTTGGCTCGCTGTCCCCGTTCGTGTTCCAGGACCGCGTGCGCTCGTTCTTCTTGGTCCCGCGACACACCAAGCCCAAGGACGACTTCGCGGCGAATCCGGCCGGAGCACCTCCCGCGCTCCATCACCTGGCGAAGTTCGTGCACGGTGGCGTGCTACCGGCCCACCAGGCCCCCTCGGGGTCGCTGGTCGGCAACCCCGCCGGCACGGAGTGGAGCGGAGCCGAAGCACCCGACGGGCTGCAAGCACAGGTCGCGACCACCGACGACACGGCCGTCTCCGCCTACGAGTCGTGGTCGTTCGAGCTGTCGGCGTTCAGCCATCCGTTCGCGGAGCGGCTGCTGTCGCTGGTACGCAAGCACGGCGTCGACGGGATCTTCCACCCTCCGGCGACGGGAGACGGCGAGGGCATCGCCCGTCAGCTCATCCGACACAACTGGAACGAGCTCTATACGCCCGAGTCCACGATCGATGGCACGGTCATCGACGAGCTCGACTTCCAGCATGGGGGTGCCTACTCGGTCTACAACTGGGAGCTGTTCTTCCATGTGCCCATGTTCGTGGCGCTGCGGCTCTCCGAGGAGAAGAAGTTCGCGGAGGCGCAGCGTTGGCTGCACTTCGTGTTCGATCCCACCGAGGGCGGCAACGCGCCCACGCCCTCGCGCTACTGGAAGGTCAAGCCGTTGTTCCAGGGCGAGGTGACCGATGTCGTCGAGCAGCTCGAGTCGCTGCACTACGAAGGCGACGACTCGGCGAAGAAGAAGCTGCGCAACGAGACGCTCGACGAGATCGCGCAGTGGCGCAAGAATCCGTTCCGGCCGCATGCGCTGGCGCGGCTGCGGCAGTCGGCCTACCAGCGCTGGGTGCTGATGCGCTACCTCGACAACTTGGTCGAGTGGGGTGACCACCTGTTTCGGCAGGACACCATCGAGTCGAACAATGAGGCGCTGCAGCTGTATGTCCTCGCCGCGCAGCTGCTGGGGCCGCGCCCCACGGTGCTACCGGCGCAAGAGAGCGCAGCGAAGACCTACGCCGACGTGCAGGGAGAAATCGACGAGTTCTCGAACTTCATGGCCCAGGCCGAGAACGCGATCCCGAGCGCGACGCTCGACCACAAGGGAAACGTCGCCGCCACCAAGCTCGCGTCGGCCACGTTCGCCCTCCACCCGCTGAAGGGTGCCAGCAAGACGAAGGTGGGGGTGCTGGTTCCGCCGAGCTCGCACACGATCTCGCTGGTGCAGATGTTCGCGACCGCGTACTTCGTCGGCGTCCAGCCGGAAGATCCCACGCCGCGGCTGTACTTCTGCGTTCCGCACAACGAGACCCTGCTGCGCTACTGGGATGTCGTGGCGGACCGACTGTTCAAGCTGCGGCACTGCTTGAACATCGAGGGCGTGGCGCGGCAGTTGCCGTTGTTCGAGCCTCCGATCGATCCTGGGTTGTTGGCGCAGGCGGTCGCCGCAGGGGTCGACCTCTCCGCTGCGCTGAGCGACGTGGGGGCCTCACTGCCGCACTACCGGTTCTCGACGATGCTCGGGCTCGCGAAGGAGCTTGCGGCCGAGGTGCGAGGGTTCGGTTCCGCGTTGGCGGAGGCGCTGCGCAATACGGACGCCGAGGAGCTCGCCGAGCTGCGGGCGCGGCAGGAGAGCAAGCTGCTGGTCACGCTCCGGCAGGTGCGGGAGCAGAGGATCCAGGAGGGCGAGGAGGCGGTGACGAGCATCAAGAAGGCGATCGATACCGCCACACATCGCAGAGATCACTACATAGGCCTCAATGGAGCGAGCGTTCAGGGTGCTGGTGGCTTCAACGCATCGCTTGCACTGTCCACGAAATCCGCGTGGGAGCAGGGGCAAATCTCGAAGCTCGGTGAGGCACACACTAAGACCAAGATTGCCATGGGATTGGACGCGGCAACGGCGACGCTCGCCGGAATCCCGCAGTTCGGAGTCGGCACCAGCGGTCTTGGACCTCACATCGTCGCCGACTTCGGTGGTCAACAACTGTCTGCCGTCACGCGGATAGGTGCGATCTTCGTACAGGGCCAGATTCAACTGTTGCAGACCTCGGCCACGATCGCCGGACTAGAAGGCGGGTACGAGCGCCGCCGAGAAGAGTGGACCTTTCAGGCTGAACAGGCCGAACAGGAAATTGCCCGACTCGAGCAAGACCTCATCGGCGCACAGCTCCGCATCGAGATCGCCAAGCGCGAGCTCGCGGATCACGATGCCCAGACCGCCAACGCGCAGGCCGTGGATGCCTACCTGCGCGAGCGCTACACCAACAGCGCCCTGTTCCGCTGGCTCGGCTCGGAGCTGTCGCGGAGCTACTTCCAGGGCTATCAGCTCGCGTTCGAGATCGCCAAGCAGGCGCAGCGTTGCTATCGACACGAGCTGGGGACCCCCGACGCGAGCTTCATCGAGTTCGGGTACTGGGACAATCGGCGCAAGGGGCTGCTGGCGGGCGAGCGGCTGCTGCACGATCTCCGGCGCATGGAGACGTCGTACCTCGCCAACAACCGGCGGGAGTACGAGCTGGGCAAGCGGGTGTCGCTCGCGAGGATCGATCCGTTCGCGCTGATGCAGCTGCGGCATGGTGGGTCGTGCGATGTGCACGTGCCCGAGGCGTTGTTCGAGCTCGATCATCCGAGCCACTACATGCGGCGGCTGCGGTCGGTGCGGCTGTCGGTGATCGGGAACACGGGGCCGTTCGATTCGATCGGGGCCACGCTCACGCTCACGCGCAGTGAGGTGCGCACGTCGGCGACGAGCTACGGTGATCCGGGGCAGCCGGTGGTGGAGACGGGCGGAGCCACGCAGAGCATCGCGACCAGCACGGGGCAATCCGATGCGGGGGTGTTCGAGGTGAACCTGCGAGACGAGCGCTACCTGCCGTTCGAGGGCAAGGGGGCGGCGAGCCACTGGCGGATCGATCTGCCGAAGGCGCTGCGCAGCTTCGACTACGGGGCGATCGCGGATGTGGTGCTCGAGCTGCAGTACACGGCGCGCGAAGGCGGGCAGGCGTTTGCTTCGCAGGTCGAGAGCACGCTGAAGACACGCCTCGATGCGATGGGGCTCGGGTCGGCCGACTACGGCGCAGGGCGAATGTGGGCGTGGAGCGTGCGCTCGCGCTTCCCGGAGGCGTGGGCCGCATTCCGGCAGCCGCAGCCGGAGCAGCCGCATCGAGTGGATGTGGTGCTCGGCGCGGAGCACTATCCGCATCCGCTGAGCGGCAGCACGCTGCGGGTGTCGGAGGTGTTCGTCGTGCTAGCAGGCGGCGGCGGCGTGAGCGGAGCCACGGTCGACGTCACCGCGCCGGGCGGTATGCCGCAGTCTGGCGTGTTGGTGGAGGACGCGCAGCTCTCTGGGTTCACGGCCGGACCGATCGGCATGAGCAACGCCGTAGCATTCGGAGCATGGCGGATCGACATCGCGGCCGGGCTCGTGCCCGACCCGACCACGCTCGAAGACCTGATCTTCGTGGTGCGCTACACGGAGGGAGGCTGAGCGATGCCGGCGCCATTCGGTCGAGAGCCCGAGGGCAAGGGCGAGGCGCAGCGCGGTGCGGGGGCGCCCTCGGGGGCGCTGGCGTTCGGACGCACCACCACCGATGGGGTGGGGCGCAAAGACGAAGGCGAGGGCGAGGGCGAGGGCAAGAGCGGGCCGATGGGCGATGCGGTGCCTTCGTTGACGCTGCCCAAGGGCGGTGGGGCGCTGCGCGGGCTGGGCGAGCAGTTCCAGATGGCTGCGTTCACGGGCACGGGGTCGCTGTCGATCCCGGTGGTGACCTCGCCGGGGCGTGGGGGATTCGGGCCAGGGTTGTCGCTCGCGTACGACTCGGGCGCGGGGAACGGGGCGTTCGGGCTGGGGTGGTCGCTGTCGCCACCGTCGGTCTCGCGCAAGACCGACCGCGGGCTGCCGCGCTACCTCGATGACGAGGAGTCCGATGTGTTCGTGCTCTCGGGGGCCGAGGATCTCGTGCCCGCGCTGAGTGAAGGCGAGGACGGCTGGGAGCGCGTGGAGCTCGAGCAGGAGGGGCATCGCGTGCTGCGCTATCGGCCGCGCATCGAGGCTGGGTTCGCGAGGATCGAGCGCTGGGAGAGCACGAGCGATGGCAGCAGCCACTGGCGGGTGACCGATCGCAGCAACGCTACGTCGTACTTCGGGCGTAGTAGCAACAGTCGCGTGGCGCGGCCCGGGTATCCGCGGCAGGTGTTTCGGTGGTTGCTCGATCGCGTGGAGGACGATCGCGGGAACGTCAGCCTCTACGAGTATGCGGCGGAGGATCTGGTTGGCGTGGAAGCGCTGGCCCCGTGGGAAGAGGCGAGGGGAGGCGAGCAGCCGCAGCGGTACCTAAAGAGGATCCGCTATGGCAATCGGAGCGCGGCTCCGCTCGGGGCGGTGCTTGCGGACGACGAGTGGATGTTCGAGGTGGTGTTCGACTATGGTGACCACGGGGAGGTGGTGCCGGGTTCGAGCGAGGCGGTCACGGAGGCGTTGGTCGTTCCGTATGCAGCCGATCGACCGTGGGTGGCGCGGCTCGATCCGTCGTCGAGCTGTCGCGCGGGGTTCGAGATCCGTACGCGTCGGCTGTGTCGGCGCGTGCTCATGTTCCATCGGTTTGCCGCGCTCGGGGCCGGGCCGGTGTTGGTGGCGTCGACGGACCTCGAGCACGAGGGATCAGAGGTGGTCACGCTGCTGCGCGCGGTCAATCAGCGCGGGTACGTGCAGCAGGGCGACGGGAGCTATCGCGCCGAGGCGACGCCGCCGGTGCGAGTCGAGTACACGTCGGCGCAGCTCCAGAGCGAGTCGCGGCAGGTCGACGCGGAGAGCCTGCGCGATGTCGCGGGCGGGCTCGATGGCTCGGCGATGCGATTGCTCGATCTCGACGCCGAGGGCCTCCCGGGGCTGCTGGTGACGCACGGCGGCGTGTGGCGATACAAGCGCTCGGAGGGCGGCGGGCGGTTTGGGCGCGCGGTGACGTTGCCGAGCGTGCCCAGCATGCTCGGGTCCGCTGCGGCGCGGCTGCTGGATGTCGATGGCAGCGGAGCGCTGTCGATGGTGGCCCTCGATGGGGTGGCGCCGGGAACGGTGCCGCGCACGGAGGACGGTGGCTGGGGTGAGTTTCGGGCGTTCGCGTCGGTGCCTGCAAGCGCCGGCGTTGGGGGGGTCGAGTCTGCGGATCTCAGCGGTGATGGGCTGAGCGATCTGCTCGTCGATCACGGGGACGCGCTGCTGTGGTGGCCGAGCAAGGGGCGCGAGGGCTACGGCAAGCCGGTGCGCGTGCCCAAGCCGCAAGACGAGGCGAAGGCGCCGCAGATCGTGCATCGCGATCCGCGAGTGCTGGTGGGGCTCGCCGACATGACCGGCGATGGGCTCGCCGATGTCGTGCGCGTGGCGAACGGGCAGGTCGCGTACTGGCCCAACCTCGGGTACGGGCGCTTTGGCGCGCGCGTGGTCATGGGCGGGCTCTCGGGCTTCGAGAACGAGAGCGTGATGCGTGCCGATCGCGTGCGGCTGGCCGACATCGATGGTAGCGGGACCGCGGATATCGTGTACTTCGATCGCGATGGGGCGCGGGTGTGGATCAATGGTTCGGGCAATCGGTTCCAGTCGCCGGTGCGGATCGAGAGCGTGCCGGCCGTGCACGCGCTGGCGCATGCGGATGTGATGGATCTCGAGGGGCGCGGCACGGGGTGCTTGGTGTGGTCGTCGTCGGCTCCTGGCGATCGAGAGTTTCGGCTGCGGTACGTGCCGCTGCTGGAGACCAAGCCGTACTTGCTGGCGAGCGTGACGAACGGGCGCGGATTGGAGACACGGCTCTCGTATGCACCGTCGACCCAGTACTACCTGGAGGATCGCGCCGCGGGGCGGCCGTGGGTGACGCGGCTGCCGTTCCCGGTGCAGGTGGTCGAGCAGGTGGAGGTGATCGAGCACGTGACCGGCCATCGCATGGTCACGAGCTACGCGTATCACCACGGGTACTTCGATGGAGCCGAGCGAGAGTTTCGCGGGTTCGGGATGGTCGAGCAGTGGGATGCGGAGGTCTTCGAGGCCGGGCCGGAGCACTCGCTCGATGTGCCGCCCGTGCGGACGCGGACGTGGTTCCACACCGGGGCGTACTTGGGGCGGGAGCGGATCTCGACGCAGCTCGCGGCGGAGTATTGGTCGGGTGATGGTGATGCGGTGCAGCTGCCCGATACGACGCTGCCCGGGGGGCTGCGGCCGGAGGAGGCGCGTGAAGCCGTGCGGGCGCTGAAGGGCACGGTGCTGCGGCAGGAGGTGTTTGCGGAGGATGGCTCGGCGCAGGCGGGGGTGCCGTACTCGGTGGGTGAGCGGAGCTTTGCCGTGCGGCTCGAGCAGGCGCGTGAGGGGCAGCGGCACGCGGTGTTCTTCGTGCACGAGCGGGAGGCGCTGACGTATCACTATGAGCGGGTGAGCGATGATCCGCGGCTTGCGCAGAGTGCGACGCTGGAGGTGGATGCGTTTGGTAATACGCTGCGCTCGGTCGCGGTCGCGTATCCGCGGAGGGTGGCTGGGTTTGTCGAGCAAGGGCAGACGTCTGTGGTGTGCAGCGAGGTTGACGTAGTCAACCAGGCCGAGGAGGAGGGCCCGTATCGGCTGGGTGTGCCGGTGGAGGCGCGGAGCTTCGAGCTCACGAATCAGGCTGGGGATCCGTTGCAGCCGTGGTCGTGGCAGGCGCTCGCGACGGCGATCGAGGGGGCGCCGGTGGTGGCGTTCGAGGCGGAGATCTTGCCGACCGATGAGGTGCGGCGGAGTCTTGGGGTGCAGCGATCCTTCTATTACACCGACGACCTCACGGGTCCGGCTCCGCTGGGGCAGCCTGGGCTGCGCGCGCTGCCCTATGGGTCGCGTGCTGCTGCGTTCTCTAGCGCGCAGGTGACCGGGGTGTTCGGTACGGCTGTCGACGCTGCGCTGCTGCAGGATGAGGGCGGCTACGTGCTCGAGGACGGGCTGTGGTGGACTCGCAGCCCGCGGCAGGTCTTCGATCCTGCGCGGTTCTACCTGCCGACCGCGGCGGTGGATCCGTTCGGGAATCAGGCGTCGATCACGTATGACGCCGACGCGATCGTGGTGACGGAGATCCTCGACCCCGTGGGCAACAGCGTGCTCGCGGAGTACGACTATCGGTTGCTCGCGCCGGTGCTCGTCACGGATCCCAACGGGAACCGCACGGCCGCCGGCTACGATGGGCTCGGGCAGCTCGAGCGGGCCGCCACGCTCGGCAAGATCGGCGATACCAACATGGACTCGCTCGTCGAGCCCACGTCGCGGCTCGAGTACGATCTGTGGGCGTGGCACGACCACGGCACGCCGGTGTGGATGCGTACGGAGGCGCGCGAGCTGCATGGTGCGGACCCCGGGCGTTGGCTCGAGACCTATGCCTACAGCGATGGGCGCGGCGAGACGGTGATGGCCAAGGCCAAAGCTCAGCCTGGGGTCGAGGTCTACGATGAGATCCTGCCGGAGCCGGTGGAGCGCTGGGTGGGGAATGGGAGGACGATCCGCAACAACAAGGGAATGCCCATTCGGCAGTATGAGCCGTTCTTCTCGACTACGTCGGCGTTCGAAGACGAGGCGGAGATCGTCGAGCATGGTGTGACGCCGGTGCTGTTCTACGATCCGCTCGGGCGGGTGATCCGAACGGAGCTGCCCGACGGC